>NZ_JAAGLX010000005.1:0-274194 GCF_010548325.1 Streptomyces sp. SID13666 | reverse complement strand
CGGGTATGGCATGCGTTCACTCACCCAGCCACCCCAACAGACCACCGGCTGTCGCCCGGAAGATTCCGCCCATAGCCACACCATCAGGCGATGACAAACCACCTCAAAGACTCACGAACCGTCCTCTCAGAGCTCCCGGAGAGGCTTCCGACCATGACCTCGATTGATCATGAAGTGCGTACGTCGTGGGATCGCATCGATCCTGGTTCAGAGACCGCCTCCACAAGCCCCCCATAAGACCGGCTGCGGACGAGGGTCAACTCCGCGCAGTCGAGGCAGATCTCGCGATAGCACTCCCCACCGAAGTACACGAGTGGTGGACCCTGGACAGTGTCAGCGCCGACTTCTGGATCCCTGGATCGTATGCTCCAGTGGGCTTGGACGGAGCCCTGGAGACGCGAGAGATCTGGTTGCTGGTCGCAGAACAGGAAGGGGCATCCTTCGACGCGAACGGTGAACCAGAGCCACGGTTCCTGCCGTCGTTCCTGCCGATTGCGATGAGCCCCGGCGGTGACGGACTCATCGTCGATCTGCGGCTCGGCGACTGCCATGGCGCAGTTCTCCTGTGGGACCACGAGAGGTGGGTGCCCGGCGTGCCGCTGTGGAGCTCGGTGGGTGCCATGCTCCAAGACACCGCTGCCGCCCTCGAATCAGGGAAGCCGGCCTTGCTCCGGCACGCTGCCCTCGGCGGCACCGAGGAAGCCTGCGTCGCTGTCGTCGGAAACGCCGGCGAACTGGTCTGGGAAGCAGGTGAACACTGACGGCCTGCGCCCCCTGACCAAGGAGCCTTCTGTTTGACGGCTCCGAGCTCCTGCACACCTAGGGCGCGTACTTGGTTGTGATCACTAGGTGGTCCGAGTGAGGTGCACGATCCAGATATGGTGCCCCCGGAGTCAGGCATGAGGGGATCACGTTGGAGCGACGGAAGCTGATAGGGATAGGGGCGGGGCTGGCGGTCCTACCCGCCTGGTGGATCCTGCGTCAGGTGGCGGACGGGGCCAAGGGAGACTGGCACACCGACACCGCACCGCTGGAGCGGGCGTTCCCGTTGCTGGGCACGCTCACCGACGCCAAGTGGGTCAGTAGCCGGGACAACGACCGGGGCATACCATCTCCGGAGCTGGTGATCTCGGGCTTCGCCCGGCTGGCACCGGGGAAGGTTGCCGAGTTGACGGCGGCCCACGCCTTCGTCTCCGAGAGGCCGGCCGATGACTTCTCCTCGTGGTTCGAGGAGCCGCTCCAGGGAGAGGGTCCGGAGAACCCGCAGTGGACCCGGTCGCACGAGCTCGACCGAGACGGCAGCGGCTACTCCACCAAGCTGTGGTTCGACCGTCGCAGCGACACCGTCCGATTCTGGGCACTCAACCCGTACAGCTAGGGCCTGCTGGATGTCGTGATCAACTTGTCGGTCCGGATCCGCCGGGAGGACGGATCCAGACGGATAAGTATCTGAGCTGGCGGAGTGTTGCCGGAACGTCATCCATGAGGCGCGTATGGGCGCGTGCTGGAACCGGTAGCGTCGATTCGGCCGTCGTGGAGGGGGCGAGACCTGCACCGAAACTCTGCAGGTGCCTCGGAACCGGTTCTCCGGGGCCGCTGCCGAACGGGCTGCGGTGCCGTGTCGGCACGCACAACGCTGTGGAACCTTCCACGGTCCTTCAGCCGCATGGCCGGGCGTTCCACCAGATGCCAGGAGAGCATTGCCACGATCAGGGTGCCACCCAACGCGAGTCCCAGGTAGGCGCCGAATCCCCAGCGCGCGCCACCAAGTGTGGCGAGGGCTTGTTCCACGACGAAGCCGTAGATGTAGATGCCGTACGAGTAGTCGTGCGTGCGGCCTACTTTCTGGAGCGGCCTCGGCAGCCGGATGGCCAGCCACAGCAGTAGATACGCGTAGGCCGGAACCCCGATGGCGAAGAAGTAGCCGTAGGAGAGGGTGATGAGCAGCGTCGCGGCGGCAAGTGCAGCGAGCGGGTCGCTGATCGGGACTCGCTCCTTGTACAGCTCGATCAACGAACCGAGGGCGAAGGCGAAGCCCAGGTAGACCACCCAGTCCACGTCGAGTGCGCCCATCAGGGGAACGTCGAAGGGCCCGCCGTGCTTCGCGGCGAGGGCTCCGGACATGTAGCGGTTCCCGATGGCGTCGCTCAGGACGAGCCAGCCCAGGAGCACGGTCACGGCGAGGACGGCGCGCCGGGCACGGGTCAGGGATCCGGTCAGGGCGAGCAGGGCCACCCCGAGATAGCAGAGCACCTCGTACTTGAGCGACCACAGGGCGCCGTCGAAGGCGTTGTTGAAGGCAAGGCCTTGGGCATGGGCTGTTTCCATGACGCCGGAGATGCCCCATTGACTGATACCTATGGCCCAGTTCGCCCGCAGGTAGGCGAGGGGTCCCTGGGGGTGCTGCCAGTAACCGGCGGTGCTCCCGTGCTGGCGCCAGTACAGCAGTGGGGCCACGACAAGAGCGGTAGCCGTGAGGCAGACCCACAGGCCGGGCAGCAGACGAAGCGCGCGATGCCACAGAAAGCGCCCGACGGGGAGCCGGTTTCCACTGCGCGTTATCAGGAGGCCGGACAGGACGAAGAAGCCGAACACCGCCAGGGATCCGAGGTCGATCTGACCGCTGGAGAACGCGTATCCGAACTCGCGGTCCCCGAATCCGAGGATGCGCGCGTGAGAGACCACCACGGCGGAAGCCAGCAGCAGCCGCAGCAGGCCCAGGCTGTTGTTCCGGCCGGAGAAGAGGTCGAAGACGGTGCCCCGCGATCGAACAAGGCGTGACAAAGCCGAGTCATGATGGTGCATGGTGCTCCTTGCCGAACGGCACCCAGGGGCCTGTTCGGTGACAGGGCCGCGCCGTGGCGACGGGCGCCGGCTGCGGGTCCTCGCTGGGGAGGATCGAGGGTTACTGGTCGCCACCTACGGGCGGCAGACCTGACGATGCGGCAGTTCGGCCGATGCCCGGGGCTCGAAGGGTCCGCGGACTTCGGCCAGCGGCAACGTCGCGTTGCTTGTAGCGATGCTGATCCCCGGACGGGACCCTTGCGCCCACCCGGGGATCGGGCCATCGTCGCGTCGGCGAAGGCAACAGGCGCGGGGCCTGACCGGGGCCTGCCGGCGGCTCGACCCGGCGGCCAACGGCGCTGCCCGCCGGGTCTGCAGGCGGTGATGCGGGCAGCGCAGGAGGCTTTCTCCGTATGGCGGGTCCGGCGGCGGGGCTCAGCCCTCGCCGATGCCGCTCTGGGAGACGGGGAAGCAGCTGGGCTCGCCCGGGGACAGCATGACCTCCATGGAGTACATCTTCTCCGGGTGCAGGACACCCTTGAGGGAGGGCTGCACCAGCACCAGGGAGTCACCGTGCGGGATGGCGCTGGGCCGGATCACCATCAGGCGTCCGTTCTTCGGGTCCTGCGAGGAGACCGTTTCGAGGTTGGCGTTGTCGGTGCGGACCTTGGTGTGGCAGGACTCCGAGGCCCGCAGGACCACGGCCGGCACACCCAGGCTGCGCAGCGCCGCCTGGAGCCCGGACACCTCTGCGCCCGTCACCTGGATGCTGACGGTCCCGTCCTTGCGCGGAACCACCGTGTAGGCGGCGTTACTCAGGACCGGCGCACCGCTGCCCGGCACGTGGGTGCTGGGGTCCGTTCCTGCTTGCGGTGCGGTGGTCGGGGCCGAGTGCGGGATCAGCGCCACCGCAGTGGCGGCTGCGGCCAGTCCCAGCGCGGTGACCGCGATCCGCCGGGTGTGGCGCGGCCGCACCGGCACCGCCGCCACGGGCGGCAGGGCCGCGGCACGGGCGGTGAGCTCCTCGGCGAGCTGCTGCTGGAAGTGCGCGACGAACCCGAGCGGCTCATGAACCAGTGGCGCTATTGAATGCTCCGCTTTCACGGACGACTCCTTGAACGGACGAGCAATGCCTTACATCTCTACTTGGCTCGGCCGTCCAAAGGCGTTACACGTCCCCACCACCAACCAGCACCACCGCACACGTACCGGCACCACCGCCGCGGCCACCCCGATGCGTGCCCACGACCCGCAGCGACCGCATCCTGGCCCACGTGCGTGCTGTCGGTCTCGGCGCCCTGGGCTTCCTCGGCCTGGACCTAGTCGCCGTTGCCGCTGGTTCGGCTCAGGCGTCGCCGGTTCTTCTCGGCGCGGCGCAGCAGCCGGCCCGCAGTGAGTGTCACGGTCGCCGCCGCGCGGACCCAGCGCGGACCGCCGCGCTCCGCCCACACCACACATGCACACCCGCCGATGGCGAGCGTGAGAACCCCGAGCAGTACCAGTCCGATCATGTTTCCCCGCCCTGCACTCGTTCGTACGGTCCTGGTGATCCTCTCAGGCCGGGAAGGGGGGCGGGGACCGGTGTGCCAGTCCCCTGCCGCCCCCAGTCTCGCCGCAGCGGCCCACCGGCCGACGCCCCTCCCACGCCCGGCGCAGCCCCACCATGACACCGGCCCGGTCAGGAGGCAGCCTCTTCTGCGATGTCGTGCAGGGGGGCGCGGCGCCAGCGGAGTCCGGTGCCGTCCGCTTCCGTGAGCACCAGCAGGTGTGCGCCGGGAAGGAACGCTGTGGCGGCAATGGCCTTCAACAGGGCGGCGACCAGGGCGGTGCCCTCTTCTTCACTGACGGCCGGGGCAGCCGAGCCGATGCCCCGTATCTGATGGCGTACTTCGTCACGGTGGTCGGTAAGGGTGAACGTGAGGAACTGGGGCGCACTGCGCTCCCAGCTGACCTCCACGATCGTGTCGGCTCGCACCAACCGGTTTCCAAAGGCCACGCTCTGCGCCCGTACCCACACGTCTTGAGTTCCCACCAGTCTTCGCCCCCGATAGCTCTGGCTGCATCCAGGGTTTGATTCTGCTTTCTTGCGGCCGGTCAGGGGCGGACTTGGGAAAACGTTGGGCAGGATCCAGCCCGGTCCGGCCGACCAATCCCGTCGCAAGTGGACTACGCGCGGGCTTCGTTGGAACTCATGGTGAATCCCCGGCAGCAGCACATCACCGGTGGGGGCGACCAGGGATGTCGTGGTGTCCGCGGACCGTACCGCGCCCCCCGGGCGGGCATCTCGCCGCTCGAAGGGGCTTCCCGGGTGGTCACGGGCTCCCCACGGCGCTGATCGCACTGCGGGACTGCGTGCATCTCGCGGGCGGGAAACGGGTCCCGTTTCGGGGCGCATCACCGTCGGGCTGTCTGCGTCGGCCGTAGCCGCGATCGCCGCGTCGAGCGCGTACGGTGCCCGCCGAATTCGGTGTAGGAGCCTTCAACTGCGGGAGACCTCGACGCCGCCCCCGGCTCCAGACCCTCAACTCCGAAGGTCCCTCCGAACCCCCCCCGGGGGGAATTCAGGCGCTGATGCCGCCCAGCTCTGCCAGGTCCTCAGAAGCGAGAGAGAAAGGCCGGCGCCTGCCACGTTCTCACGCAGGTGCGCCACCTTCGACGTGCCGGGGATGAGCAGAATGTTCGGGGAACGCTGCAAGAGCCAGGCCAGCGCGACCGATATCGACGTCGCTCCCAAGCGGCCGAGGCGCTCGCCAACCGTGAAACCCACGAGACGCACACCACCTGACCACTCACACTGCTTCGGTCGTCGGTCGTCGCTCGTTGCCCGGGTCGCCCGTGGCCTGGCCGTGATTGTCAGAGCCCGCCGGTACGGTCGGCGCATGAGAGCCACTGCAGCGTTCACTGTCACAGCGTTCGTCCCGACTGAGCTGAAGCCCGAGCCGGCCGTGTCCACCGGGCTGCCGGTCAGTGTCGCGACGATGGAGAAGCACTTCGAGGGCGAGGCCGCAGGTCGCTCGGCGACCCTGTTCACTGCCGCGTTCGACGAAGCGACCGGCGTCGGAACCTATGTGGCCATGGAGTCGTTCGAAGGCTCCCTGCACGGACAGGAAGGTTCCTTCAACTTCGTACACTCGGCGACGACGTCCGGCAGCGACCGCACCGCGGAGTTCTTCACCATCGTGCCCTCCAGCGGAACCGGCGAGCTGACCGGGATCTCCGGTGCCGGAGGGATGGCCGTCGACACCGACGGCACGCATCGCATCTGGTTCGACTACCAGCTCGGCTGAACGGCGGGCTCTGGACCGGGGTTGTTCCGAGCTGACCCCAGCGGCGCCGGCCAGGGCCTGCGCGCCTTCCGTGACCCCAACACCACCGAGGACGAGGAGGAGAACGAGTCCCTGAGCTGATCGGTCAACCGTCGGGGCCGGCTTGTCAGCTGTTCCCCGTGGGGCTGGGTCCGGAACCGCGGGCAAGTGGCGCCAGCATCAGCGCCGAGTCCGCATGGAGCGTGATGCGCACCGGTGTGAAGGTGGTGGCGTCCACCGGCGACTCCCCGGTGCCGGGATTGCGGGCGTAGCGCGGATGGGCGCCTCCGCTGATCTGCCAGCGTATGCGGTGACCGGCAGCGAAGCGGTGGGCGGTGTGACTCATCGGCACAGTGATCTGCGACGGCTCCTGCACGTCCGTCCGCGGTCGGCCCAGCCCGTCGCAGATGTTGACGGAGCGGCCTTGTGCGTCCACGTCGCACAGGCGGGTGAAGATGTCGGCGTGGCCGGTGTCCGTGGAGATGCTCAGCCGTGCGGAGACCGGGCCGAGGATGTCCAGGGGCTCGGTCAGCGGGGGGCCGGTGAAGGTCAGTACGTCGTCCCGGACCTCCAGGGTGCTGTTGTCGCGAGGACCGGCCGTACGGGAGAGCAGCGGGCCGCCGAGAGAGGGGGTGGGGTCGCTCGGGTCGTAGCGGAACGACATCAGGGGTGCGGAATCCGGGGGAGCCTGCTGGGTGAGGTGCTTCTGCGCGGTGGGAAACCACGGGCTGCCGAGCGTGGCCGGCGGCCAGTCCTCGATGTCCCGCCAATCGTCTTGGCCGCCGACGTGCACGCGCACTCTTGTGGGACGGAGGCCTGAGGGATCGCCGTACAGGTGTGCGCGCAGCCAGGCGAGGCTCTCGGCGAACACCTCGGGCCACCCCTGCTGCAGCGCGGATGTGTGGGTCCAGGGGCCGACGAGCAGGGCGGTTTCGCAGCCGGCCTCACGTAGTCGGCGGTACTGCTCGAAGGTCTGGTCGCCCAGCACATCGTGCCATCCGGTGATCAGACTGGTCGGCACCTTCAGCCGCTGCGCCACCGCTGCCAACGACGCACCGCTCCAGTACGCGTCCTCGGCATCCGGGTGCGACATCACGTCGTCCAGCCAGGGCACATCGCCCCCGAGGGCGGGCACGTGCGCCCCGCGCAGCGGCTGCGCGGTGGTGACATCAGGCAGGCGCCGCTGCAGACGCAGAGTCGCCTTCACGAAGCGTGCCATCCCCTGGTGCTGGTACGTCATGCCGACGCCGACGGCGAGGGCGTTCTCCAGACGGAGCGCACCATCTGCGTGGAACAGGGCGTGAGGATCGTGCAGCCCCATCTGCACCACCATCGCCTTCAGCTCCGGTGGCGGTTCCACGGCCAGGGCCCACTGCACGTATCCCAGGTAGCTGGGGCCGATGGTCCCCAGTGTTCCGTTGAACCAGGGCTGCTCGCGCAGCCAGGACACTGTGGCCTGGCCGTCGGCAGCCTCGTTGCGCCACAGATCGAACTCGCCGCCGGAACCACCGGTGCCGCGACAGCTCTGCAGCACCACGTGGAAGCCCTGTTCGGCGAAGAGCACGCCGTACATGGGAGACCACGGCAGGCCCCTGCCGTACGGCGAGCGCACCAAGAGGGTGGGGAAGTCGCCCTCGGCGCGTGGGAAGTAGTGGTCCGTGATCAGCGGGCTGCCGTCGGCGGCCGGCACCAGCAGCCCCGGCTCCCACCCGACATCGTGCCGCTTGGCCGGGAGGCCGCGCCAGGTCGCCCTCATGATCCGTGAAGCCAGTGGCGGCTTACCGGAAGGCGGTGCCCAGGTCGGCCTCGTCGCAGAACCGTGCGTGCGTGCTGCCATCGTTCCCCTCCTCCTAATCCGTACGATGTACGAGAATAGCCCATGCTTGGATGAGGCCCGCAAGGGCCGCCTCGATCAAGGAAGGGAGCGCGGACCATGCCCCGTACAGAAGAGGCCGGCACCCCAGGCGTCGACCCTGAACAGCTCTGGCTGGGCTCCACCAAGCCCCGCAGGGGCCGCAAGCCCACCTACAGCCGAGAGGCGATCACGGCGGCGGCCGTCGCCCTGGCGGACGCGGAGGGGCTCGAAGCGGTCACCATCCGGAAAGTCGCCGCAGCGGTCGGAGCCGGCGCCATGTCGCTGTACAGCTACGCCCCCGACAAGGAGACGCTGCTGGAACTGATGGTCGACCAGGTCAGCGGCGAACTCCCCACCGCGAACACGCCCACCGGCGACTGGCGTGCCGAGTTGAAAGCCATCGCCCACCTCCAGCGCGCCCATATGCTGCGACACCCCTGGCTGCCCGCAGCTCTGGCGGGCCGCCGCATCCCCGGCCCCAACACCCTGGCCTTCCTGGAACGCGCACTTGCCACCCTGCGGCCCACCGGGCTGGACGGTGCGGCGAAGCTGGAGGTCTTCGCCCAACTCACCGCATTCGTGGCCGGGCACGTCGCCCATGAGATCGCGGGGGCCGCAGCCTTGCAGTCCCCCGACCGAATCGCAGCCGAAGTCCGCTACCTCACCGCTGTCGCAGCGGACGGCCGTCACCCGGAACTCGCCGAAGCCCTCGCCGCCCCCGGACGCCCCCTCACACCCGAAGCCACCTTCACCCGGTTCCTCAACCGCCTGATCGACGGCCTGGACACCGACTGATCCCGTTCCACCGCACCACGCTCGTTCTCCACCGCCGCGCCCGTCCGGCGGCGGGAGCGGTGATGGACCTGCCGGCGGACGGGGCCTGACAGCCGCAGGTCCGCCTGTGTGGCGTCACCCCATGAGCGACGAGAGCACGGCCAGGGCAGGTAGCGAGTTCTACACGTTCGACGGCCGGATCCTGGAGGTCTTCGGCGGCTATCCGAAGCAGTTCCACATCCGGGGTCTCCCGCAACTGTGGTTGAGGACGGCCAGGGTCCTGTCAGGGCTGAGAGTTCCTCCACAGATGCCGCTCGTCCAGGGTCCCGAACCGTACGTCCCCGTACTCCAGGATCGTTCGGCCGCGCGGTTCGGTTCCTCCGTCTCAACTCAGTTGCTCGGCCAGTCCGACGATGATGCCCTCCGGGCCTCGGAGGTAGCAGAGCAGATAGCTGTCCTCGAACCGGGCGATCTCGCCGACGAGTTCGGCGCCGTGAGGGCGCAGGCGGGCAACGGTGTCCTCGAGGTCGTCGACGGCGAACATGACGCGGTGCGTGCCCAGAATGTTGTGCGGCTGGTTACGCGGCCCGGCGCTGATCGCTGCGGGGCTGCGGTACTTCGCCAGCTCGAGCCGGCTGTGCCCGTCCGGGGTCCGGACCATCGCGATGTCACAGCGGACGCCGTCGAGTCCGGTGCACTGGTCGGCGAAGAGGCCCTCGACCTGCGCCCTGCCCTCCAGCTCCAAGCCCAGTTCCACGAAGAACGCGATGGCGGCATCCATGTCCTCGACGACGATGCCGACGTTGTCCATCCGCTGAATCGCCATGCTGGCTTCTCCTTCTTCCTCGTGCGGCCGGAGGTGGCCGCTGATGCCCCTGGGACGGAGCCGGTGACACGTTCTCGACATCCGCAGACCGCCGAACTCCGAGAAATCTGGATCGCGCCTCAGCACCGCGACAGCAGACTCTCGAGCCAGCCGCCACCACCAAGGGTGCGTACGGCGCAGGCGGCCGCTCCCATGAAGACGATCAGTCGCAGCCTGCCGTCCCCGCTCGTCCATGCTTCCCCGACGATTCGCAGCGTGCGCGCTTGAGCACTGCGCCTCCCCCAATAATTCACCGTGCCGGGTCACCCTTGGCGGGTGGAGTTCGTCCCGCATCCGGCCCGTGGGCTCGATGCAGGGCAGCGGTACCTGCCGATATCTCACTCGCCCAACGCCCCCACCCGGCCCCGGCCCGGAACGCCTTCGGGGCGCCGGTGATCGAAAGAGACCGGGCGATCGGCATACTCGGCACCATGACCGACGAAACGTCCCGCGAAGCGCTGACCGTACCCGCCGCCCCCGAAACCGCCGCATGCGCCGCCGCTCTCGAAGTCGCCACCGCCTACTGCACCCCCGCGCTGCTCAACCACTCGATCCGGTCCTACGTGTGGGCCAGCGCGTACGCCGCGGACCGGGGCATCGAGCACGACGCCGAACTGCTGTACGTGGCCGCGCTGCTCCACGACATAGGGCTGGTCCCGCAGTTCGACAGCCACACCGTCGCCTTCGACGAGGCCGGCGGGCACGTGGCCTGGGTATTCGGCGCCGGGGCCGGATGGCCGGTGGAGCGCCGGCAGCGGCTCTCCGACGTCATCGTGCGGCACATGTGGGACTCGGTGGACGTGCGGGAGGACCCGGAGGGCCATCTGCTGGAGCGGGCCACCGGCGTGGACATCTCGGGGCGGAACGCGGACGACTTCACCGCCGGGTTCCGGGCGGAGGTGCTGGCTCGGCACCCGCGCGAGGGCCTCGCGGACGAGTTCCTGGCCTGCTTCCGTGACCAGGCCGCCCGCAAGCCCGACAGCTCCCCCGCAGCGGCCATACGGAGCGGTCTCGCCGACCGCGTCCTGGCAAAATCGCACCCCCTGGAGAGCTGAACGCAACAGCCGCCTCGAACTCCTCGCTCCCACACGGGCGGCCGGCCTCACAAGGATCGTGACCGACGTCCTTGAGTCATCGCCCCTGTGGGAGACCGGCGATGAACAGGGCCCCCGACGGGTTGGGGGCCGCGTGCAGGGTGCCGCCGTGCCGGGTGGCGATCTCTCGGGCGATGGCCAGGCCCAGCCCGGTGCCGCCGGTGCCGCGGGCGCGGGCGCCGTCCAGGCGGGTGAAGCGTTCGAAGATCCGCTCGCGGTCGGCGGGCGGGATGCCGGGGCCGTCGTCGCGTATCTCCACCCGGGCCAGGCCGTCGGTGCCGGAGGTGACGGCGATGTCCGTGACCGTGCGGGCGTGCCGCGCGGCGTTGTCGAGGAGGTTCCGCAGCAGCCGCTCCAGCTGCACGGCGCTGCCGTGCACGACGACCGGGTCGTCGGCGTGGAAGGTGAAGCGCAGCTTCTGGTGGATGCGGAGGTGGCGGAACTCCTCGACCAGGTCGTGGGTGAGCGCGGCGAGGTCGACGGGGGTGCCGGCGGGCGGAGCGGGGTCGTCCAACCGGGCGAGCAGGAGCAGGTCGTCGGTGAGGTGTTGGAGCCTGTCGATGTCGGTGAGCGCGTCCCGTACGGTCTCGGGCCAGTCCACGTTCTCGGGGTGGGCGAGGGAGGATTCGAGGGAGGCACGGAGGTTGGCGATGGGGCTGCGCAGCTCGTGGGAGGCGTCGGCGATGAAGCGCTGCTGACGGGCGACGCCGGCGAAGACGCGGTCGAGCGTGACGTTGATGGTGCGGGCCAGCCAGGGAATCAGCGTGCCGATCTCGGGGACCGTGATCCGCTGATCGAGGGCGCGGCTGGCGGTGATCTCCTGCAGTTCGCGGTTGAGGATCTCGACCGGGCGCAGCGCGCTGCGGGTGGCGAACCGCACGATGGCGCCGACGAGGAGTCCGCCGCCGATGGCCAGGAGCCAGTTGGCGAGCGCGCCCCGGGGGTTCCACCCCCAGCGGTAGGACTGGCCGATCAGAACGAAGAACCAGGCGGCCACGGCCATCAGGGCCGCGGTCGCGGAGCCGCTGACCAACAGCCGCCGGGGATGGCCCCGGCCCGCGCCCGGTGTGCTCCCTTCCCGTGGCCGCGCGGATACCCAGGTGGTGGCGGCGACGAGCAGCCCGGAGGCCGTGGCGGCTCCGCCCAGGGCCATCCACGACACGTGGGGGTGCGGCCGGTCGGTGCCCGACAGGACGACGGCGGGCAGCCAGCGCGCGTCGGCGAAGGTCACCAGTAGCGCGGTCGCGGCGGCGGCCGTCACCGCGCCCCGGCCGCGCGAGCTCCCGCCCAGCTGCCAGGTGGCGGCGGCCACGAACACGGCGGCCAGCAGTGCTCCCGGCGTCGCCACCTCCTCGATGAGCGCGAGAGCGCGGGCCTGACTTTCGAAACCGGCGTCGCTGCCGGCCGGTAGCGGCAGCACGGAGCTCATCAGCAGGAGGGCCGCAAAGCCCGCGCAGAGCACGGCGACGGTGCTGAGCCCCGCCACCGCGGCGAGGCGGTCCCGGCCCGCGCGGGTGTCAGCCACCGTCGGCCGCCAGCCGGTAGCCGCCACCGCGCACCGTCTCGATCGCCGCGCGCCGGAAGGGCGCGTCGATCTTGCGCCGCAGGGCACTGACGTAGACCTCGACGATGTTGATGTCTCCGTCGTACGACACGTCCCAGACCTCGTCCACGATGTCGATCTTCGGGACGACCTCGCCCGGTCGCCGGGCCAGGCATTCCAGCACCGCGAACTCCTTGGCGGTAAGGGCGATCCGCTGGTCGCCGCGTCCGCAGTTCCGCGCGGCCGGATCGAGCCACAGGTCGCCCAGGCGCAGCTGGGTGCGCACCCGCGGGCCGCCACGGCGCAGCAGGGCGCGGAGCCGGGCTTCCAGGACGACGTAGGAGAAGGGCTTGGCCAGGTAGTCGTCAGCGCCGGTGTCCAGCGCCTCGGCCTCGTCGTACTCACCGTTCTTCGCGGTGAGCATGAGGATGGGGGTGTTGACGCCGTCGCTGCGCAGGCGGGCACAGACCCGGTAGCCGTTCAGGCCCGGCAGCATGATGTCGAGGATGATCGCGCTGTACGCGTGCTCCCCCGCCATCCACAGGCCGATCCGCCCGTCGTGGGCGACGTCGACGGCGTACCCGGCGGCCTCAAGACCGCGCTTGAGGGACGCGGCCAGCCGCTCCTCGTCTTCGATCACCAGCACTCGCATGATCGCCAGTATCCCCGGACCGCGACGTTCTCCCTGAAACGATCTTCAGGAAGCTTCAGCCTCTCCTCAGCAGGTCAACGGCAGTGTCAGTACGTGACCATCACGACCAGCACCCTGCCCGACACCCCGACCGCCGCCGCACCCCCAGCCCGCAGCCGCCTCCGGCGCCGCGTCCGCGCGGTCCGGCCCGCCGCCACCCTGGGGCTCGCGTCCTTCGCCCTCTACGCCCTCTACGCGCTCCGCCATCACGCCCGCTTCGACACCGGCGCCTACGACTTGGGCATCTTCGGCCAGGGCGTCCGCGCCTACGCCGACCTGCATCCGCCTACCTCGCAGATCCGCGCGGCGACCGCCGGGCCAGGGCTGCAGGACGTCGCCTTCCCGCTGCTGGGAGACCATTTCCATCCGATCCTCGCCATCCTCGCCCCGTTCTACGGACTGTTCCCGCACATCGAGACCCTGCTGGTCGCCCAGGCCGCGCTGGCGGCGTGGTCCGTCTACGTCGTGACGCGCAGCGGCGGCCCGTTGATCGGCACCGCGTACGCGCTCAGCTGGGGCATCCAGAACCTCATCGGCTTCGACTTCCACGAAGTGGCCTTCGCCCTGCCCCTGCTGGCCCTCGCGCTCGCCGCCTACCTCGACCGCCGCTGGACCGCCTGCGCGGCCTGGGCATCAGCCCTGCTGCTGGTCAAGGAAGACCTGGGGGCCACGGTCCTGGTCCTGGGACTGCTCCTGCTGTGCCGAGGACCAGGAACCGCCCGCCGGGCGGGGCTGACGCTGTGCGTGCTGGGGCCCGCCGCGGCAGCGCTGGCCGTGCTGGTCGTCATCCCGCATGTCAACCCCGGCGGCGGCTACGTCTACCTCGGCTCGCAGAACCCAGCCGGCACCCTGGCCGCCGGCGGCACGAAGGCCCTGACGCTCCTGATGACACTGCTGCCCACCCTGTTCCTCGCCGCCCGCAGCCCGCTGCTGCTCCTGGCCCTGCCGACGCTCGCCTGGCGCTTCCTGTCGGACAACCCCTCGTACTGGGGCATCTACTTCCACTACTCGGCGGTCCTCATGCCCATCGTGTTCTTCGCCCTGATCGACGCGGTCTGCCGGGGCAAGGCGGCGTCGCGGTTCCGTGGCCGCATCCCGCTCGCCGTGGCGCTCACCGCTGCCGCGATCGGCGCCTTCTTCCCGCTGGCCCGGATCGTCACCCCCGGCTTCTGGACCGACACCCCGCGCATCACGGCCGCCCGGCAAGCCGTCAGCCTGATACCCAACGGCGCCCCGGTCGCCGCCTCTCACAACCTCGCCCCCCACCTCACCGACCGCGCCAGCGTCTTCCTCTTCGCCCCGGACATCACCGACATCCGCCGCCAGCCGGTCGACTGGATCGTCTCCGACACCGAGCGCACGGGCATCGGCACCCAACCCGGCCCCTCCGAGGTCAGCGGATTCCGCCAGGTCTTCGCCGCGCACGGCTACGTGGTACTGCGCCGGAAGTGACGCAACACCGCCCAGCAATATGGGACTGCTTCGGGCGGCTGGACTCACGCACGCTGGCGTTCGTCCCACTGCCGGACCAGCTCCTCGATAGCATTGGCGCTGATGGAAGCGCTCATCGGCAAGTTGCCGCTCTGGTCGTAGAACGTCGCGGTGGCATGGCTACCGGTCTGCTGGTTCCAGTAGGGCCCATCGCCCTCCCAGCTCGACACCGAGTGGGTGGCGCACGGGTCGAACGGAACACCTCCTCTTGTCTGCGTGGTCATGCCGGTACTTCCAGGTGGTTCAGATGGGTCGTGTCGCCGAACCGGGCCAGGTGCAGCCGGGTGCCGTCGCCGGTCCATGTGGACACCGATGCGTTCGGCACCAGGGTTGTCCCGTCCGGCCGGGCCGCGCCGATGCCGGCAATCACGTAGCGCAGGGCCACGACGACGGCGTCGTGAGCGACGAGCAGCACCCGCTGCCCGACCGCCGCAGCGTTGAGTTCGGCGAACAGATCACGGACGCGGAGCGCGACGTCGGCAAGCGACTCGCCGCCCGGCGGCCGGTAGGCCCATTCACCGACCTGGGCGCGGCGCTCGGCCTCCTGCGGCGCCCGGTCCAGGATCACCTCCGGAGTGTGCAGTTCGAAGATGCCCATCTCCCGGTCCCGCAGCCGCTCGTCGACCAGCAGCGGCGGCGGCACGTGCCCAAGCGCTGCTGCGGTCTCTGCCATGACCGACCAGGTCTGCCGGGCTCGCAAGTAGGTCGAGCAGACGACGCGGCCCGGACGGTGACCCGGAGGGAGAGCGGCCAGCCACTGGCCCAGCGCCTGGGCCTGCCGCACTCCCCCGACAGACAGCGGCACTGCGGCGTCGGTACCGGCCAGCGGTAAATCGATCGATCCGGTGCGGGCGGCCTCGGCGAACGCCACGTTAGCGGTGCTCTGACCGTGCCTCACAGCGAAGACCTGTCCCAGCGCGCACGGCGCGGCCAACCCTTCCGGTCGCGTCACCGGGTGCCTGCTGCGGCCGGGGCGTCGACGTGCACGACATCCGTCTCCTCGATCGGGGTCACGGGAGGCACCAGCTTCGGGTCGGAGGATGGCTCCGGCGGTTCGATGCCCTTGGGAGCTTCCGTCATTCCGTCAGGATTCACCTGCCGAGATGATTCGTCAGGCGAATCCTGAGAGGACGAGGAAGTGGCCGAATCGCGTCTTCATCCTGCGGGAGGCCATGCGGTGCTCAGTACATTGCAATCGCCGCCCAGGTAGGGCAAACCGACGAAATGCAGGTCCCGACGTGGTGCAACGCGCAGAGCCAAGCTGGTCCAACTGGCCGGGCGGCCACCGCGACTCGCGTGTGTGATGGGATCACGGGCCGGCACGCCCCAGCCTCAGATATCTGGATCTTCGGCACCCTGGGGCCCGACGGCTGTTTCACCGGCCGGGAGCCCGCAGCAGCACCTCGGTGCCGCAGCCGGTGCCGTCCGCTTCGGCTGCACCAGCCGCTTCCACCGGTTCAGCTGCTTCCATCGATCCGCGAACGGGTCCCGGGCCGGGCGCCGTGCGCCCGGCCCGGAACCGTGCACCACCGGCCGGGTCAGCGACGGTCGGCGAGACTGCCTGGGCGGAAGTGCTGGATGTTCTCGCTCAGGAAGGCCTCCAGAGTGCGGGGTTCGCGGCCCAGGATCCGGGAGACAGTGTCCGTGGGCTGTTCCGGCCGGGTCACGGCCAGTTGCTGGATCTCCACGATGTGGGAGGCCAGCCAGTCGGGCAGGCCGCCGTGCTCGACCAGGTTCTGCCGCAGGGCCGCGGGCGGCAGGTCGACGTACTGGATCCGGCGTCCGAGCACCAAACTCAGCAGCTCGGCCAACTCGGGCTGGCTGAAGGTCCGCCGCCCGGTGAGGGTGTAGGTCTGCCCGGCGATCTGGGGTCGCAGGAAAGCCTCGGCGGCGACGTCGCCGATGTCGCGGCAGTCGACGTAGTTGCAGGCGGCGTCCCCCAACGCGCCGAGGACGACGTCTCGAGCCACGATCGCTGGCGCCAGGGTCAGCAGTTTCTGCATGAAGGCGTAGGGGCGCAGCAGGGTGTGGGTCAGGCCGGTGTCACGCAGGACCTCCTCGATGCTGTGGTGCCAGCGGGAGATGGCGACCGGGGAGTCCGGGGCGGCCGCCGGGGCGGAAAGCTTGACGATGTGCCGGATGCCGCTGTCGGCGGCGACGGTGATGGCGCGGGTTTCCAGAGCCACCTGTGCCGGGCTGTTGACCATGCTGATGAACAGCTGGTCGGCGCCGTGGAAGGCGCTCCGCAGCGACTTCGGGTCCTGGGCGTCGGCTGCTCGGACCTCGACGAGTGTCCGGGCCGCTTCGTCGAGACCGGCCCACAGCCGGTCGGGGTCGCGGCTCAGTGCCCGGCTCGGCACCCCGAGGGCGACCAGGCGTTGGAGGAGTGCGCTGCCGGTTGCCCCGGTGGCTCCCATGATGACGATCATCGCTGTGCCCTTCGTATGGTGTGTGCTCCGCGCCAGCGCCAGGTGATGATCCCGGCGGCGAGGGCCGAGGAGAGCGGTAGGTCCAGTCGGAGGCGGTCGGGCCACGACCCGTGGAGCTCTGTGGTCCCGCCCGGCGTCCAGCCGGTGACCAGACAGGCGACCAGGGCTCCGACAGCTGCGGCCCCGATGGCGAGCGCGAGTGTCGGGACGATACGCGGCGCCGCGGTGAGCCACCCGCCCCGGGCACGGCGGCGCTGCAGCCACGAGCCGATCAGCGTGGCCACCACCGCCGAGGTGCCCGCTATGGAGGTGCAGGCGGCGATGGTCAGGTCCGGTTGGGCGCTCGCGACGCCTCCCGCGCCGGCCATCAACGCTGGTGCCAGGTAGGCCACCAGTACCTCTCGCCACAGGGTGAAGCGGGGCGGCCCGGAGCCGCCCGGTTCATCAAGCATTTGATTAGTCTCCTAACTATATGGGCAGAGAAAGCCCAGCCCACAGGGGTGGTGAACAAAGGACACAAGGGGGCCGCGAGCCCCGGCGGCTAGTCCTGCGTCAGCGCCGGAATACCCCGGACGAGACGGCCCAGCAGGTCCAGGAAGACCGTCCGCTCCTCGGCGCTGAGCGGGTCCACCATCGCCTGGAGCCGACCGAAGTGCTCCGGGGCCAACTCCCGCATCTTGCGCGCCCCCCGGGCGGTGAGCACGACGACGGCGGAACGGCCGTCCTCGGCGGACGGGCGACGCAGCACCAGCCCGTCCCGCTCCAGGCCGTCGAGCAGGCCCGTCACGGTCGCCCTGGACACGCCGAGGCTCGCCGCAAGTTGCGAGGGGGACTTCTCGCCGTCCGCGTCCTCCAGGTCGGCCAGCAGACGGTAGCGTCCGGCAGACAGGCCGAACCGGGAGAAGTGCACCTCGACCGCCTGGCCGAGCCGGGCCCCGGCCGCCATCAGGCGCACCGCGACGAGCACCGCCTGGGGGTCGACGTCGAGGCCGTAACGCTGGATCTGGTAACGGGCCTGATCCAGCGTGGGGATTTCCTCGGGCCTCGGTTCCTGTGCCATGCAAAGTAGTATGGTCGCTAATCATTCTCTTCGTCAAGGCGCGGAGCCGACGCCAGACGCCGGACCACTCCCCCGGACGGTCGACCGGTGAACCTGCTCAGCGACGTTCAGGCCACTACCGGGCCGACGTTCGGCGGCCGACGCCCAACCAGCTTCTCCTCGTTCCGGGGGCCCCGCTCCGCATGGTGCGGAGCCCTCTCTACGATGCTCCCGTGCCGTCCGATCAGCGGGGGCCATCGGGAGTGTGGGGGAAGGTTCGACATGGAGAATCCGGCGGGTTCACCGTGGCCGGTGCCCGTTCGCAGAGTGAATCGGAAAGCTCTCATCGTCTCGTGTGCCGTACTGGCGGCCGGGGTGCTGCTGGTGTTGAGCGACATCGTCGCGTTCCGAATGAACATCCAGTTGCTCTCCCAGCCGAGCGACGCGATGCGGCCGACCTTTGAACACGACAACAAAATCGTCGCAGAAAGGATCGAAGGCAACCAGGTGCGACGCGGTGACGTGGTCGTGATCGACATTCCGCAGTGGAAATTTTCCGGATCCGTCATCAAGCGAGTGATCGGTGTCGGCGGGGACCGGGTCACCTGCGCCGTGCAGGGCAAGGTGACGGTGAACGGCAAGCCGCTCGACGAGCCCTACGTCCTCAACGGGGTGACCAACGGGCTGCTCCGCGACTACGACGTGATCGTCCCTCCCGGGCGGCTCTTCCTGCTCGGCGACAATCGCGTCGACTCCCTCGACTCCCGTTTCCACCTCGACATGGAGCAGGGAACCGTCCCCGCCTCCGCCGTGTCCGCCCGGACGACGACCGGCGCCGGAGCGCTGATGCCTTACGAGGTGTCCTTCGGTGCCGGGCTGATCATCGCGCTGGCCGGGCTGATCGGCACGGTGATCGCCCGGGCCAAGGGGCGACGCCGGATCGTCCCCGCGCCGAGCGGCATCGCAGTCCCGCACGACTGGCCGTAACCGGCGACGAACAAGGCGAACACGCGGCAGTGCCGCACACGGATGGTGTCACGCCGTGCTGCGCGGGGCCGAGTTCACACGGTCCCCACCACGCCATCACGGTGCCGGCTCGGCCAACGTTGGCGACTCACCGATCCGAACTGTTGTTGCAAGCGGGTTTTTGCCAACTGCGCCGCGCGCCTTGTCCGGGTGGTCGCCGACTGTCATCGTCGGGACCTGTGCCCGGCATGACGACCTGTGCGAGCGGAACCGGGGAAACGAGATGAAGATTCTGAAAGGGCCGACGTCGAGGCGAAGGGCGTTCGTGCTGGGGATTCTCGTGATGATCGCGAGCCTGCTGCAGGCGCCGGCCGCGTCGACGACCGATCCGGCAGACGCTCCGCCCGGCTACGGCGGACCGTTCAACTCCTGCCCGGGCCAAACGTGGAAGAACGTGACCCTGCGCAACGGCACCACGGAACTCGGGTACCTGCAGATCTGGTACCACGGCACCTACAAGGGCGGCACCTACTGCGCGCGGGCCGGCGAGGGAATCCCCGGTGCGCATCACATGGAGATCGTCGTTCGCCGCGGGGACTGGCAGGCGTCCTGGTACGACTCGGGCACCTACAACGACTACGCCGGCTTCATCGACGTGTACGGCGCGGCGACGAAGTGCGTCCACTTCTTTGGCCGGGTCACGGTGAACGGGGTGAACTACGAGCGGACTTGGCTGACCCCCGAGTGCCTTTGACGCCGACCGTCGCAGACGTCAGGCGGTCGAACCTCCTGGTGCGCGAAGAGTCCGGCGGACGGCGTCGCGGAGCCAGTGGTGGGCTCCGTCGGCTGCCTGGCGGGGATGCCAGGCCATGCCGATGGTCAGTGGCGGCAGAGGCAGGGGGATATCGAGCAGGTGCAGGCCGAGGGCGGTGGCGTCGGCGGCGAGGGGTGAGGGGGGCGCTCCGGGGAGCGCTGCGGGGACCAGGCAGACGACGTCGCTGCGGGCGGCAAGGGCCATCGCGGCCAGATGGCTGGGGAGGACAACAGCCACCCGCCGGCGCAGGTCGTGCTCGGCCAGGGCGGTGTCGAGGGGACCGGTGAACCGGCCGCGTCGGCTGACCGCGACATGGTCGGCGGCAGCGAGCCGGGCCGGGGTCAGGGGTCCCTCGGTCAGGGGGTGACCGGGCCGGACGGCGGCCACCATCCGCAGGGTGACCAGCTCTTCGACCCGGGTTTCGGGATCGACGTGGTCGATGGATCCGATCTCCAGGTCGATCCGGCCGTCGCGGAGGGCCGGCTCAGCCTCCAACTCCTCGGCCCGGAAACGCATGGAGATACCCGGCGCCTCTTGCCGGGCCAGTAGCAGCAGGCCGGAGGCCAGCGCCGCACCGACCAGGTCGGCGGCCTGGAGAGTGAAGGTGCTGCGCAAGGTGGCGGGATCGACAACGGTGCCGGGGGCGAGCAGTGCTTCCAGGCTGCGCACCACCACAGCGGCCTCGTCGCGAAGGGCCTGGGCGCGCGGAGTGGGGACCATGGTCTGCCCTGCCCGGACCAGAAGCGGATCTTGGAGGATGCGGCGCAGACGGGCGAGGGTGCGACTCATGGCCGCCGGGGAGGTGTGCAGGCGGGCGGCGGCGCGCGTGACGCTCTGCTCGGTCAGCAGGGCGTCCAGCGCGACGGCGAGGTTGGCGTCGATGACCGGATCAGAGCTGTTCACCAGGGTAATTCCATTTCAGGCAATGATTGCGTGCCGAAGTTCCCATTGTGGCATTGCCGTGGTCCTCAGCAGGATGAAGGGCATACCGATCCGGCACGACCTACGAGGTTTTCATGATCGTCATCACTGCTCCCACGGGGAACATCGGCCGCCACCTGCTGCCCCTGCTGCTGGAGGCCGCCCCCACCCACGGCGAGGAACTGCGGGTGATCGTGCGCGACCCCGCCCGGCTCCCTGACGCGGTGCGCGAACGCGTCGAGGTGGTCATCGGCTCGCACGGCGACGCCGAGGTCGTCGACCGGGCCTTCGAGGGCGCGGACGCCGTCTTCTGGCTCGTCCCCCCGGACTCCTCCCTGGCCCCGATGGACGCCTACTGCGGCTTCACCGACCCCGCCGCGGAGGCGCTCGCCGCCCACGGCGTCGGACACGTCGTCGGCGTCTCCGCGCTCGGCCGCGGCACTCCGGTCGCCGACCGCGCCGGACTCGTCACCGTCTCCCTCGCCGTGGACGACCTCATCGCGAAAACCGGTGTCTCCTACCGGGCCCTGGCCAACCCCTCCTTCTTCGAGAACTTCCTGGAGGAGGCCGACTCGATCCGCGAGAAGGGCGTCTTCACCGACGTCCTGGACGCCGACCGCAAGGCCCCCCTCGTCACCGTCGCCGACATCGCCGCCGTCGCCGCCCGCCTGCTGCTGGACCGCTCCTGGACCGACGTCGCCGACGTCCCGGTTCTCGGGCCCCAGGACCTGTCACCCAACGACCTGGCCCGCATCATGACCGAGCAGCTGGGCCGCCCCGTCCGCTACGAGCGCCAGTCGCTCGACGAGCTGCACAGCACCCTCGTCGGCTACGGCCTCAACGAGGAATTCGTCCAGGGCATCGTCGACATGAAGCAGGCCAAGGACAACGGCCTCGACGCCGGCGTCACCCGTACCCCGGACACCGCCTCTCCCACCACCTTCGAGCAGTGGTGCGCCCGGACCCTCAAGCCCGCCGTCCTGTCCTGAACCGGGCCATCACATCGAGACCCCCTGCCACTTGGGAAGGACCCGTCATGCCCACTGAGGAAGCCGAAGCACCGGTGACCGCTTTCCTGCTCGTCAAGACCACACCTGAATGGCTTGCCCTGACCGTCCAGGAGCGGGTGGACGCCTTCACCACCCAGGTCGTCCCCGCGATCGAGGCCAAAACCACCGGCGTCCGGTCACGCTTCTACGACACCGAGTTCTACTCCGCACGCGTCACCGATGTCTGGGTCTGGGAAGCAGACGATCACCACGCCTACCAGCTCCTCATCGACGCGCTGCGGGAGACTCCGTTCTGGGACCGCTACTTCGAGGTCGTCGACCTGCTCGTCGGCACCGAGAACGGCTACGCCCGCACCTACGGCCTCGACGCCGTCGCCACCATCACCACCTGACACACCGCCCGCTCCACGCGACCGGACCGGTGTCCGCTAAGGAAGCGGCACGGAAACCGAACCGCGCATGGGCCGCCTCCCAAGAGGCGGCCCATGCGCGCCTGTCCGCGCGCGCCGACGCGTTCGTTGGGGGCGGCCCCACGCCCGCCGGGCGACGAAGCACCGTCTACTTCAGGGTCAGCCAGGCTGCGGGATCCTGCTGTACCGCTCGCATCAACATGCGGAACGTCGAGGGCTCGAAGAGGACGCCGGAGTAGGCCTCGGGGATCCGCCTTCCGTTGATCACGCCGGTGGGCGTACCCGGTCCGCGGTGGTCAGGAGTGGCCGCGTCATATGCCGTTTGGGAGGCGCTGACGAAGGCACGGTACTTCATCGTCCTGACGGCCGAGTCGAAGGCCGGACTGCGCAGACCCGCGACCTTCGTCGCCTGTTGCAGGAGAAACGCGTCGGTGTAGCCGTCGACGGACTCCTCGGGCTGATTCTGGTAAAGCACGGCGTGATACTCGGCGAACTTGCCCGCGTCCAGCGCCGCCCGCAACGCATTGACCGCCTTCTTCGAGCCGCTGCCTCCCAGCCTCTGATCGAGGAAGGACGCCAGCACGTACTGGGTCTTCACATCACGCTGCACCGTCAAGGCCTGCAATGCCGGTCCGGCGCCGGTGAGTTCGAACTCCTCACAGACCGGGCACCGCGGATCCTCGTAAAGGAGCACCGTCACCGGCGCGCCCGGATCTCCGACAGTGATCGTGATGCCGTCCGCGCCGAGCTTCTCGGGCAGGTACTTCAGACCTGCAGCGGAGTCCTTCGACCCCGTTGCGATGGTCTGCTCCACGACGGGTGCCGGCTCCGAACGGCTGCCTCCCCCAGCGCAGCCCGTCGACGACCATCCCACGACGGCCACCAGAACGGCCGCGGCCAGCCGTCTCCTCACACCATGCGTCACCAGCACAGATCCCTCCCCAGGTCCTCAGGAGGATAGATCATGCGTGCGACACATGCCGACACCAATACTCCGGCACCAGGCCCGTACAGATGGATTCGCCGAGCCGTGTCCGTGGGCCGCGCGGTCCGGGGCCGGGACGGGTGAATGCGGCCGCGCTGCGGACGACCACCGGCCGCCAGGCCTTCACTCCTGCGGCGTCTGCCCGATCTTGGCAAGCGTCAGGACACCGCCGCCGATGCCCCATCCGGCGTCGGCGACCTCTTCGACCAGTACGAGGGTGGTGGCCCGGGCGCGGTCGCCGAAGATCTCGGCGTACAGGTCGGTGGTGCGCGTGATGATCTGCTCCTTCTGCTCTGCGGTGAGGGTGCCGGCGGGGACCTTGAAGTTCGCGAAAGGCATGGTGCTCTCCTTTCGTGCGGGGGGCGCCGGACCTGCTCACAACGAGCAGGAGGCCGACCCCGATGCGGCAACCATCCGTCCTGGTCGCCTGCTCCGGCCAGGGCTGAGCCCACCCAGGGGTCACCGGCCCCTGGCTCGGACCCCGCCGGAGAGGCGACGATGAGCGGGTGAACCTTCCCGAGCTTGCGGCGTTCCTCAGGTCCCGGCGTGATCGGATCCGGCCGGCCGACGTCGGCCTGCCCGCCGGGCCCCGGCGCCGGGTGCCGGGCTTGCGGCGCGAGGAAGTCGCGCAACTGGCGGG
The DNA here is from genome assembly GCF_010548325.1 of Streptomyces sp. SID13666. Lineage (NCBI taxonomy): Bacteria > Bacillati > Actinomycetota > Actinomycetes > Kitasatosporales > Streptomycetaceae > Streptomyces > Streptomyces sp. SID13666. The sequence goes on along the minus strand of NZ_JAAGLX010000005.1, from coordinate 250,578 downwards.
CCTGTCGGCCGACTACTACACCGAGTTGGAGCGCGGACGCGGCGCCCAGCCCTCGTCCCAGACGCTGGCCGCCCTCGCCCGGGCGCTGCGGCTGGGCGGCGACCAGCGCGACCACCTGTTCCATCTCGCCGACCGCCCGCTGCCCGCATCGGGGCCCGGCGCAACCGGGCGGCACGTCCAGCCCGCCCTGCTCGGGCTGCTGGACCGGCTGGCCACCACCCCGGCTCAGGTCATCACCGACTTGCACGAGACCCTCGTCCAGAACAAGTTGGCCGCGGCCCTGCTGGGCCGGGCTCCGGAACCGCGTGGCCCGGCCACCGGCTTCGCGTACCGCTGGTTCACCGATCCGGCCGCCCGCGCGGTCTACCCGCCCGAGGACCATCCGCACCACTCACGGGTCTTCGTCGCCGACCTGCACGCAGTCGCCGCCCGTCGGAGCCGCGACCCTGAGGTCGCCGGAATGACGGCCGCACTGCGGCGGCGCAGCGCGGAATTCGCTGCCCTGTGGGACACCCACGACGTCGGCCTGCGCCGCACCGATCACAAGCGCATCGTGCACCCCACGCTGGGCGTCATCGAGTTGGACTGCCACAGTCTGTTCAGCGAGGACGGCCGCCAGCGCCTGTTGTGGTTCACTGCCCCGCCCGGTACCGAGGGTGCCGCTCAGCTTGCGCTGCTCGGCGTCATCGGCACGCAGGACATGGCGGCGACCGAGAGTGCCTCCCGCGCCGAAGGCGGCGTCCCCGCGAGCTGAGTGCGGATGGCATGGCCCGGAACCGCCCGTTGCGGCAGGGGCCCCGCCTCTCGCGAGGCGGTGTCGAAGGCCCCGGGTGCGGCGACCGTGAAGTGAACGTCAGTAGTTGCACCATTAACAAATGCTGTGAAAATGCGCCGTGTTGGGGCGAGTCGTACCTTGGTAAGGAGGGGTTTCCTACGAGGAGAGGAGCAGGCGATGGCCATGGATGTGAGGGACAAGTGGGATCTGAACCAGAGCAACGGCTTCACGCTCCACATGGAAATCGCCGAGGAGGACGACGACGGCTTCTTCAGCGGAAGGGCGAACATTCACGGTCAAGCGGGGTTCCACGACCTCACGGACGCCCGGGCAACTGACGATGAGTTCACGTTCCTGATGGGTTCGGGACGGTACGTCGGGCGCTTCGATTTCCAGGGCAGGCTGACGGGAAGCACGTTCGACACCGCACATCCGAGCAGTCAGGCCACCTTCTTCGCAGACAAGGAGTTCGGCCGGATCTAGCGGGTGTCTCACGTGGCGGTTCACTGGTGCGGCGTGACGCTGTCCCGTGAGGGTTGATGCGCGGTCGCGGTAGCTGCCGGAGTTGTCCAGTGTCCGGCCGGCGACCGCGCACCGCAGGTTCACCGTGTGGACCGAGGCCGGGGCCGAAGCCGGTCGATCGGGGCAGGAGGCACCAAGCCGCAGGTGCTCCTTGCGTCGTCTTGCGTCGTCGGGCCGGGGGCGAACCCAGCGGGCTCTACTCGGACGCGCAGGTGTTGTTCGTACTCCTCACGCAGCCGGTCGGCGGTCTCGACCTCGGCACCGATGGTCGTGGCGAGTCCGTCGAGAGCGGCCAGTGCTTCCCGGGTCGCGGCGATCTCGGCGAAGCGGCGTTCGGACTCGACGGTGGTGTCGGGCGGGAGCTGGGCCCAGCGGACCACTGCGGGCAGCACCATGCCCTGGGCCACCAGCGTGAGGACGATGACGCCGGTGCGGAGCCCTCGTCGAACAGCAGGCCCACCTCCACCACGGCACGCTCCACCTCGGGCAAAGCCCCAGTGGCGGACTGCGGGCCACCGTCAGCCTTCCCGCAGCAGGCGACCTTCCGCCCCATTCGAGCCCGGACAGGCGGTGTGCTCATCGGCTGGATGGTGAGCGGCGCGAACGCACTCTGCCAGGAGTCGTCAGCGCCGTTCCGCACGGTCTACGACCTCTTGCTCGGGTCGCCCTCCGGGCGGCGTTCGGGCACGCGGGGCGGGATCGCGGCGGTGTGTCCGGAGCGGCCGAAGACCTCGATCCCCGTTGCGGAGACAAGGCCGCGGATGTGGCAGGCGGGAGCGCCGGGACGGCGGACGGCGTACAGGTCCGCGGCCAGGTCGGCGGAGTTCGCCGTGGGCTCCGCGGTTCCCGAGTACACCGGTTCGCCGGTTGTCCGGGTCGCCTTCAGCGCAAGGCCGACTGCCGTGGGCTGGGAGAGGACGAGAAGAGCGACGTCCGGGTTGCCGTGCTCCGGGTTCGGACTCACGACGAAGCCGAGCACCGCGGGCGCCGCCAGGAGGCCGGTGCGGCCCTGGGCATCCAGAAGTTCGCGGCGGAGGACGAGATGGATCAGTTGCTCCCGGCAGGCGATGGCCAGAACGACGTGGGTCTCCCCCGAGACCTCGGGCGCCCAGTCGCGCACGGCCGCGAGAATGGCCGATGCACCCGTCACGCCGGTCGCGTTCGACACGAAGGCGTCCGCCGTCGATCCCGGCTCCGCCACCAGATCGAGCGACGGTGGTTCGCCCTGATTCTTCAGCCCGAAGCGGTGCGCGAGCAGTGTCCGGGCGAAGTCGGCCCGGGCGACGACAACCGGAGTCACCGCGGTGCCGCCGGCGAGCCGCGCGACTGCTGCCGCGTCGGCCGGTCCGCCCAGCCGGCCCAGAGTCGCGATGGCGGCGAGAGCGACCTGCTCGCCCGGATCGCGCACGTTGCGAGCCGCCGCGACAGCGCGGTCGGGCGCCGTCCTGGCCAGGGCCCGCAGGGCGGCGCCACGGACGGTGTCGGCGACGTCGTCCGCGGCCACGGTCTCGTCCAGGAGGTCATCACGTTCCGGCACGTCGACTGCGGCATTCGACAGGACGCTCACGGCCTCCCCTGCTGTCATCACCGCGGTGGCACCCCGGAGCGCGGCGGCCATCGTGTCGCGCTGCAGCCGCTCGGCAGGGACGTCGAGGTACATCATGACGGTCAACTCCTCACGGCAGGGTGGTGAAGCAGTGCTGGGCGATCGTGAGGCTCTGGCCGAAAGTGAGGAGCGGCACGCTGGTGAAGCCCCCGGCATCCACGGACCTGTACATCAGGTTGGCCGGATCACCGTCGTGATCCAGACCGAGGTAATGGCCGATCTCGTGCGGCATGACGCCGTTGGTGGCGGGCCCGACCAGTTCCACGACCGCGCCGGTCATGCTCGGCCAGGTCTCGTACTTGTTGCACGTGCCCTTGACCGGCGAGAGGCCGGCTGTCGGACCGACGTAGCTCTTCACCAGGAAGACGTCGACGGCGTTACCGGGAATGGTCCACTCGGACGTCAGCCACTGGGCTTCCGAATCGCTGTCGATGTACGAATATCCTTGAGCGTCGGTCACTCCAATGGAGTAGGCGTCGAAGCCGGACATGTCGAACCCGATCTGCCAATAGACCTGGCGGGTCGCCCAGCAGGCCGCGTCCACGACCGCCAGGTCATCGGTTGTGAAGTTCTCCCAGCCCACGTAGATGAGATTGACCGCGACGTGCGGCATCGCGCCTCCCTGGTCAGAAACTCGAGCGTCGCGAGGAAACCGCGGCATGGCGCGCAGATGCTCCCCCACCACGCCTCGAGGGCTTCCGTTGCACCTTCCGCAAGCGTGCACGTGACCGCGCGGAGTTCTTGTCCCACCGTCACGCGGCTTCCGCATGTCTGCAACTCGGTGGTGACTCCAACACCTCAAGACCACAGATCGGCCATGCCACTTCATCTCCTGCGTCCATCGCACATCCGCGCATGCGGAGGGTCCATCCCGGTGCAACCCTGGAACCAGGCCGAGTGCCGGTAGCCCCCCGCGTTCAGCCGGTTCCTCTCCCGAGCACAGTTCTCAGTTCATTGACGGAGAGCAGGCCCGCCATGCTCTTGCTCGTACGACCCGATGATCTCGTGGTTCTCGGCGTCGACTGGTCCGGTTTCCAGCTGGACGGATCGCGCCTCCGAGCGGTGTCCGAGCCCGCCCTGGTGACGGCTCTCTTCCCGCCGCAGCACCTGGCCGAGGAGGTCACCGGCAACGGTCTGGCCCGGGCGCAGCTGTCGGGAACCAGCCAGGTCGTCTACCGGGTGGCCGTGGGGACCATGATCGACCTGACGGTGGACGGGTTCCTGGAGGCCCTCGGCACGGCGGAGGTCCAGGAGCAGACCGCGATCGAACTGCCATGGGGGCTCCTGCTGTCGCCTGCGGCCGCCGCGACCAGCGATCATCCGGCCCAGGCGCTGCGGTCGAACCCCACCGCGGACGTCGGCCTGTGGCGTACTCGCCTGTCCGCCGGGCAAGTACGCCCCGCCGATGCCCGGCCGGGCGTCAACCTGGGGTTCCTCACCCCGGTGGACGGTCCTGACCGGGCGCGGATCGTGGCGGAGAGCCAGCGAAAGCTCCCCGATGTCCAGCGTCTGGAACTGACCTCACTCGGCGGGGCACTGACCGCGCGTGGCGACTGGGACACGTTCCAGTGGGAGCAGAACGTCGCGGTCGGACGCGACCAGAGGGTGCGCATCGCGACCGAGGGTGTGCTCTACCCGCTCGGGCACCGGGCGGTCCTCACCGTGCTGACCGAACGGGGGATCGGCGACGGGCCGGCCGCGCTCCGGCAGCGAAGAACGCTGGCCGTCACCGAGCCGGTCCGGTTCTCGACCGGCGACAACCCGGTCCACCGCAAGTTTCCGTTCGACGCCTTCGAGCTGACCACGCTCTGGTACGACGACCTGCCCGATCCGGTCTGGCAGAACTACGTCCGGCCCGTTCCGATGCTCACCGAGGTGCGCGACGAGCTCGATGGACTACGGTCGCGGTCCGCCGATCTGGCAGCCCAGGTGGATGTGGAGGGTCACCGGTTCCGCCCGCCGGAGGAACTCGGAACGCCGGAGGTGTCCCAGCTGAGCGACGCCTGGGCAGAGCTGGCCGGCATTCAGCAACAACTCGCCGACGACCAGGTCAACCGGGACGCCGCGAACCAGATCTCCAACCAGCTCAGCGACATCCAGAACCGGATCGACCAGCTGCAGATCGCGGATCCGGAGTCACCGGAGCTCGCCGATCTGTTCGCGCAGGCCTCGGAACTCTCCCAGGAACTCCGCAACATTCCCACGCTGCCCAATCAGGTGGTGTTCCAACTCTCCCAACGGGCCCAGCAACTCCAGGCCGAGATCGATCGGTTGGCCCAGGTCCTGGACGCCCAGGGCCACCGCGTCCGGGATGTCAACGAACTGGCGCAGGAAGGCTTCGGGCCCGCCGTCGAGTTCCTCGATCTGCAGCCCCAGATCGACGCGGCCCAGGCCCACGTCACCGAGCTCGAGGCGCTGGCGACACAGTCGTTCAGGCTGTTCTTCACGCCGCCGGTCCAGTTCCCGGTCCGTGGCCGTGGCCCGGCAGGTGATGTGGCCTTCGACCTGCCACTGATCTTCGTGGCGGACTTCACGCTGGATCCGACCCCGGATCTGCCGGGGTTCCGCTCGTTGACCGATGCCGACGTGGCCGAGCAGTTGCGGACGGCCTACGACCGGGCCACCGTGCCGCTGCCCGGAGTACCGATCGACCTCGTCAGGGCACACGACCCGAAACCGGCCGATGTGCACGAGGTGCACGAGCTGACCATTGTCGGAACAGCATTCGGCGAGAGCTTCCATCCGCAGATCGAACGGCTGACGGCCGCGCTGCCCGCGCTGCGGACACTCCTGGGGGATCCCGACAAGCTGATCCCGCTCACGTTCAACGACAACTTCCTCGACGTCGGTGCGGCCGAGCCACTGCCACTGTTGTTCGAGGCCGGCAGCTCCTACGGCGCCGACTTCGCGGGACGGGCGGGCGCTCTGGTCACCCCGTCGTTCGCCGCTGATGCCATCTCCCGGTTGTACGGCCCGGTGGCCCAGGCGGGGCTGCTCAAGGACGCGGCCGGGAAGCTCAGCGCGGCCCGGGTGTTCGGAGACACCGCGCGGATCCTCGGTCTCTCGCTCAAGGACCTCGCCCCGAGCCTGGACGCGCCACCGGAGATCACGCTCATCCCGCCCAACTCGGCGAGGATGACCTGGCAGAACGTCGTCCTCAAGGACCTCGCACCGTTCAAGGCCGGTCCCTTGACGAGGCTGAACCTCACCGTCGTCCGCTCGCCGGATCACCTCACCACCAGCTGCGTGATCAACGACTTCACGCTCCAACTCGGGCTGCTGGACGTCGGCATCGGCTCCATGACCTACACCCAGGAGGACGACCGGCCGCCCCGGCTGGAGGTCCACGGCGTCACCCTGGACGTCGCCGGCCCGCTGAATCTGCTCAAGGAGCTCCTGGCCAAGGTGCAACTGGGCCCGGTCGTACCCGACATCGCGGTGACGCCCCAACAGATCTCCGTCGGGTACTCGCTGCCCATTCCCGAAGTCACCACCGTCGGGTTCAGCCTGCGCAACATCCTCTTCCGGCTCGGCGTCACCGTCCCGCTGGACGGCGCCCCGCTGACGGTCCAGCTGGCCTTCGCCAGCCGCGCGAACCCGTTCGCGCTGAACGTGCTGCTCTTCGGCGGAGGAGGCTATGTCGATCTGGCCATCACCGACAACAAACTGACCAGGTTCGAGGCCGCGCTGGAGTTCGGCGCGTCGGCCTCGATCGGCATCGGCATCGCCAAGGCCGAGGTACACGTCCTCGGTGGCATCCGGTACGAGCTCGTCGGCGGCGATGCCCAGCTCAACGGCTATCTGCGCTTCGGGGGCGGGGTCGACATCCTCGGTCTGATCTCGGTCTCGCTGGAGGTCGTGATCACCCTCAGCTATCAGCGCGCCACCAACGCGCTGATCGGCCGGGCGACCCTGGTGGTCAGCATCGACCTGACCTTCTACTCCGACTCGGTGACCGTGGACACCGGCGAGTACCGGATCAGCGGCGACGCACCATTGCACAGCCCGATGGTGGGCCCGGCCCCTCCCCTGGGTCCGGCGGACGGGGCGGAGACCGGCCTGGCCGCCTGGCAGGAGTACCGGCGCGCATTCAGGAAGGCGGGGCAGCCATGACCAGCGGCGACTCCATGGTGTGGACGGCACTCCCCGGTGGCCGGGTGAACGCGGGCCTGGCAGTGCTGCGGCTGGCCATCCATCCCCGGCTCAAGGGGCCGCTGACGGCCAGCGAACTCGCCGACTGGCCCAGGCGCCTGCCCGGCATTCCGATCCAGATCACGCTGCGGAACGCGGGCACGGTCAAAACGATCACGCCGGGCCGCCTCAACGAGGCCAGGAGCGAGGTCTGGCAGGCACTGCTCGGTGGCCTGCCCGTCCGGCCGTACGCCCCGCACACGTTCCAGGGGACCTCCGTGGAAACGACGTCGGCGGACGCGGGCGCGGTCATCGACACCTACGCGACAACGGCCAAGGCCCCGGACGACGTCGCCACCCAGCTCGAGTCCTGGGACCACGAGACGCCCTCACGCGTACCGGAGGGACCGCCGCCGCCCGCCCCAGAGCTGGACTTCCACCAGCAGGTGGCACGGCTGCGCGAGCATCCCGCGGTGCTCCGCGCACTCGGTTTGATCGTCGAGCTGACGCTGCCGGTCGGCGAACTCGGCCCGACCGGCACGGTGAGCATCGGCGCGCCCGGCCTGACCTCGCTGGTCTCCCCGGCCACCAACTACGAGTTCGACGGCCACCTGTTCCTCCCCGCCTCCGCCGGGGACCTCACCACCGGCATGCTCGATCTGCGCTCCGCCGACCTGACCGGTTCCGGGAGCAACGCCCGCTGGGAGATCACCACCTTCGACGTGGACGGAGCCGTGACCAGACTTCGCCAGGCGGCCCGCAGCGATCGCAGCAGCCTGCCGCACCTGCGCTCGACCGGGCTCATGCTCGTCCGCCGCGACCGGCAGGCGGACTTCGACGACCGGCACGCGCGCGCGGCATCCCACGCGGCGCCCGGCAGCGACATGGCACTGGCCACGTTCAACGCCGACGAGCTGCTCCTCGGCTACCGCATCGACATCCGGCCCAAGGACGGTCAGTGGGCGCCGCTCTGCCGCCGCGTGGCCACCTACCGCGCCGGTGGCGTCGACCTCGGCCCCGAGATCGAGGAAGGGCACGTCAAGCCGTACGCGGCGACCGGGAACGGTGACCAGCTGCAGGCCGACGAGATCGTCGCCCGGTGGTCCGGCTGGAGCCTGGTGCTGCCCCCGCCCGGCTCCCCGCGCGCCCGGCAGTCGGCCGGCCCGCTGGACTGGACCTTCGACTTCGAACCCGGCACCCTGCCCGAGCTCCGGTTCGGCCACAGCTACGAAGTACGGGCCCGCGTCGCCGACCTGGCCGGCGGAGGCCTGTCGGCCGACGATCCGGCGGCGGACCGCTTCATGAGCTCCCTCGTGGTGTACACCAGGTTCGAACCGGTGCCACCACCCGAACTGAGCGGCATGGAACTGGTCATCCGCAGCGACCGGGACATGAGCGCGGAGCAGTTCCTCGCCGCCAACCCGCGCTACGCGACCGCCGCCACCGCACTCACCCTGACCGTCCCGAACACCACCCTGGCGCTCGCCGAGCAGCATGGCATGCTCGATGGCGACGACGCCCAGACCTGGGCGGCGGCCCAGCAGCCCACGGACCCCGCTTCCGCAGGCGTCGTGGTCCATCTCGCGCTGCCGGTCCGGGTCACCGCCCGCCGCCCCTGGCAAGGACCCTGGCCGATGCGGAAGACGAAGACCCTCACCCTGGTCGAACGGGCCACGGGCGGACAGCCACAGCTCACCTGGAGCGCCGGTGACGCGGTGGCGACGGTCAGCCTGAGCCAGGCCGAGCAGATCACCGCGGAACTCTCCTCCTACCTGCCCGACGACTTCCTGGACAGGTTCGCCATCCGCCAGTGGCTGGAGCCCGGCAACGAAAGCGCCGCCAGCGGCGGACGGCACCCGATGGTCACACCCACCCGGGAGATCGCGCTCGTCCACGCAGTGCGCAAGCCGCTGCGCGATCCGACCGGCACGCTCCAGGCGGTGCGGCAGCCAGGGCAGACCTGGACCACCCTCGTGCCCTCCACTCCGCGGCTCGAACTCGACCCGCCGAGCACCGCCCAGGTGTACCTCACCGCCGCCTGGGATGAGTGGGACGACGCCCCCGCGCCGACCCCGGGCACAGCCGCCGTCCAGACGATCACCATGCACCCCACCGACGAGGACCTGCCGCCGCTGCGCCACGAGTTCGGCGACACCAAGCACCGCATGGTCATCTACACCGTCACCGGAACGTCCCGGTTCCGGAAGCACTTCGCCGATGACGAGCCCGACGCGAACTTCCTGGCCTCGACCGCACTGCCGGCCGTCGACGTGCCCAGCACCGCCCGGCCGATCCCACCGGTCGTGCTGGGCCTGCGGCCCGCCTTCAACTGGCAGACGGGCCCACAGACTCCCGGCACGGCGCAGTGGGACGACTTCCGACGGACCCGGCTGGGCGGGCGGTTGCAGGTCGAGCTGGCCCGCCCCTGGTACACCACCGGCCAGGGGGAGCGCCTGGCCGTCCAGCAGACGCTCCTGGGCCGCGACCCGATCTGGAGCACACCCGAATCGGCCACGTCGGTCGCCGGCACGACCTTGCATGAAGTGTGGCAGGCGGGAGAGAGCTGGTACGCCGACGTGGAACTGCCGCCGACCGAGTCCTACGCCCCCTTCGTCCGGCTCACCGTGGCCAGGCACCAGCCGAGCAGCCTCCCCGGTCTGGACACGTCCGCCTCCGTCGACACCGACGTGGTCGCCACCCTGCCGGACCGGACTCTGACCGTGCAACGCCAGGGGACCGAACTGCACGTGCAGCTCGACGGAACCGGCCCGACCGGCCCCCAGCCGAACGTCGTCCAGGTGCTCATGGAACAGAGCCCGTCCGGGCAGGGGGCGCTCACCAGCCTCGACGGCGCGGTCGGTGCGACGACGTGGGTACGGGCTCCGGGAGCCGTGGTGACCGGGACCCTCAACACGCCGCTACCTCCCCTTGCCATCCCGCCGACCGGCGACAAACTGAGGATCTACGTACGGGAGGTCGAACAGCCCGGCGCCTCGCCGAGCACCGGCGAGCTGGCCGAGCGCGTGGTGTTCGCCGACTACGTGCTCGGCTTCCCAGCACCGCTCCCGTGAGGCCCGCGCTCCGGGACCGCCACCCGGCCGGGATCCAAATAGGGTGGGCCCTTGCGAGCAGGACCCGCTGGCGCAGTAGCGCGAGTCCGGCTCTGCCGGACACCTGGCGTTTGAGCATCCTGAGGCGGTTGATGTGACGACGGCACGCCGCCTGCAGCCGGTACGGCCCGAAGACGCCGCACCCGCGCAGGTCTGGTACGCCTCCTACGGCTCCAACATGCACATGAACCGCTTGATGTCCTACCTCGGCGGCGGACAGCCTCCCGGAGCGTCCCGCAGCTACCCCGGCTGCCGGGACAGCCGGCCGCCGGCGCTCTCCGTTCCCGTGGAACTCACCGGCGCGCTGTACTTCGCCACCGAGTCCCTGGTGTGGTCCGGCGGCCGGGCCTTCTACGATCCCCACGCAACCGGGCACGTGTACGCCCGCGCCCACCTGGTGACCGCCGGACAGTTCTCCGACATCGCCGCGCAGGAGATGTACCGCGAACCGGGAACAGACCTCGACCTCACCGAGGTCCTGCGCTCCGGCGTGGCCACGCTGGGGCACGGCCGCTACGAGACGCTGGTATGCCCCGGATCGCTCGACGGCCTTCCCCTGCTCACCTTCACAGCCCCCTGGACAGTCGACGAAGCCGACTGGACGCCACCCTCCGCCGCCTACCTGCACCACCTGGCCCACGGACTCCTGGAGACCGGAGCCTGGGACGTGCCCGCCATCTCCGCCTACCTGCAAGCCTGCCCAGGCGCCGCAGGACACTGGAGCGCCCACCAGATCGCCGACCTGCTGACCCCATGAGCCGCAACGGCCCTGCCGCGCGGGCCGGGTGGGACGACCGTCAGGCGCGGCAGCGCAGCATGGTCAGCGGAGGATTGCCGGCGAGGTCCGACCAGAACTCCTCACCGAACTTGGCCACACCGGCATCGGAAACCGTCAGCGGTACCCAGGTCAACTCGGTGAATCCGGCCGCCTGCAGAGAATTCTCGTAGACCTCGCGGTGGGGCGGGGTGGCGACAAACGAGATCGGCGGGTCGAGCAACGCGGTGATCCTTACTCGCGGCCCGAGATCGGATACCTCGCCGGCCGATTCGCAGCGGAACCCGTACCTGTCCAGGGGCGGCCCGTCGAAACGGAACTCGGGGCTCTGCATGAAGACGAAGAACTCGGCCCCGTCCATCAGGCTGCGGTGGATGTTGCGACACATCCGCTCGATCGTGGCGACGTCCTCGGCGTAGTTGAACAACTGGACCGCAACCGCGATGTCGAAGCGCTGTTCGAAGGCGCGCAGCTCGGCCACATCGCCCACCTCGTAGCGCACGCCCAGCGGTTCGCCGTCCTCCAGCGCCTGCGCTGCGGCCACCATCTCACCGGAGATGTCCACTCCCAACACCTCTGCGGCGCCACGCCGCTTGAATTCCCTGCTGTAGAAGCCGGTCCCGGACGCCAGGTCGAGGACCGACCTTCCGCGCACGTCCCCGACCATCGCCAGAAAGCTGGGCACCTCCCCGTACTGCGCCAGCGGCAGGGTTTTGAAGCCCTCGAACGCCTCACCGATCTCGTCGTACAGCTGCGTGCTCATCGTGCAGTCCTCTCCCGCGCTTCATGTCCGTGGCCGGCCCGTTCCCCAGGAACCGCCGCGCCCCCTGGCGGACACTCTCCCCCCGCCCCGCAGGACAGCCGTATTGGCAGAAGATCCAAAGATGCGGACACCGTCCCGGCCTTTCTCTCAGGACGACGTTCTGTAAAGAGTGGCGATCTCGGCGGCGCGGTTGCGCAGGGAGTCGCGCAGCCACTGCGGGGTGAGGGCTTCCGCGTTCGTGCCGAGGTGCCACAGCGCCCATTCGGCGTGTCGCGAATCCTGGAAGGTCACCTCCAGCCGCAGCCGGCCGTCCGTCTCGGCTTCCTCGGCGAGGACGGCCAGCGCGGTGCCCACCAGTTCCTCCCGCCGCGTCGGGTTCATCCGTACCAGCACGGTGACTTGGTCGCCGCCGGTCCGGAACTGCCGGCTGCGTTCCTGCCAGGCCTGGTCCAGGTCGACGCGCTCCGGGCGCTGTGCCGGTTCGGCGAGTTCCTCGGCGGCCAGGACCCGGGACAGCCGGTAGGTGCGGTCCGCGCCGGATCTCGTGGCCAGCAAGTAGCCCTGCTCGCGCACGGTGACCAGGCCGATCGGGTCCACCGTGCGCCACTTGGGGGTCTGGTCCACGGCCGCGTAGTGGATGCGCAGCTTGTGTCCGGCGAACACCGCGCGCCGGATCTCGGTCACCACGGGGTCTGGCGCCTCCTCGGTGACCAGCCGGCGCGAGAGGACGTCGGTCTCCGGGTCGATGAGCAATCGCTGAGCCGCGCCGGCCGCAGTGGCCTGATAGCTCTCCGGGAGCGCGTCGACCACCTTGCGCATGGCCGAAGCGAGCGCCGGGCCGAGCCCGAATGCCTGTGCGCCGCGCCGCGATCCGGCAACCAGCAGAGCAAGTGCCTCGTCGTGGTTCAGGCCGGTGAGCTCGGTCCGGAAACCGGGCAGCAACTCGAACCCGCCGTGCCGACCGCGTTCGGCGTAGACCGGGACACCGGCTGCGGACAGCGCATCGATGTCGCGCAGCACGGTGCGGGTGGACACCTCCAGCCGGCCAGCCAGTGCGGCCGCGGACAGCCGACCGTGCTGCCGCAGCAGCAGCACCAGCGAGACCAACCGATCGGCGCGCACACGAAAACGCTATCGGAATACACGACACACGGTGTCGTGATTCGTTGGGAGGCTTCAGCACGACACAGGCCCATCGCACGCGAGAGGTGACCCTCATGGCACACGTCATGGTCAATCCGGACGGCTTGCACGACCCGGTCCCGTTCGGCTACAGCCACACCGCCACCGTCCCCGCCGGTACGGAACTGGTGCTTGTCTCGGGTCAGTACGGATCGGGCCCGGACGGCGCGGTCGTCTCGACCGATTTCACCGAGCAGGTGCAGCGGACGTTTCACAACATCGGCGTCGCCCTCGCCGCCCATGGGCTCGACCTCAGCCACGTCGTCCAGCTCAGGACGTATGTGGTGGACCACGATGTCAGCAAGCTCGGGCCGATCGCCGGGGCCGTGCAGAAGGGCTGGGGTGCGAAACCGCCCACGCAAACCCTCATCGGTGTCGCGAGCCTGGCAACACCCGACGTGCTGTTCGAGGTCGAGGCTCTCGCCGCCCGGCGCTGACTCGCCGCCGGCGTCTGCTGTTCCGTCCCGCGTCCCGCGTTCCTCGTCGCGGGCCGGGACGGCGACGCGCGCGGCACCGATCACCACTCCTGGACCTGCTCGGGAACCGTTCCCTCGGTTCCTGCGTGACCTCATGATGTGTAGTCGGCTGGTGAGGGGACCTGATGAGAGCGCGAACGATGGTGAGCGTGGCGGTATCGGCCTGTGTGGCGATGGTGGCGTGCGCGTGCGGCCCGGAGAAGTCGAAGGAGAACACGGACACGAAGCCTTCGCAGCCGTCCGCGTCCACGCGGACGAACGTGCCGTCGGCAACGCCTTCGGCAACTCCGTCGGTGCCCGCTCCGACCGAGAAGCCGTCGGCAACCCCGACCGGCGCTCAGCCCGCGCCCAAAACGAAAGAGCGCGCGATCCAGCGGTACGAGCAGTACCTCCACGCCCTCGGCCGTGAGGACATTCACACGGTCTGCGAAGTGGCCGGCCCCGGCGCGAAGAAGGCGGAGGAGAAGGGCTTCGGCCCGTGCACGTCGACGTACGTCATCGTGTTCCAGATGATCTCGCCCGCGCAGAAGAAGATCCTGCGAACCGCAACGGTCGACCCGCAGCGCGTCTCCGTGCGCACGCCCGACAAGATCGAGATGCCGGTCGAATCGGTCAGGCCCTCCGGCACCTTCTCCGAAAGCGACCTCGGCAACTACACCCTGGAGTACCTCAAGAACGACTGGTACATCACCGACGGAACCTGACGCAGCGCCCACCACGCCTGACCGGGCCACCTCCGGTCTCGCAGCCTGGTCAGGAATGACTCGGCGATCGAAGAACACCCATCGCCCATTTTGGGCGGAGGTTCACCAGCGCCCCTCGGCGGTGGTGAACCGGTCCTGCTCAGGACGAGGGGCCGAGCCAGGTTCGCAACGCGGTCTGCAGTAGGCCGGTGTCGGCGGGGCGGTGGCCCTGAGCGAACGCCACGCCTCCGGCAGTACCCCGGAGGACGACTTCCGCTGCAGCCTGACCATCATGCTGACCGGTCTACGCGCCCCCCACCAGCAGCTCGGGGCCGGGGCCATGCCGAGCCATCGCCGATCGCAAAGGAAGCGCCGCCACGGTAGGAGGACACCACGGTCGGCCGGTCAGTGGATACGGGATGGGAGGTCAGGCACGGCAACGGGCCGGAGCACTGTGAGGGACTCTTCCTGGCGAGCCACCATCGCAAAAGGGAACCTGTCGATCTCCAAGCAGAGATCGACGTCGTCCGGGTGGTATCCGCTCCGCAGACCAGCGGCAAGATCGGCCGCGGCACGAGAGGTCCTCGCGCGGTGGAGATACGGAGCCGCGTCGACCTCGCCTGCGGCCATGGAGTGGCCGATGTATTCGGCGCAGGCCAGGTCCTCGTCGGCCCGGCCTTCTTCGCCGGTCACGACGAACGTCACCGGGCCGGAGTCCGTGGTCCGCAGGAACCGCGCGGTCGGGCCGGCCACGACGAAGCTCGCGCACAGGACCAGCGGTGCGTTCGCGACGGCCAGCGCTCCCACGGTGCCCGCCGTCGTCTTCTGCACCAGCGTGCGGCCGGCGAAATCACGTGACCTGAGCAGGCCGGGTGAGTTCACCGCGTCGAAGCCCGCCGCTGGAGCCCCGTCCTTCAACGCCAGCCAACCCGAGTGGCTCTCCTTCAAGGTGAGTGCCTCACTCTCCGTGGAGGCCAGGACGATCCTCTCGACGCCACGCGAGAAGGCCCAGGCAGCCACGGTGAAGGCGCGCATGACGTCGATGACGACAGCAACACGGGGAACGCCGGTCAGCTCCGGGATGCCGACGAAACGATGGTCCATCGCACCATTCTGCCGCCCGGGATCATCCGGAGAGCACGATTGCTCCGGCTGGAACGCGGTGAGCTCAGTCATTGACCCGGACCCCAGGTGGCACCGCACCGCGTGCACCGCAGGTGTCCCGTGATGCAGCACCGCGGGCACCGCCGTTGCCCACGGCTGCGTCGTCCGGTGGACCGCGTCGCCGATGCGTACCGGTTGCCGTCGCGCCGATGCGTACCGGTTGCCGTCGCGCCGATGAGTCTGCGGGCGCCCGCCGGTCTACCTTTCGACCGGTACAACCGATTCATCGGGAGCAAGACATGGGTCTCATCCATATTGAGCTGTTCGCCACCCTCGACCTCGTCGGGCAGGCGCCCGGCGGCCCCGACGAGGACCCGGAGGGATTCCCGTTCGGCGGCTGGCAGGCGCCTCTGATGGACGAGGTCGCCGGGGCGCAGGTCGATGCCGCGTACGAGGGCACGGACGCCCTCCTGCTCGGCCGGCGGACGTATGACATCTTCGCCGCCTACTGGCCGCACCAGAAGGGCGCCGAGGAGACCGAGTTCGCCACGCTCTTCAACCGTGTCCCGAAGTACGTGGCCTCCCGTGGCAAGCCCGACCTCTCGTGGGCCGGGTCCACGCAGCTCGGCCCGGATCTGGCCGGCGCGGTGCGCGAGATCCGCGATCGGCACGAGCACGTGAGGGTCGTCGGGAGTCTGAACCTGGTGCAGACCCTTCTGCGCGAGCAGCTCTTCGACCGGCTCGACCTCTGGGTGCACCCGATCGTGCTCGGCGACGGGAAGAAGGTGTTCGACGGCGGTGCGGTGCCCACGAACGTCACCCTCCTCGAACCGCCGGTCGCCAGCCCGAAGGGCACCGTCTACCTGCGCTACGGCCGCGCCGACGGCACGCCCGGGACGGGGGACATGAGCGCACCCGATCGCGGTGCCGGGCGCGACAACTGAAGCCTCCGGCGCCAGGTGCATCCGTGTCGTCGGCGGTGGATCCGCCCGTTCACCGCCGCCACACCATGCTCCGACCGGCTCTGGCGCACCGGGCCGAGTCCGGCAAGTGACCTGGAGTGGGTGGCTGAGTCGTCGTAAGGAGGCTGCCGGTCGTCCAGGTCAACGGTCTACGGTGGTCCGATGGGAAACGATCGACGTATCCGCCGCCTCGTGGTGAACGAGGCCGTCTGGTGCTGGACCGTCCGGCAGCGGGTGAGACCGGACCCCGCCGACTGCCGGCTGACGCTTTCCCTCTTCCCGGAGGTGCCGGCGCAGGGCGTTCGACGCCGATTGACGTTGGTCTTCGCCCCGGGCCCGGACAGAATCGTCTCGAACTCGTACTTCGAGGCGGGCACAGTCGTACGTCTCCCCGACCGCACCTGGCTCAACCTCTACGAGCCGGGAACGGTCAGGCGCCTGCTCGACGCCACAGCGCCCATTCTGGAGATGCGGTCATCGGTGCAGAATCTCGAAGTGGACGGCTGGCCCTACTTCGCTAGAGTGACCACCCAGGTGGGCGGCTAGACGACAGTCCGCCCTCACCTTCTGCCTGTGGTCCCTACGCCCGGGGAGACCACGGACAACCTGGCACTGGGAGCCGGCCCCCCGCTGTCGGTCCTTGCTATTGGTTCAGACAATTAACAACTATGTCGTTTCCATCTCGTTAACAATTTACTTATTGACGACATGGCAACGGCCGAGTTGACTCCCGTGAACCTCGGCCGCAGCCTTGCGGCCTCGTCAGGGAGGCAACCCAAAAATGAACGCGGTAATGCGTCGTGCCGTCATGTGCTCGCTTGCGGTAACGATGACCGTGTCCGCGGCCGCTTGCGGTGACACGGGCGACACCGGAGTCAGCCTGAAGGACAAGTCGATCGGTCTGCTGCTTCCGGACAACGCCACGAAGCGGTACGAGAAGTTCGACCGTCCGTTGATCGGAGGCAAGATCACGTCGCTCTGCCCCGACTGCAAGATCGCGTACGAGAACGCCGACGGTGACCCTGCAAGACAGGCGCAGCAGGTCCGCGACATGATCGCCCAGGGCGTCAAGGTCCTGATCCTGAGCCCGCAGGACGCGGTCGGCATCAAGGCGTCGGTCCAGGAGGCCGTGGACAAGGGCGTCAAGGTCGTGGCGTACGACCGCTTCGCCCAGGGTCCGGTCTCCGCGTATGTCTCCTACGACAACGAGAAGGTCGGCGAGCTGCAGGGCCAGGCACTGCTCAACGCCATGGGCGACAAGGCGACCCCGACTGCCAACGTTGTCATGATCAACGGTGACGACGCCGACCCGAACGCCGCGCAGTTCAAGGCCGGTGCGCACAAGGCGCTCGACGGCAAGGTCAAGATCGCCTACGAGCAGAGCGGCAAGTGGAAGGATACCGTCGCGAACCAGAAGGTCACGGAGGCGATCGCGCGGCTCGGCGCCAAGAACATCGACGGTGTCTACTCCGCGAACGACGGCATGGCCGGCGGTATCGCCACCGCCCTCAAGGATGCCGGCATCAACGTCCCGCTGACGGGTCAGGATGCCGACCTCGCCGGCATCCAGCGGATCCTGGCCGGCAAGCAGAGCAGCACCGTGTACAAGGCGTTCAAGCCCGAGGCCGACGCGACCGCCGAGATCGCGGTCAAGCTGATCAACGGTGAGGACATCAAGACCGTCGCGGACACCGTCGCGACCAGCGGCTCCGGCACCACCGTGCCCGCCAAGCTGCTCACCGCGGTGTCGGTGACCAAGGACAACATCAAGGACACGGTCGTCAAGGACGAGGTGTATCTCATGATGCAGATCTGTGCCGGCGCCTACGCCGCCGCCTGTGAGGCGGCCGGCATTCGCTAGACCCCCTGGCCCCGCCACTCCCCCGGTCCCTCGGCCCGCCGGCTGCCGCGGTGGCGGCAGCCGATCCGCGGCTGCGGCGATGGCGGAGCGGCGGCCGAGGTCACGGCACCGGCTCGGGGCGAGGGGCGAGGACGGCGCCCAGCAGGAGTCCGGCGGCGATGGCGGTCACGATGGTGGTCATTTTGGTGAGGTCGTGGAAGCCCTGGATGGGGCAGCCGCCGGCCAGTGCGGTCAGCCCGCGCATGCCCAGCGAGCCGACGGTGAGAGTGAAGAAGCCTGGCAGCAGCAGCACGATGCGTGGGGGCTGCGCGGGTCTGGCGGCCAGCCATGTCGTGACCAGGCCGAGCAGTACGGCGGCGGCGAACGTGCCGCCGACCTCACCGATCAGCTTGGTGCCCGCGGTCTGCACGCCCACGGTGACATACACCAGGACCAGCAGGGTGCCCAGCAGCGGCGCGTGGTCGTCGTCGCTCAACACGTCCGCGGGCCGCCCCGATCGGGGCTCCTCCCACATCTCCGGCTCGGTGATCACACGCCGTCGGCCCGAAGCGATGCGCGTCCCTGCCCTACAGGTCCATGTCGCCTCCACTGCTACTTGCGTCGTGCGACCAGCAGGCCGGCTAAGTCGACGATCCCGAGCGGGCAGTCCAGAAGAGTGCTGAAGGGCTCCCCGGCGAGCCGCCTCACGACGAGGCCGAACAGTCCGATGAGCATCAGCACCCTCCACCCGGCAGGACCGCGGTCCGTCTGACTCTGCGTCATTTACTTGCCTCCTGCGACTCCTTGAATGCGCCTGCTGCGCCTGCTCAACAAGGTAAGGATTGTTCAACAATCCAGCAAGAGGGCATTCAATAGTGGCTCTCACCGCTTCCATTTCGCCGTACACACGGAGTATATTTTGTTCAACGATTTGTCCGCAGGATGAGAGGGACGCAGGTGAGCACCAACGCTCCGAGGTCATGGATCGACGAACTGGCGCGAGACCAGGACCCGCTCGGCCGCGGCAGCACCGCCGAGCGCGTGGCCGGCGTACTGCGGGACCGGGTGACCGAAGGGCGGATCCCACCCGGAACCCGGCTGTCGGAGGAGGCCATCGGCGCGGCCCTCGGGGTCTCCCGCAACACCCTGCGTGAGGCCTTCCGACTGCTGGCCCAGGAACGCCTGCTGGTGCACGAGCTCAACCGCGGCGTGTTCGTGCGGACCCTGGGCCGGGACGACGTCGTGGAGCTGTACCGGCTGCGCCGACTCGTGGAGGGTGCGGCCGTACGGGAACTGGTCGGCGCCCCCGAGCGGGTGATCGGCGCGATCCGGGCAGCCGTCGAGGCCGGCGAGCGCGCCGCGGCCGACCAGCGCTGGCCCGATGTCGCCACCGCCGACCTGCACTTCCACCGCGGGATCGTGCAACTGGCCGGATCCGCGCGGCTGGAGGAGTTCATGCTCCGCATCCACGCCGAACTACGCCTGTCCTTCCACGTCATGGACAACCCGCAGCGCTTCCATGAGCCCTACCTCACCCGCAACCGCGAACTCCTGGGCGCCCTGGAGTCCAGGGACACCCAGCAGGCGGAGCTGCTGCTGTCGGTCTACCTCGCCGACGCGGAACGACAACTGGTACGCGCCTTCGAGGACGCGAGATGAGCAGGGTCCCGCCGTTCGAGGAGGTCGACGACCACGGACAGATCCTGTTCTGCGGCGACCCCGGGCTGCAGCTCGATGGCATCCTGCTGGGCCTGCAGACCCCGCAGGGCACGGTCACCCTCGACCCCGACCTGACGGGTCACACCCCGGCGGCGCTTTTCGAGTTCCGGCAGGTCCTACGACTGCATACCAACCACGTCGAACATGCCGTGACGTCAGCGGCGTCGATCGAGGAGGTGCCCAGGGAACCGCAGATCGAGGGGGCCATCCTGTTCGGGATGCAGCGCCTGCCGCCGGAATTCTCGCAGCTGCGCCTGCCCGATCCGCCCAGCTCCGACGAGGACGGGGTCCGCCTGGACAGGATCCCGCCCACCGTGTTCGAAAAGCTGCGCATGCGCGAACCGCCGCGACGCGACGAGAACGAGGTCTACTTCGGCATGCGGCGGAGGCCGCCCGGATACGCCGACCTGCGCTCGGCCCCGGGCTGGGAGCTGCACGAGATACCGGACTGCGATGCGGGGCGATGGAGACCGGACGTCATGAGCCGTTCCCGGCTCGAACTGCGGACGCCCGACGGTGAGCTCTACTCCCGTGCCTGGGTCTCGCCCGACCCCGCGTGGCAGGCCGCCGCCCTGGAGCACGGCTACGTCGTCTGCCTGTGCGGCCTGTTTCTGGGCCTCATCGGACCCATTGACATGACCGCCGCGTCGTACACCCCGGCGATGCGCCGCCAGGGGTTCGAGATCGGCTGCGCACTGGGTCTGACCGTCGGCGGAATCGTCACCTACGTGAACCACTCCTGATCGTGGTTGCTCCCGCCGGGCGACCGCGGTCTCGTTCACCCGGCTCGATCGCCCTGACCGCGGCAGTGCACAAGCCTGGCCGCCGTGGGGCCCCGCAGCAGCGTCGATGTCCGACCGTGCCGTTGCCAGCAGATTCAAAACATGGGCTATATGGTCCCATTCATGACTCATGGTCCGCCTGAGCGGGTTCGGGCATGTCTGTTCGGCCTCGACGGTGCCCTCACCGGAACGGCGATGGCGCATGCCGCGGCGTGGAGGGCGGAGCAGTGACCGCCGACGCCCTGGTGATCTTCGGTATCACCGGCGACCTGGCGCGCAAAATGACCTTCCGGTCGCTCTACCGCCTGGAGGCGTCCGGGCTCCTGGACTGCCCGATCATCGGGGTCGCGCGCGAAGACTGGTCGCACGACCACCTCATCTCCTCCTTGCGCGAGGCCCTGCACACGGTCGGCGAGCCGGTGGAGGCCGGTGCCTTCGAGCGGCTGGCCCGGCGGCTGACCTACCTGCAGGGCGACTTCGCCGACCCGGCGACCTACCAGGCGCTGGCCGGCCGGCTGAAGGATGCCGGGAAACCGCTGTTCTACCTGGAGATCCCGCCGTCGCTGTTCGCCCCGGTCGTGGAGGCACTGGGTGCGGCGAACCTCACCGCGCATGCCACGGTGATGCTCGAGAAGCCCTTCGGCCACGACCTGGCCTCCGCCCGGGCGCTCAACGCACGGCTGCACCAGGTGCTCGCCGAGGACCAGATCCTGCGCATCGACCACTTCCTCGGCAAGCAGCCCGTACTGGACATCCAGTTCCTGCGGTTCGCCAACGCGCTCCTGGAACCGGTCTGGAACCGCGATCATGTGGCGGCCGTACAGATCACCATGGCCGAGGACTTCGGAGTCGAGGACCGAGGGTCGTTCTACGACCCGGTGGGCGCGCTGCGCGACGTGGTCCAGAACCACCTCCTCCAGGTGCTCGCCCTGATCGCCATGGAAGCGCCGGTCGGCCCCGGACCCGACGCGCTGTGGGACCGGCGGGTCGATGTCTTCCGGGCCATGGCCGACGTCGATCCGGCCCGCTGCCTGCGCGGACAGTACGAGGGCTACCTGGACGTCCCCGGAGTCAAGCCGGGCTCGGTGACCGAGACCTACGTCGAACTCGCCCTGGAAGTGGACAACTGGCGCTGGAGCGGCGTGCCGTTCTCCATCAGGGCGGGCAAGGCACTGGCCGCCAGGGCCACCGAGGTGCGCGTGGTCTTCAAACGCCCGCCGCGGCTGGCCTTCCTCGACCAGCCCGAGCATCCCGACCCCAACGAGCTGGTGCTGCGGATCGACCCGGACCCCGGACTGCGGCTCAACATGCTCTCCAAGGAGGCATCCGGTCACTCGACCAGAGACGTCCACCTGGACCTGTCGTTCGCCGCCGAACTCGGCAAGCCCCCCGAGCCCTACGAGCGGCTCCTCAACGACGCGCTGACCGGCGACCGTTCGCTCTTCACCAGGCAGGACGTCGTGGAGGAGACCTGGCGCGTCATCCAACCGCTGGTGGATCACCCACCCGCGCCGGTGCCCTACGCACGGGGTTCCTGGGGACCCACGCAGCACCCGGGCAACACGCCCTGGCAGTTGCCCTGGCTCCCAGGCCCCGACCCGAGGCGAACGGACCACGCCGACACGTAACCCCCGGCAGCTCGGCGTGATGCGCCCGGCCGGATGGGCGCCGACATCGCCCGCCGCCTGATGCGCGACGGCCACAGCTGCGTGGTGTCCGACGCGAGCCTCAGACTGGGCAGCGCTGGAGAGGAAGGAGGGCCACTGCCTCAGCCGGCATGAAGGATCCGAAAGCGAGCGGGTTCCGCCGGATCCCGATCAACGACTTGGACCGGCGGCCAAGCCCACTGCCAGACGTTGATGCCGGGCACGCGGGAGAACCGGATCTGCCCCCGGGTGCCTTCGACCGCAACGCGCGACCACGATGCACTCGTGCGCGCCCGGTCCCCACCGCTCGAACGCAGCACATCGGCGAGGACGGCGACCGTGTCGTAGCCCTCGAAGGCGACGAAGGAGGGTGCTTCGCCAAGCCGCTCGCGGAGAGCCGTCTCGACTCGTGCACCGAGTGGGCCGAGGCGCTCGGGCAGGTAGCGCAGGAACGGGATCCCGGCTCCCTCGTCACCCAGCAACGCCGCCCACTCGGCGAACTCCGGTTGCCCGGCCGGAGCACCCATCATGATCTCTGCCAGGCGCTGGTCGCGGCGGACGGACCTCACGATCGGCACTGCCGGCTCCGGGTGGCCGACCAGAAGAAGGAGGGCGGTCGCGCGATGGTGGACGAGTTCGTCGCACACGGCCGTGGGGGTGAGCGCGCCCATGTCGAGTTCGATGACGGTGCCGCCACGTGGAGCGAGGTGGTCCCGCAGAATCCGGGCTCCGGATGCCCAGTAGACACTCGGCTGCGTTGCTACGGCGATTCGGCTGTGGCCCGCGCCGAGGAGGAAGTCTGCATAGATCTGCCAGCCATGGGACTGTGCCGGGGCGAGGCGCGCGACCCACTGCGTCGGCTCGTCGGTGAGCGCGTCGAGAACCGCTGACGAGCAGAGGAACGGCAGGCCGAGGGCGTCGGCCCTGGCGGCAGCGGCGCGAGCAACGACGCTGTGGTACTCCCCCACCACGGCAGCCACGCCCAGACCAGCCAACTCATCTACGGCCGCCGCCGCCCGATCCGGATCAGCCGCGGTGTCCCGGACCACCAACTCGAGTGGTCGTCCCACGATCCCGCCGGCGTCATTGACTTCGCGAACGGCCAACTCGAGTCCAGCGAGCAAGTGCCTGCCCGCCTCGACCCAGCCAGGCCGCGTCAGCGGAACGAGAGCGCCGATCCGGACGGACGATCCGTCGGTCCGCTCCCCTCCAGATGGCGATGGTGGCGTATTCATGCCTTGCCCTCTCCCGTGCGGAGCGTCGGTGGCAGTTGGCCCGGTACGCACAGGGGCACGGCTTGGCAGTTACGCATGCAGCTCATCTCGCCGTGGCGGAAGCACCTTGGTGACCATGTCGGCCATTGCATCCACCATCATCGCCAGCGGGCAACCGATTATCCGTCCCGTTCACTGCGGGCCGTTGCCCGCACTGCCGGGCCGCTATTGACGTCATCCCCGCCCTGAAGGGACGCCCAGCGACACACACTGACCGACCGTCGGGTAAGGACGAACCTGCCTTCACTCGGATGGCGGCTCTCCGGCGCAGGTGCGAGGGCGGTGGGCCGTCCTGTGCGACGTTCCGGGTTGGGGCATGCTGGGGCTGCGCACACGCGCTCTATTGCGGTGGCAGGGGGCCGGTCGGGTGTTACGCATTCACTTCACGGCGGAAGACCTCGCGCGGACACGTGTGGCCGCGACGATCGGAGTCGCAGCGGAGATCTACTACAGCCTGGAATTGCTGAGGGAGAACCGGGACCTTCCTCACTTCCGCTCGTGGCGTTCGGCGGTCGCGGGCCGGCTGGGCGGGGACACGCGCCCGCTGACGTCCTTGATTCCGGTGCGCGGTCCCGGGCTCGACCTGCTGGCCCTGATGGGTGATACGCCGTCCCTGGAACACTCCTTGGACAACCTGCTGCACGCCCCCGTGTCGCGGCTGCGACGCGAGTTCGAGGGGCTCAACTTCCATCCCGGACACTTGTCATGGGCCAGGCGGGTGTCGGAAGGGGACCGCGAAGCGCGCCGGGAGCTCGCCGACGCCGTGCGCGCCTGCCATCGGCTGACGGTGGAGCCGTACTGGCAACGAGGACGGTCGGAACTGGTCGCGCTGTCCACCCGCTCCGCGAACCTGGTGCTCGAGGGAGGCATCGATCTGCTGCTGCGCTCGATCTGCGCACCACTGGTCCGCTGGCGTCCTCCCGTTCTCGAAGCTCCCTACCCCCGCCGGGTCGAGGTGCGCCTCCAGGGCAGGGGGCTGATCATCACGCCCACGGTCTTCTCGACACGGCCTGTGAGCTTTCTGTGGGACCCGCTCGACACCGCCCAGCCACCCCGGCTGACGGTACCGGCCCTCCGTCGGCCGCTGACCGGTGCTGGACCGGCCGAACCGGACAACTCGCCCGTGCGGAACCTGGAGTCTCTCCTCGGCCGAACGCGAGCCGCTGCCTTGCAGGTGACAGCGGAAGGCTGCACGACGACCGAACTGGCACGCCGCCTCAACGTCTCCGCTGCAGCCGCCAGTCAGCACGCGACGGTGCTGCGGGACACCGATCTCATCACCACCAGCCGCCGAGGCGGTTCCGTGCTGCACCTCATCACCCCGCTGGGGCTCGCCCTGTTGAGGACCGGCACCATGACGGAGTCGTGAGCCACGGGGTCGCCGAGGTATCGGCCGTCGCGTCCCCCTTTTAAGCCGTGACTTAAGAGCTGGTCCGCAGATGGATGGCTCGCGCAGGATGTGAGGCCGCAACCGGCTCACATCCTGGAGATCGCATGCGCACTCATCTCGCAGCTGCCCTCGGCACCGTCGTGCTGACCGCGGGCACCTTGCTGGGCGCTCCCGCCGCCGGCGCTCACACCGCCGCCTACCCCTCCACCGATTTCGAAGTCACTGTCGGGAACACATGGACGAAGGGGACTGTGACGTGGCTGAACCGGTCGGTCGTGGTGACGGGGACACACAAGTCGGTGAGCTCGGCCGGCCTGGCGTACTGCCGGCTCACCTGGGCGTACACCTACAACGCCGCCGACACCGTGCAGCTGGGCTCGAACGACTCCAAGCCCGTCGATACGGCGTGCGGTACGTCCAAGAACTTCACCTTCACCGTGCCGGCCAATGTCGTCGGCGGAGCCGGGCTCGTGCGGGTCTGCCTCGATGACGGCAATTACAAGGACCTGCTCTGCCACCCGTACCGGCGGCCCTGACCCTTCCGACCGGTCGGACGGTTACGTCGTCGCAACAACCCCATGCCGGGATCTGCTGCCTCGGTGAGCAGGCTCGGCCGCGGTCATGCTGATGCCGCCTCAGGCTCCGGCTCCAACGTGCTGTCCCGTGTTGTGCCGCCGGCCGGGCGGCACAACACGGGACGCGCGGAAGCTCAGCTCGCAGCACGCTGCTTCGCCCTCTTCGCTACGCGGCAGCCGTCATGCGGGCGAATACCACGACATTGCTGTCGTAGTACCTCTTCTTCGGGTCGAACTCACCGCCGCAGGTGACCAGGCGGAGTCCCGCGTAGTCGAGATTCTTGTAGACCTCGAGCGTGGGGAACTTGGCCTTCGGATACTCGGCGACCCGGTCGACCGTGAACGTGGCCTTTCTGCCGTCCTGCCGGGTCACCTCGATGGTGTCACCGGCCTTCATGGTCTTCAGTTTCGCGAACACCGCCGCCGCACCGTTCCAGGTGACATGGCCGGCGATCACGGCCGGTCCCACGGAGCCGGGTGTCGGACCGGGTTCGTACCAGCCCGCGAGATCGGGGTCCTTGGGGGCCTTCATGACTCCGTCCTTGTCCTGGCGCAGCGTCTCCAGGTTGCTGGAGACGCCGAGGGACGGGATGGTGATCGTCTGCGGCGCCGATCGGGCCAGGGCGGGCGCGGCGTTTCCCGTATTCGATCCGCCCTGCGCTCCGGCCTCCGGCGACGCGCTCTGGGAGCCGCCGGCGGGCGCCTGGCCCTGTACGGCTTTCTGAGCCTGGCGCGCCGGGGGCGCAGCGGCGTCCTGGCCCCCGCACCCGGTCAGCGTCAGTGCGGCGAGGGTGAGGACGGCGGCCAGGCCGGTGACTCCGCGGCCGCGGGGTCGCGCGGTAGCGGCGTCGGGCGCAGGAGGCGCGGTCGGTACGGAGAGGTGAGCGGGCTTCACGCGGCGCTCCTCAAGGACTCCGTCCGGACGCCGGCGAGCGCACGCCGACGCCTCACGACGACCGCCGCGCCGACCGCCGCCACGGACACGGCTGCCGCGCTGCCGGCCAACGCCGTCGGCACCATCGCGCTCTGCGGGTCACCGCCCCCGGTTTCGATACCGCCCACCGGAATGGACCCCACGGACGCGCCCATGACCATTCCGCAGTTGGTCGGAGCCGTGGCCTCCTGAGGGAGCTTCGGGTCGAGCTCGCTCACCCCGGCCCCTTCGAAGTCGTACTTGTCGTTCTTGTTGCGGTCGATGCCGTGCTGCACGATGTGCAGGTCCTTGATGTGGTCGACCACTTCCTTGGAGACGGTGAGCGTCCGCTTGTAGGAGAGCTTGCCCTGCTTGTCGGCGACGGGCATGCGGTCCACGGCGAGACCGCTGGTCGCCAGGGTGTCCCCGGACGTGGTGAGCGAGATGTTGATGTTGCCGTAGTCCACGGTGGCCTCGGTGTTGCTGAGGACCCCGTCGGCGTTGGTGTCGTCGCTGGCGTCCGGGCAGTGGAAGTCATGGCCATTGGTCGAGCCGTGCAGATGCTGGGCCGAGGGCTGTCCGGGCACCATGCCCTCGGACTCGATCTGCACAGTGAGTTTGTTGCCCTTGATGCTGAGCATGGCGGTACCCCGGGAACCGGAGTTGTTCAGCTGCGCCAGGTCGATCTGATAGGCGTTGCCGCCCTCCGCGAGAGCTGGCGAGGAGAGTCCCACGGTCAGGAACATGGCGGCAGGCAGGGCGGCGAGTACCACGAGGCGACCGGTGCGCTTGGCTATCACATTCGCTCCTGTTCCGCGGCCCCCGAGGGAGGAACCGCAGATCGTACGGGGGTGACGCGAGATCCCGGGGAGGGTCTCTCTGCTTCTTCGGAGCCCCAACGCCGTTGGATTGGTGGTTCTTTGAAAAACTTCTGAACGGGCCGTCGGGCAGGGCGCAACCTGCCCGGTGATCCCACTGCGGGGTCCCGCAGCCATCTGCCGTGACGTGTCAGGAGACCGTCGGGGGCCTCGGCCACGCTCGTGGTCGAGGCCCCCGACGGTCTGCGCCGGCCACGACAGCGGGCGCGCGTGCCGCAGTTGAGCTCAGCGCTCGGCCACCAGGACGTAGGCGGCCGTCTGCACGGAGAGTTCGACCGCCTCCGCGCCGCTGCCGACCGTCACGCCGCCGGGCGAGGACATCACGTTCACGACAGCGCCGGGCCGGATCCCGGCGTACCGCAGGGTGTGCATCAGGTGGGGGTCGGTCTGGATCGTCTCCCCGATGCGCCGTACGACGGCACTCGTTCCGTTCGGCCCGAGCTCAAGGTCGCTGATGCTGACCATTCTCTCGTCGGGGAAGGGATCCATGGTGCTCGTCCGGCCGAGTTCCTCCAGACCCGGGATCGGGATGCCATAGGGCGATTTCGTCGGGTACTGGAGCAGTTCCAGGATGCGGCGCTCGGCGGCTTCGCTCATCACGTGTTCCCAACGGCAGGCTTCGGCGTGGACCTGCTCCCATTCCAGCCCGATCACGTCGACGAGAAGGCACTCCGCGAGGCGGTGCTTACGCACCACGCGCATCGCCAGCCGCCGGCCGTGCTCGGTCAGTTCCAGGTGTCGGTCGGCGGCGACATGCAGCAGGTCGTTGCGCTCCATGCGGGCCACGGTCTGGCTGACGGTGGGGCCGCTCTGGTGCAGCCGCTCGGCGATACGGGCGCGCAGGGGGACCAGGCCGTCCTCCTCGAGCTCCAGGATGGTGCGGAGATACTTCTCGGTGGTGTCGATGAGGTGGGTCATGCCGTTGGTCAGGCGGGGGTTTCGGCGGTGGCGGTCAGCACCGCGCGGCCGAGGATGTGGCCGGCCATGGTGAAGCCGAGGACGGCCGGGGTGGCGTCGGCCGCGACGCCGATGGACTCGACGTCGAGGGCGTGCACCACGACGAAGTAGCGGTGCGGGCCGTGTCCGGCCGGCGGTGCGGCGCCGATGAAGCGTGCTGCGCGGGCGTCGTTGGGCAGTTGGAAGGCGCCTTCGGGCAGGCCCGATCCGGCGTCGCTGCCGACGCCCTCGGGCAGTTCGGTGACGGTTGCGGGGATGTCGGCGACCGCCCAGTGCCAGAACCCGGAGCCGGTGGGGGCGTCGGGGTCGTAGACGGTTACGGCGTAGCTCTTGGTGCCGTTCGGGGCGCCGTTCCAGGACAGCTGCGGGGAGACATCCTTCCCACCGGGGACGCCGGCGGAGAACTGCTCGGGCGACCAGGCGCCGCCGTCGGTGACGGCGGTGCTGGCAACAGTGAAGGAGGCCGCCTCAGGGAGGCGGGCGAAGGGGTTGTTGGCGGTTGTCACGTCGTTCCTTTCGGGCCGTTCGGGCCGTGCTGCGGAGTGGCGGCGATGCGGTGTCGACGGAGGGACGGCGGTGCCGCGCAGGAGCACTGCCGTCGGCTCTCATCGCCGATGAATCGACGATAACACTAATAATCGATTATTGAAGGGATCGTCTATGATGAGGCCATGACGCAGACGGCCCACACCTCGACTTCGCCGGGCAAGCAGATGCTCTCCGAGCAGGTCTACACACACCTGCGGGACTCGATCATGCGCGGGGATTACGCCCCGGGTGACGCCCTCAAACCGCAGAGCCTCGCCAAGGAACAGGGCGTCAGCCTGGCCGTCGTACGCGAGTCACTGGTGAGGGTGGTCGGCGAGGGCCTCGCCGACCGGCTGCCGAACCGCGGCTTCGCCGTCCCGGCCTTCTCCGACCGCCGCTGGCAGGAGATCGCGGAAGCCCGCCGGACCATCGAACCGGTCATGTTGCGCATGTCCATCGAGCGCGGCGATGTCGACTGGGAGGCTCGCGTACGAGCGGCCCACCACCGCCTGGCCCGCACCCCGGCATACGTGCCAGGAGAAGGCGAGTACTACAGCGACGCATGGGCCGCGGCCCACCGCGACTTCCACCGCACCCTCCTGGAGGGATGCGGCAACCCGGTCCTGTTGGAGACCTTCGACCGGATGTGGATTGCGAGCGAGCTGGCACGCCGCTGGTCGGCGCACCGTCGACCCGAGCGTGACGGAGCTCCCGAGCATCGCCGGTTGGAGGAGACCGCGCTGGCCCGCGACGCCGACGCCGCAGCCGAGGTACTGACCCAGCACCTCACCATGACGGCGGTCGCACTGACCGACTGCCCCCACCACGAACCCTCGGTTGACGCCTGATGTACTCGCCCACCCGCCGGACGCTCGCAGCCTACGAGCGCTGCTGGAAGAGGCTCGAACATTTCGACTCCGGCCAGTTCGTCGTGCCAGGGGGAACGTCTAGCGGGACGGGACAACCGCACCGTCACACGTAGATCACAGCCGCGTGGGACACACCCTCCGTCCTGTCCCCAGCTGTCATCTACGGACCAGGCAGCGGTACTCGCCCGCGCGGCCGTTGGCCCTGAGCCCGTTCATACGGCAGGGCCGGCCTGGGTCGTCACGCCGAGGAAGGTCGGGTGCGCAGGCCGTCGATGACGAGATCGAGGATGCGTGCGGCGCGTGCCTGGCTCTCCGGCCCCGGGGGATGCGCCACAGCACGCTGAGTTGCAGGAGCACGTCCTCCGGATCGGTTCCGGGTTTCAGGGTGCCGTCGGCGACGCCGGCGGCCAGCAGGACGGCGATGGCACCGAGGAAGGGCTCGTAGTTCTCGTCGTCGAGGCCGCCGTTGGTCGCGGCGTGGATCACTTCTGCCACGCCGTATTTGAGCTCTCCGTAGCGGGCGACTTCGTTGAACCAGCGCCGCAGGGCATCCAGCGGTGGGAGCGAGGCCGCAAGGGTGTGCGCCAGGTCGATGACCTTCTGGATCTCCTGGTGGTAGAGCTCGACGATGAGCGCCTCCCGGGTGGGGAAGTGCCGGTAGAGCGTGCCGACGCCGACGCCGGCCTGCTTGGCGATGGCGGTCATCGAAGCGCTGGACGACGCGGCGAACGCCTCGCCCGCGGCAGCGAGGATCCGCGCCCGGTTGGTGACGCGTCCGTACGAGCGGCTCGGGGTGGCGTTGGGTTCACGGGGCCGCCGAAACCGCCACAACACCGACAAGGCCCACCGGATGACGGGCTGGCAGCCCCGGCCCGCCCAGGAGACCGTACTGGACTGTGCCCGCAGCCTTCTGGCCCACGACGCCCTCTGACAGATACGCACCGTCGGCCTTGTGCGCAGCACCTGGGCCGTCGGTCAGCGGGTGTGGCGGCGGACTGCGTCGAGGAGTTGGTCGACGTCGTCGGCGCTGTGGGAGAAAGCGGTGACGAACCGGACGATTCCCGGTTCCCAGCGGTCGTGATAGAAGGCGTAGCCCTCGGCGAGGAGTCCTTCGGTGACCTGCTGGGGCAGACGGCAGAAGAGGATGTTGGCCTGCGGCGTGGCCAGCAGGCCGGTGCCGGGAATGGCTTTGAGGCCGTCGCCGAGCCGGGTGGCCATCGCGTTGGCCTGGCGGGCGTTGTGCAGCCAGAGGCCATCGGTGAGGTAGGCGTCGATCTGGGCCGCATGGAAGCGCATCTTGGAGGCGAGCTGGCCGGCCCGCTTGGCGCGGAAGGCGAGCTCGGCGGCGAGCGCGGGGTCGAAGCAGACGATGGCATCGGCCGTCATCGCACCGTTCTTCGTGGCGCCGAACGACAGGACGTCGATGCCGGCCTTCCACGTCATCTCGGCCGGGCCGACGCCGAGATGGTCCAGGGCGTTGGCGAAGCGCGCGCCGTCCATGTGGACGCGCAGTCCCGCGTCCTTGGCGATGGCGGACAGGCGGCGGATCTCCTCCACGGTATAGACGCTGCCGCTCTCGGTGGCCTGACTGATGCTCACCACGGACGGCTGCACGCTGTGCACGTCACCGGCCCGCCGGCCCACCGCCGCCCGCAGCGCTTCCGGGTCGATCTTGCTGTCAATGCCTGGGACACCGACGAGCTTGGCGCCGTTGGTGAAGAACTCCGGAGCGCCGCATTCGTCGGTGTTGATGTGGCTGCCGGGATGGGAGAGCACGCTGCCCCACGGTGGTGTGAGGGCGGCCAGGCTCAGGCCGTTGGCGGCGGACCCGGTGGAAACCGGGAAGACATCGACGTCCCGCTCGAAGATCTCGCCGAGCCTGCGGCGGGCGTTGTCGGTGAAGGGGTCGTTGCCGTACGGCAGGACCTGCCCGACGGCCGCGCCGGCGACGGCCCGGACTATCTGCTCGGATGCCCCGGCCATGTTGTCGCTGATGAACGCACGGCTGGAGGGCGTGATGGCGATGGTGGTGCTCATGAGGGGTGTTCCTTGCTCTCAGGCACTGATGGGGGGCGTCTTGGAATCAGGCCCTGATGGGGGGTGCGTCTTGGTATCAGGCGCTGATGGGGGGTGCGTCTTGGTATCAGGCGCTGATGGGGGGTGTGCCTGGTATCAGGTGCTGATGGGCGAGGCGAAGACGACGGTGATGTCTACTTCCTCGGCGCCAGTGCGGTAGAAGTGCGGTGCGTCCCCGGCGAAGGCGAGCATGTCGCCGGGACCCAGATCCTGCGGGGCGTCGACAGGGCCGGCGGTCACGTGCCCGGTGGCAACGAGCAGGTGCTCGATCGTGCCGGTGGCGTGCGGGACACCGGGCAGCTCCCTCTCGGGTGGAATGCGCAGCCGCCAGATCTCCAGGCTGTTGCCACTGCTGATGCGGCGCAGCAGTTCCCGGGAGACCTCGCCGGGCTCGGTGTCCGTGCCCGGCCGGAAGACCGGCCCGGTGTCGGCGTCACGTGCCAGCAGGTCGGCGATCGGGATACGCAGGGCGATCGCGATCGCGTCCAGGGTGTCGATCGTCGGATTGCCGTTGCCGGACTCCAGCTGCGACAGCGTGGCCTTGCTCAGCCCGGCGCGCCGGGCCATCTCCGCGGCGCTCATCCCACGCTGCTGGCGGCGCAGGCGGATCTTCGCGCCGACTGCGGCTGCGGTACTGCTCACCGGCTGGCGGCCGGCCGGCGGGGGTGTCATCAGCGGCTCCGTTGCGGTGCGGTGCAGGACACGCGGACGGTGCCATCGAGGTGGGCGCGGACCTGTGCGCCGACCCGAATGGCCTCGATTGAATGAACCATGCGTTCACTATACCGAACACTCGACGCAGTATTTAACCCATCGTTCGTTTTAGTGAACGCCCCTCACTGCGGGGAGCCGATCGTCCGGTCCGACGAATGGCGAACGCCGCGCGCCGCGGTACCAGCGGCGAGGCCGGCGCGCGCAGCCGGTGGCCGGCGCGACGTCACGGTAAAGGTTGTCGAAGCGGTGGTGCGCCTCCGGCCAGGCGCCGACGGCCCCCCGCTACGAGGACTTCCGCACGTACTCTCCCGGTTCGGCGTCCGCGTCCATGCTGTACAGCAGCAGATGGCCGTCGCGACCGACCATGAAGAAGATCGCGGAGGGCTCACGGCAGCCCTTGCCCGACTTCGCCGCGTAGGTCGGCGGGCTCAGCGCCAGCACCGGGGACACCGCGCCGATGGCGAGAGTGCTGTCGCAGAACTGCTCCGTGCCGTCCTCCATGCCCGCCATGCCCGAGATCCGCACCAGTCGGCCACCGACCGGGCCCTGCGTGATCGAGATCAACTCCTTCTCCCGATAGGCCGGGTTGGCCGGCACCCAGACGCCGACGTACTGGTCCGGCACCGCGGTCCCTCCGCCGGCCGACCGGTAGAAATCGGCCGTCAGGCCGCCGGACGTCCACACCAGCACGTCTCGCGACCGCACCTTGAGGGTCTGCTGGGACAGCGGCTTGCAGCGTCCCTGCGGAACTCCCGCGGTCACCTGGCCCGCGGCGACGACCACGGTGTCGGCATCGGTCGACACCAGCTTGCTCCGCCCTGTGCACTGCACATTCCGGTCGGTGTCGATGTACGCGGCGACCTTGTCGCCCGGCCGGCCCGGTGAGATCTCCAGCCGCAGTACCCGCTTCGGCAAATCGGAACTGCCCTCGACCACGCCTTCCCAGGCGCCGACGAACTCATTCGGAACTCCCGGCCCGGCGCTCGGTGATGCCGAATTCGACGCCGGCGCGGTCGCCGAGTGTGTGCTGCCCGCCGCGGGGTCCTTGTCACCACCGTCACGCAGGATCAGCGCCACGCCCGCGGCCACCGCGGCGAGCGTCACCACTGCGGCCAGCACCGGCCGCCACCGCCGCGTGAACCGCGTCGGCGCCGTCGAGCCCTGCGACGGTGTCTGAGCGGCGAGTACCAGCGGCGGTGCGTCCGCGGCGATTACCCTCGGCAATGCCTCCACAGGGGGTATCTGCGGCGGTGTCTCCGCGGTGAGGATCCGGGCGGCGAGCCGGCCGAGCTCAGTCAGCAGCTCCGCGGGCAGCCACGGCCCGTCCGCGTCGGCGTGGGTGCCCGCGGCGAGCTGTTCGGCTGTGGGCCGCCGCTGCGGGTCCTTGTCGAGACAGGCCGTCACCAGACCGGTCAGCGCCTGCGGCACCCCGGTGAGGTCCGGTTCCTCCTCGGCGGCACGGAACATCAGCGCGTGCGGCCCCAACTCGGCCGAGCCGAACGGCAGCCGCCCCGTCGCCGCGTACACCAGCACGGAGCCGAGGCTGAACACGTCCGCGGCAGCCGTCACCGGCTGTCCGCGCACCTGCTCCGGCGACATGAAGCCCGGCGAGCCGAGCACGACCCCGGTCGAGGTCCGCACGCTGCCCGCCGCGGTGTCGAGCGCCCGGGCGATACCGAAATCGATGATGCGCGGGCCGTCGACCGTCAGCAGGATGTTCGACGGTTTGAGATCGCGGTGCACCAGACCCGCGCCGTGGATCGCGCACAGCGCACGGGCCAGCCGCCCCGCCAAAGCATGCAGTGTCGCCTCGGGCAACGGCCCGTAGCCCGACCCGACGACCTGGTCCAGTGCCGGCCCCGGCACGTACTCGGTGGCCACCCACGGGGCCGCGGCCTCGGTATCGGCGCCCAGAACCGGCGCCGTCCCCTCACCGCCCACCCTGTGCAGCGCGGCAACCTCCTGACGGAACCTGGCCCGGAACTCCGGAACCTCCGCCAGCGCCGCCTTGACCACCTTCACCGCCACGGCCCGACCGCCCGCGGAACGCCCCAGGAACACCTGGCCCATACCGCCGGCACCCAGCCTGCCGACCAGCGTGAACTCCCCTATCCGCGGCGGATCCCCCGGCTCCAGGACGTGCATCCGTGCCCCACTCTCCCCCGTGTACGTCAACCCGCTCCGCGCAGCGGCGACACTACCGGCCCGAACAAGAACCCGCCCGCAGTGCCTGCACCCCAAGAGATCAGCTTCGTGGCGATGCCGTATCGGAGCGCAGGAACCATCCGGTCGCCAGGACGGCGGTGCGCATCCTTGCCGGGACCCGGATGAGGCCACGCTCGATGTTGTGCACACTCATGTACCAGAAGAGGGTGATGGAGACGGTCCACGTCAGACAGCACCACAGGCACAGGGAGTCGGCATTGCGGAGCGACTGGTACAGGAGCCAGGTCGCGAACCCGGCACCGAACAGGGAGCCTGCCTGCGCTCCGAGCCAGAACCAGCTCCTATGGCGGGCGCCCGCGAGCAGACTCATACCGATACAGACCACGATCGGATACGCGATCATGCCGATCATCGAGGTCGGGAAGCCGAACTCCTGCGCCTGTGAGCCCTGTGAGCTCTTGATGATGGTGCCGCAGGGGGTGACCCAGTTCTGACCGCAGCCCAGGTCCTCAAGAACGGTGAAGTCGTGCAGGGTCATCACGGATGCCGCGAGCGTCCCGAGCGCGCCGCAGATCACCAGCAGCCAGCCGAAGCGCCGTCCTGTTCCGATAGTGCCCGTGGTGGTCGCGCGGTCGCCATCGGTGATCCGATCGAGCGGGGACGTCGTCATATCGCCCTTCCATAGATCCGCAACCATTCAGAGCAACCTATAATCCGCCCGGGCCGTCATGTGCACGATCGTGGGCGGAATACCGACCCCACACGAGCAGGGCCGGCCGGGAGTTGGTCTCGGTGGTCCAGGCACGGAAGCGCTGGGCGTGGTCCAGATCCCAGGTCTGGCGCTGGGTATGGGTGAGGCTGCGGCGCGGCCGGCCGGCCGGCCGCGAAGCGGGGATCAGTTCGGCGAGGACCTCGGCGATGGAGGCCGCCCACTGCGCCAGGCTGATCCGTGTCGCGGCCGCCCGGCTCCCGACCGGTGCCCAGCGTGGAGAGCGACTTTCGTGCACCGGTCGCGCGACTTTCGTCGATGGCACCGGATGAGTTGGGGAGTGGGACCGCCGCACGCTGCGGCGGCCCCCCTCGTGCCGGAGCAGATGCCGGGTCGAGCGTGTGCTCGGACCCGGTCCCGGCGGACTACCCGATGGTCCAGTGCTGGAGCGCGGAGTTGGTGTCGGCTTGTTGTGTCAGCAGCGCGCCGTCGGCTGTGGAGGCCGTGGTCAGCAGCAGTCCGCTCTTGACCGACTTGACGGTGTAGCCGCCGCCCGCCAGTGGGGTCACGGTCCACTCCTGGTTCGTGGTGCCGGAGCAGGTCCACTGGATGATCTTGGCTCCGGCGGCCGTCGAGCCGCCGTTCACGTCGGCGCAGAGTCCCGAGGTGCCGTTGACGAGGGTGTAGGAGCCGTCGGACTGCTGTGTGAACGTCCACTGCTGGTTCGCGCCGCCGTGCAGGGCCCAGGTGATGAGCTGCGTGCCGGTGGTGGTCGAGCCGCCCGGGTCGTCGAGCGCCTTGCCGCCGGTGGTGAGCGTGTGCACGCCGTTGAGGTTGCCGGTGCCGGAGCCGGGCCAGAGCGGGTTGCGGCCGACGGCGTCCATGGTCGGGACGAAGGCGGCGTAGGTGGCGGCGAGTTTGGGGGTGCCCCAGGTCATCTGCGCCAGATCCCGCATGGGGTACTTGATCCCGGCCGCGGTCTGGTCCTGCGTCTCGGCGCTGGGGTTGTCGCACCAGACGTGGAGCAGGGAGCCCAGGTTCTTCGAAGCGCTGTTGATGGTGTTGCCGCCCTGGAACAGGTCCGGGTTCCAGGTCTCGTACATCCACGTCGTGTTCGGCTTCGAGCCGCCGTAGACGTAGTAGGTCGGGTCCCAGGACTCGTTGGCGACAGTGTGCCCGGCGTTGATCAACTGCTGCGGTGTGAGGCCGTAGTTGTACCAATACTCGACGACGATGTCGGCGTTCGGGGAGATGGTCCCGTCGCCGGCCTTGATGCCGTCGTTCCACATGCGGGTGGTCTTGGCTCCGGTCTTGACCAGGCTGTCGGCCCAGTTGATGAAGCCGTAGTAGGTGTCCTTGGCCGTGGCACTGGCACCGTAGTTGGCGCGGGCGTAGGTGAGCAGTTGTGGGTAGGCACTGTAGTTGGTCACGTACTCGTCCGCGCCGATGTGCCAATAGCGCGAGGAGGCGAACAACGGCAGGTACTCGTTGACCAGATCACTGATCAGGGTCCGCGCGCCGGGGATGGACAGGTCGATGAAGGCGCTGCTGACGCCTCCCGAGCTGTCCTTGAGCCGGTAGTCGTGCCCGATGTTGAGCTCGCCGGTGAGGATCGCGTCCATGTGCCCCGGCATGTCGATCTCCGGCACGATCGTGACGTGGTACTTGTTGCCGACCGCGATGATGTCGGCGATGTCCTGCTTGGAGTAGTGCTGGGTCGACGTGACCTCGGGGTGTGTACTGCTCTCCAGCCGGAACCCGAACGTGTCCGACAGGTGCAGGTGGAGGTAGTTCATCTTCAGGTAGGCCATGTCGCGGATCTGGTTCTCGACGAACGGCACGTCGAAGAACCGGCGCCCGGTGTCGATCATCAGGCCGCGCTCGGCCTTGGTCGGCGAGTCGGTCGCCGTGCCGGCGGTGATCGTCGAGCCTTGGTGCAGCATCTGCAGCACGGTCCGGGTGCCCCAGAACTCGCCGGTCGTGGTGGCGCCCTGGACGCTGATGCTGCTGCCGACGGTCATGGCGTAGCCCTCGGCGGGAAGCCCGTTGCCGCCGAGCGTGAGGGCGATGTCGCCGACGCCCGCGGCACCCTGCACGACGGCGACCGTACGGCCTTCGAGGGCGGAAAGGTCGGCGGCGAAGGTGTTCGCGTCTGCGGTGAGCTGTGCGGCATAGGCGGGGTCGACGACGACGCGGCTGGCGGAGGTGAAGCTGAACGAGCCGGTGCCGGCGGTCCAGGAGCGCAGGGACGGGACTGTCGTCGGGGTGCCAGTGGCGGCGTGGGTCGCCGGCGCCGCGGCGAGCAGGTAGACGGGGACGAGGCTGGCGGCGAGGGCGGCCGCGGCCAGGGTTCTGAGGGGTCGCATCGGGTGTCCGGTCTGTCGGAGGGACGGTGCGGCACGGTGCGGGGTTGTGCGCGATTCACTGCTCGATCTGCGCGGTATAGACCACGTGGAGCTTGTAGTGCGCAGTATTGGACAGAAATCCGGGGCGTGGCAAGGGTCTGATAGCGGGTAATTGCTGCCCACTGCCGCATGGGGCGGCCGATCCATCGGCACCACAACTCGAACGCGCCGCCCGCGAACACGCTCTGCCCTCTGACGGCCCGTCGGGTGAGCAGGCCGTCTGACCGCTCTGCGAGCCCTGGGCCTCCCCGACGACTTTCGCGGGCGTACTCCTGACCAGGGGCGCCGCTACGAAGGACGATCTTTGGTGCCGGGTTGCCCTCACCGGACCATCGCAGGTACTCCCAACGCATCCAGCGGGCTTGTCGTTGCCGACAAACCCGCTGGTCGCACTATCGGGACGACAGGATGTGAACCTGCGACCCTTCGACCCCATGCCGCGCACCGTCCGAAGGACACTCGGTCCTGGCCCTGGGACGACGACACAGCCGATCGGCTCCCGGCCAACTGCAAGGACAACGAGCCTTAGCGGCCTCGGATCCGGCCGACAGGGCCGCCCTCAGGGGCAGCGCACCGAACGCCGGCACGAGGAGGGGTACGGCCCCCAAAGGTGTCAGTTCCAGCGGCGCTGACCGGTCTCAGCGGAAGGCTGCGACATTGCGGGCGGCCCAGTCGGCGAACCGACGCGGGGCGCGGCCGAGGACCCGCTGGACGTCCGGGCTGACGCGCAGCTCGGCCGGGCTCGGCGAACCGAGGATGTCCAGCGTGTCGTCGGCGAGCTCCGCCGGCATGCTCTGGGTCATGGCGGCCTTGGCCTCGTCGCGGGTGAGTTCGTGGAACCTCACCGGCGAGCCCAGCGCGGCGGCGAGGGCCTCCGCCTGCCGGCGCGGAGTGATCACCTCCGGACCGGTGAGCTCGTACACACCGCCGGTGTGCCGGTCCTCCACCAGGCAGGCCGCCGAGACCGCGGCGATGTCCGCCGGGTCGATGATCGGCAGCCCGACGTCGCCGAAGGGCGCGGCGACGAGCTGTTGCGTGCGGACGGAATCGGCCCACCACAGGGCGTTGGAGGCGAAGCCGCCCGGTCGCAGGATGGCCCACTCCAGACCGGACTCCCGCAGCGTGTCCTCCAGTGCGCGCATCGCGATCCGCGTTTGGCCGGAGGGCCTGGTCGCCACGCCCTGCGTGGAGAGCAGGACGACTCGGCGGACCCCGCCGGCCGCAGCTTCGCCGATGATGTCGGCGGGGTTGGCTCCAGTGGCGTGCAGGTCGCCGGACAGCAGAAGGAACAGTGCCTTCGCCCCGGCCAGCGCGGGCTTGAGTGTGGCGGGCTCGGCCAGGTCGGCCACCATGTGGCGGACGCCGTTGGGCACCGCCGCCCCGTGTCGTGACACCGCCGTCACCTGATGGCCCGCCTCGGCCAGTGCCTGCGTCAACGGCCGGCCGATATTCCCGGTAGCCCCGGTTACCACGATCATGATCAGCTCCTTGTCGGATGTCCTCAGTGGTCTGCACGCTAGGAGCACGGGCTTACTTTTCGTAAGGACATACCCCGAGGTAAGCTCCTGACATGACGGAAGGCGTGCAGGACAGACAGGCCGAGGCGGGGAAACGGTATGACGTGTTTCACACCGACTGCCCCGCGCGCGATGTGGTCGACCACGTGACCAGCAGGTGGGGCGTGTGGGTGCTGATCTCCTTGCGGAGCAACAGCCTCCGGTTCTACGAACTGCGCGACAGCATCCGGGGCATCAGCGAGAAGATGCTCGCGCAGACCCTGCGCGGGCTGGTCCAGGACGGCCTGATCTGGCGGGAGGTCGAACCGACGACGCCGCCTCAGGTGACCTACGGGCTGACCGAGTTCGGCCGGGACGTCGGCGAGCCGCTGACGGAGCTGTTCGACCGGATCACGCTGCGGCTGTCGCCGCACAGCGCGGGATAAGTCGCCGCCGCGGTTGTGGCGACGGCACTGCCGTGCGCCCCTACGGAACCACTCCGATTCAACGTCGGCGGCTACGGCGAAGACATGGGCCGATCCCGCTTCGACGGAAGAATCGCGGCGCCCCGCTGGCGACCGGTGAAGGGGGCGGGGCGCCGAAGGAGACGTGATGATACGTCAGCTCACGGCGCGCCCGACGCGCTCCTCGACACCTACGAGGCCGAGCGGCGGCCGGTCGCGCGGCATGTGCTCGCCCTCACCACCCTAGTCTTCGAGCAGGACCGCGTGGACAAGGACCGCGGCTTCTCCCAGCGCGGCGGCGCGACCTTCCAACTGGGCCTCGGCCACCGCGAGAGCCCCCTACCCGCGAGTACCGAGAGGGCCTGGGCGACGACGCGCTGCGCGCCGGAGACGCGCCCCCGACGCCCCCTGTGGGCCCATCCGTCTCTTCGACCTCGTCCGCGGCCCGCACGCCACTCTCCTCGCCTTCGGCGGGACCGATGCCCCAGCCTCGGAACGCTCCAAGCCGGTCCGGGTCGGCCGGCCCGGCGAGCAGGGCGACGTCATCGACGTGGACGGGCACGCACACAAGGCGTACGGGGACCGTTGGCTCTTCTCGTACGGCCCGATGGGTGTGTGGCACTCGCGACGGAGGACCCGGCGGACCTGGCCTCGTACGAGGTCCACCAGCCAATCGTTCGTAGCGATCGTAGCTGTGGATACGTCGTCTGGTCGCGATGCGGGCGGATCCGTAGGCTCGGCCGCATGCATGATGAATCCGAACGCGTGGAGAGCCTGTTAGACGCCCAGGCCAAGGCCGTTGCCCTCTTCTCCGAGGTGCAGAGTCGGCGGCTGGTCACCACGGGCGAGAGTGAGCAGGGGATCAGTGAGCGGATTCGCGATCTCGCGCAGGAGTTGTTCGGCGTGCGGCGCGGTGAGGACGAGCGGATCGTCCGGTCGGGCACGAACACCCTTCAGCCGTATCAGGTGCGCCCGGAGGATCGGCTCGTCGACGCCGACGAGGTCGTTGTCTGTGACCTGGGCGGTGTCTTTGAACAGAGGGAAGCCCACTTCCGACGTACTGCGGTTCTCGGCGGGTCTCCTGTCAAGCTGCGGCTTCGGGACGATCTGCAACTGATCTTCGAAGCGGGCAGGCGCGCGTTCGAGAGCGATCCTGGCATAACCGGCGAAGAGCTCTTCACGGTCATCGCTGAGCTGACAACCGAGGCGGGGTGGGAGTTCGGCAGCCCGCACGCTGGGCATCTGGTGGGCGAGGTCCCCCCGGAGACGGTCGCCCAGGACGAGGTCATGTCCTTCATCGCACCTGGCAATACGCAGCAACTGCGGCGCGAGGACAAGGCCGGGCGTCCCTGCCACTGGGTGCTGGAGGTGCACCTCGTCGATCGGGATCGCGGGTTCGGTGGTTTCCACGATCAGCTGCTCGACCTCGGCTGATCGTGGCCGTGGCCGTGGCTGCACCGGGCGGATCACATCGGCCCGACGGGTGCCCTGGTCGCCCGGCCATGATGCGGTCTCACCCGGACGCTTCCGGGGCAGCGGTGCACCGGGGCGGTCGGCGCTGGTTACCAACGCATTCATCGTGTGGCGGTGACGGTGCGAATGTCGGCCAGCCCGCAGAGCAGGCGACCGGCATCTACTGCCGCGACGAGGACAGCGTCCTCGATGCCTTCGTCTGCCGCATGTGACTGAGCCCATGTCCCGGGTTCGACCAATGAGACGAGCACATGCCCATGGACCGCCGCGGCGTGCCATCCCGGACTGAGTGCCAGGGAGGAGGTGCAGGCCAGCTTCAGGCGGCCGGTGTCCAGTTGCGTGATCCGGTCTGCTTCGACGGTCACCGTGCAGTGCGTCATCGGCCACAGGCCGCCGTCCCACTCGCGGCGGGTCGGCCGACGCATTCCCGCGGACTTCAGCCGTACCGCCAAATCGGCGTACCTGACCGCGTCAGGCGGCTGGACCGTTATGGCTGAACGGCGTTCACCGTCCCGCAGGACCACGGTGGCCAGGCCCCAAGAAGTCCGATTCATGGCTCTGGACGGTAGCGGCGTACCCGCGCTCAGGTGTCCCGTATGCCCAAAGTCCACCGGATCGGGCGACCCCCACCCCGTCGGCGACCTACTGGTGCGGGCCGGCGCGCAGCCGGCCCCGCTGGAGGTGTCGATCGACCCGTACGCACCGCTGGACTTCGCGGCGCTTCACCCGGTCGCGCGCACCGCGCGAGCCTCCTGACGACTGCCCGCACCCTCCGCATCCGGTCGGGCTCATCGAGGATGCTTGGACGAGATCATTCGACATTAGGTTAGGCTAAGCTAAGTCACATCGCAGTGTGTGCCGGGCCGTCAAGGGGAGGAGCAGCCATGGGGATGCCGGTGGTCTTCAGCGCCGAGCCGGCTGCCCAACAGCCTGGCAGCCGCGGTCTCGTGGCGTCTGTGGGGTGTATGCGCACCTCGGCGTCCTCCTGAAGGCCGCAGACGCCTTCATGAACGACATTCAGCCTTTCGTCGTCGCGGGCGCCGTGGCCGACTTCTCCGCCGAGGAGCACGCCATGGCCCTGCGGTGGGCCGCGCACAACGGCAAGGTCCGCACCACCAACGCCCTGCTGCTCCACAGGACCCCTCGGGACGCCTGACGCGTCTTCGCATGCTCCCACTGACAGAAAAGACGGAAGAACATGACCGTACGGGTCGCGGTGGCCGGGGCCAGTGGCTACGCCGGCGGCGAGATCCTGCGCCTGCTCGACTCACATCCCGGCGTGGAGATCGGTTCGGTGACGGCACACAGCCGCGCCGGCCAGGTGCTCGGTGAGGTGCAGCCGCACTTGTCCGCTCTCGCCGACCGAATGCTCAAGGAGACTTCGGCGGGCACCTTGCGCGGGCACGACGTGGTGTTCCTCGCCCTCCCGCACGGCGAGTCGGCGTCCCTGGCCCGTCTGCTGGGGGAAGACACCCTGATCGTGGACTGCGGCGCGGACTTCCGTCTGCGCGACGCCGGCGACTGGGAACGCTTCTACCACTCCGAGCACGCCGGGACGTGGCCGTACGGACTGCCCGAACTACCGGGCGCCCGAGTCGAACTGAAGGGCGCGAACCGGATCGCCGTACCGGGATGCTTCCCGACCGCCGTCAGCCTGGCGCTTTTCCCGGCCTACGCGGCCGGGCTCGTGGAGCCCGAAACCGTGATCGTGGCGGCCAGCGGAACCTCGGGCGCGGGCCGGGCGGCCAGAGCGCACCTTCTGGGCTCCGAGGTGATGGGCTCGATGACCCCGTACGGCGTCGGTGGCGTCCACCGGCACACCCCGGAGCTGGCGCAGAACCTGTCGCGGGTGGCAGGCGAGCAGGTCACCGTGTCCTTCACCCCGATGCTGGCACCCATGCCACGCGGCATTCTGGCCACCTGCTCGGCCCGTCTGCGCCCCGGCATGGGGGTCGACAGCGGCACGGACGAGGTGCGCGCGGTCTTCGAAGCCGCGTACGCCGACGAGCCGTTCGTCCGGCTGTTGCCGCCCGGCCAATGGCCCTCCACCGGATCGGTCCTGGGTTCCAATACCGTGCACGTGCAGGTGGCTGTGGATGCGGCCGCCGGTCGTCTGGTCTGCGTGAGCGCCATCGACAACCTGGTGAAGGGCACCGCGGGTGGCGCGGTGCAGAGCATGAATGTCGCCCTCGGCCTGCCGGAGTGGCTGGGCCTGCCCACGAATGGAGTGGCTCCGTGACCGTGACCGCTGCCCGCGGGTTCCTTGCGAGCGGTGTGGCCGCCGGCATCAAGGAATCCGGCGATCCCGACCTGGCCCTGGTCGTGAACCAGGGGCCGTCGCGTGCCGCCGCCGGGGTCTTCACCTCGAACCGGATACAGGCCGCGCCGGTGCGCTGGTCCCGCCGGATGCTGGCGAACCATCGGCTCTCCGCGGTGGTCCTCAATTCCGGGGGCGCCAATGCGTGTACCGGCCCGGCCGGAACCGAGGACGCGCGTCTGATGGCCGAGCGCACGGCCATGGCGGTCGGCGCGGAAGTGAACGACGTGGCGGTGTGCTCGACCGGGCTCATCGGCGTACCACTGCCGATGGACCGGGTCACGGCGGGCATCGACACCGCGGCCGACCGGCTGTCGGCCGTCGGCGGCGAGGACGCGGCCGTGGCGATCAAGACGACGGACTCGGTGCACAAGACCGCGGTGGCGCCCCGGTCCGGGTGGACCGTCGGCGGTATGGCGAAGGGTGCGGGGATGCTCGCGCCCGGGCTGGCCACCATGCTGGTGGTCCTCACCACGGACGCCGAGATCGACGGCCCGGCTCTCGACTCCGCGCTGCGCGCCGCCGTACGCACCACCTTCGACCGGGTGGACTCGGACGGCTGTATGTCCACCAATGACAGCGTGCTCCTGCTCTCGTCGGGCGCCTCCGGCGTGACCCCGGACGACGGGGAGTTCACCGACGCCGTGCACGCGGTGTGCCTCGACCTGGCGCGTCAGTTGGTGGCGGACGCCGAGGGCGCGTCGAAGGAGATCGAAGTGGCCGTCGTCGGCGCGGCGTCCGAGGAGGACGCCGTGACGGTGGGCCGGTCGGTGGCCCGGAACAACCTCCTCAAGTGCGCGCTGCACGGGGAGGATCCGAACTGGGGCCGGGTGCTGTCGGCTATCGGCACAACGGGCGCCGCCTTCGACCCGGACCGCCTGGACGTGGCGATCAACGGCGTCTGGGTCTGCCGGGACGGCGCGGCCGGGGAGGCCCGCGACGAGGTCGATCTGTCGGGCCGCCAGGTCACCGTCACCGTCGATCTGCGCTCCGGCAACGCCTCGGCGGCCATCTGGACCAACGACCTCACCGCCGAGTACGTCCACGAGAACAGCGCCTACAGCTCATGAACGGGACGGGGACAGGGATGAAGGCTCCCGTCGAACAGCACGTGGCCGCGGCGGACCTGCCACCGGGGGACCTTCCCTGGCAGGAGGAACTCCAGGGCCGGACGGTCGTCATCAAGTTCGGCGGCAACGCCATGGTGGATCCCGCGCTTCACCGGACGTTCGCTCAGGACGTGGTGGAGCTGTGGCACGCGGGGCTGCGTCCCGTCGTCGTGCACGGCGGCGGACCGCAGATCAGCGCGATGCTTGCCCGGCTCGACCTGGAGGTCCGCTTCGAGGCGGGCCTGAGAGTGACGACTCCGGAGACCATGGACGTGGTCCGTATGGTGCTGACGGGTCAGGTCCAGCGTGAGCTCGTCGGTGCCATCAACGCCCACGGGCCGTTCGCCGTGGGCATGTCGGGCGAGGACGCGCACACGATGAC
Organism: Streptomyces sp. SID13666; assembly: GCF_010548325.1. Lineage (NCBI taxonomy): Bacteria > Bacillati > Actinomycetota > Actinomycetes > Kitasatosporales > Streptomycetaceae > Streptomyces > Streptomyces sp. SID13666. The sequence continues at coordinate 205,807 of NZ_JAAGLX010000005.1, read as the reverse complement.
CGCGGTACGACGCGCCGCCCTGGTGGACGGCCGGCCGGTGGACATCGGCCTGGTCGGCGACGTCGTGGCGGTGGACCCCGGTACCGTACAGGTGCTGCTGGAGCAGGGCCGCATCCCGGTGATCTCGCCGGTCGCGCGCGGCACGGACGGGCGGGTCTACAACATCAACGCCGATCTCGCGGCGTCCGCGCTGGCCGTCGCGCTCGGCGCGGAGCGCCTGGTGATGCTGACGGACGTGGAGGGGCTGTACGCGGACTGGCCGCACAGCACCGAGGTGATCGAGCATCTGACTGCCGGTGAGCTGGACGTGCTGCTGCCGGGCCTCGCCGGCGGGATGCTCCCGAAGATGGAGGGCTGTCTGCGAGCGGTCCGCTCAGGAGTCGGCCGGGCGCACGTGCTCGACGGACGGGTACCGCACGCGGTGTTGCGCGGCGTCTTCACCGGGAGGAGCCCCGGCACCACGGTCGTACCCGACAGCACACCCGACAGCGGAGGAACGAGCTCATGACCGCCGCCGGCGCCGCACCGCTGACCGACCGCTGGCGAGCGGTGATGATGGACACCTATGGCACTCCCCCGCTGGCTCTGGTCCGCGAAGACGGCCGCACCGTGTGGGACGAATCGGGCCGCGCCCACACGGACTTCACTGGCGGGATCGCCCGGTGGCGGCCCGGATTCAGCGGGCGGCGCAGGAGGCCGGGTTCCTGGTGAACGCCGCCGGCGACCGGACCGTGCGGTTGGCTCCCGCTCTGACGGTCACGGAGGCGGAGATCGCCCAGTTGGTGGGAGCGTTGCCGGCCATCCTCGGCACGTGACGTCAGCGCGAGTGACGTCCACTCGGTGCGAAAGAGGGCGGGACCCAGCCCTTACGGCTCGGATTCCGCCCTCTCGTCGTGACGGCTCACCAGGTGGCGCTCACAGGACCCGGGCGAGTACGCGGGCGCCCCGCCGGGGGTCCAGAGACCGTGCCCAGGACAGAGGGGCCAGGCTCGGGCACGTAGGAGCGAATCCGTGCCGCAGGAAGAGGCGGCCACTGCCCGTCGTCGCCGTGAACAGCGCGTCCAGCGACTGCGCCCGCCCACGGGCCAGGGCGGCGCCCAGAAGCCGTGCCCCCACACCACTCCCCTGCATGTGCTGCGCGACGCAGAAGTTGTACAGGACCCCGAGGGCCCGGCCGTCGCGCGTCGGGTCCGGGTCGTCGACGCGCAGCGCGAGGCAGCCGTCCAAGGTGCCGTCAGGCGCCTCGGCGACCAGGAAGTCGGTCGCTTGCGACGCGTAGACATGGAACGGCCGCTCACGTAGTACGCCCGCGCGGATGAACGGACGTGAGAGAGCGGCGAGAGCGGCGGCGTCCCGGGAACCGGCCGAGCGCACGGACGACGTGGGGGTGTGGGGTGGGCAAAGCGATTGGTGCGCGCGGGACGACAGCCTCACAGCTTGTGCCCCTCCCCCACGTCCCGCCCGTCCACGAACGTCGCCACGACCTCGATGTCCCCGATCCTGGACCGGATGTACGCGTTCGTCAGCCTCGTACAGAGCATGATTCCGTCCCTGGGGTGTGTCGGGGCCGGGGCCGACTGCATCCCTCCAAGCGGCGCCTGGGTTCCACCGACAGGGACAGCCCCCGGCGCGGGTGCTCGTCGAGTGCTGGACTAGCGGGCCGTACCGATGCCGTCAGCGAGCGGCTGGGCCGTGGCCGGGGCGGCCTTCAGGTCGCGGTCGATGATCGATTGCAGGATCTCGCCGACTCTGATCGCCGTGTTGGACAGCAGGGACGACGTAATCCCGTGGGTGTGCTCGGTGCCGCCCTGGAGGTAGATGCCGCAGCGCAGTTCGGGGTGGGTCGCGACACGGTAGTCGCGCTCGACCCGGATGCGTCCCTGGTCGTCGCGGTGGCAGCGGTCCCCGACCTCGCCGAGGAGGCCGACGGGGTCTGCCTGGCTGTAGCCGGTGGCGTAGACGACGACGTCGGCGTCCAGCGTCGTCTCCTCGCCGGTGATGAGGGACTTGACGGTGGCCCGGACGTTGTCCTGTGTCTCCTCCACGCCGGTGAGCCGCGAGACGTTGATGAAGCGCAGCCGCTCGGTACCGAGGACACGCTCCTGATACGCCTGCCGGTACAGGTCGTCGATCAGGTCGATGTCCACCACGGAGTAGTTGGTGTTCCCGTGGTAGTCCATCAGCTTCTGCTTGATGTCGTCGGGGGCCGTGAAGTACTCGTCGACCGCGGCCGGGTCGAAGATGCGGTTGGCGAAGCTGCTGTCGTCGGCGGGGCTGTAGCCGTAGCGGGAGAAGACGGCGCAGACCTCGGCCCCGGGGAAGCGGCGGTGCAGGTAGGCCACGTTCTCGGCGGCGCTCTGGCCGGCGCCGACGACAACGAAGCGGGAGGGGTTGGTGCCCTCCAGTCCGTCGACCTTCTTCAGCAGCTCGGAGTTGTGCCAGACGCGGTCCGTCCGGTCGACGCCCTCCGGCATGACGGGACGCAGTCCGGTGCTGATGACGAGGTTGCGGGCCCGGTGGACCACGACCTCGGATCCCGAACGGGCTGTCACGTCCAGGTACTCCACCACACCGTCGCGTACGACGGGCTCGACGGCGATGACCTCGTGGCCGTAGGAGACCATGTCGTCGACCTTCGCCGCGGCCCACTCGAAGTAGTCGTGGAACTCGACGCGGAGCGGGAACAGGTTCTTGGCGTTGACGAAGTCGATGAGGCGGCCCTTGCTCTGCAGGTAGCAGAGGAAGCTGTATTCACTGGCCGGATTCCGCAGCGACACCAGGTCCTTGAGGTAGGACACCTGCATGGTCGCGTCGTCGATCAGCATGCCGCGGTGCCAGCCGAACTTCGGCTGCTGCTCGAAGAAGTGAGCGGTGACCGCCTCCTGCCTGCCGACGCGAGCGTTGTGCTCGCTGAGCGCTATCGCCATGGCCACGTTGGACGGCCCGAAGCCGATGCCAATGAGGTCGTGGACCAGAGGTGCGTCGCCAGGAAGAACCTGAGACATGTCACTCCCATCGTGCGGGACAGCCGCGTGTGAGGTGTGGGTGAGGACGAGGCGTCGGGCACACCGGAAGCGGCGGCCGAGCGGAACTTAGGTAAAGCTAACCTGATCTGGCCAACCTGTCACGCGGGCAAAACAGGCAAACCGTCAATCATGCCGTCAAACGCCCAAGAATCCCGGGCTGTTGTACCCTTAGGTAAGCCTTGCTTTACTTAGCGCCGGTCATTCGCTCTTTCGAGGAGGAACCCCATGCGGGTCGTCATGTTCGGTTATCAGACCTGGGGGCACCGCACCCTGCAAGCGCTCCTCGACTCCGAGCACGACGTGGTGATGGTCGTGACGCATCCCAAGAGCGAGCACGCTTACGAGAAGATCTGGAGCGACTCGGTGGCCGAGCTGGCCGAGAAGCACGGAGTCCCCGTGGTCATCCGCAACCGGCCCGACGACGAGGAGTTGTTCGACCGTCTCAAGGAGGCCGACCCGGACATCATCGTGGCCAACAACTGGCGTACGTGGATCCCGCCGCGCATCTTCAACCTCCCCCGGCACGGAACACTGAACGTCCACGACTCGCTGCTGCCCAAGTACGCCGGCTTCTCGCCACTGATCTGGGCCCTCATCAACGGCGAGCCCGAGGTCGGCGTCACGGCCCACATGATGGACGACGAGCTCGACGCGGGCGACATCGTCCAGCAGCGTGCAGTCCCCGTCGAGCCGACCGACACGGCCACCGATCTGTTCCACAAGACGGTCGACCTCATCGCCCCGGTGACGACCGGCGCCCTCGCTCTGATCGCCGCCGGGCGGACCGAGTTCACCCAGCAGGACCGCTCCCAGGCCACCTTCTTCCACAAGCGGTCCGAGGAGGACATCCGCATCGACTGGAGCTGGCCGGCCGAGGACCTCGCGCGCCTGGTCCGCGCCCAGTCCGCCCCCTACCCCAGCGCCTTCGCCTTCCACAACGGCAAGCGCCTCGAAGTGCTCTCCGCCGTCGTGTCCCAGGGCCGGTACGGCGGCACCCCGGGCCGCGTCTTCTACCGCGAAGGTGACGGCGTGGTGATCGTCGCCGGGGCCGACGCCCGCACGGGCCGCAACCACGGCCTGGCCATCAGCCGCGTACGGACCGAGGACGGCCAGGAGATGCCGGCCCTCGAGTACTTCACCTCCATGGGCGGCTACCTCACCAGCCGTCCCTGACCCGTCGGCTGAGCACCAGGGGCCCAGGCGATCCTGGGCCCTCGGCACCGCCTTACGCGCAGGAGGTTGGGCCGACCCGACTCAGAGGAACGGTATAACCCATCCGCGTCACAGCCGGAGGTGAGCGTCCGGGGCCGCACGCTCGGCTCGCACAGCTTCGAGCCATCGCTCCTGACGGCTCCCGGGAGCGAGCAGGACGCAGTCGTCACAGTTGCCCGCATCGGGGATGCGGTAGTTGAGGCAGCAGGTGGTTCTGGTGAAGAACGGGTGCCCGGCCACAGGTTCCGTCTGGTGGCCGGTGCCGGGGCCGTCGCCGAGGCCGAGGAGCCGGTCGCCCAGGGCGATCGCTTCGCGTGCGTGGGACGGCCGTTCGTGGGCGATGACGCCGACGACGCCGGTCAGTGACGAGGCGGCGTTGCCCCAGAGCAGCCGCGGGGAGACCTTGACGACTGCGCGGGTGAGGTCGGCCAGCGGCTGCAGGATTCGGGCCATCGCCCGGTAGAGCGGTTCGGCTGTGTCCTCAGGGCAGTTGGTCTCCATGCCCCTGGGCTCGGACAGGCGGAGTGGGAGCGGGCCGGCGGCCGAGGCCCGCCAGGACAGCCGGGTCGGCGTCCAGTCCAGGACGGTGCGGTGCAGGACGGCCGCGCCGAGGACGGGGAACCACAGGCGAGCTGCCAGGTCCTGGTAGACGCTGGACGCCGCGACGCGCAGCTCGGTGGTCCGGTAGGCCTCTGCGGTGGCGAGGATGCGTGCTTCGAGGGCGTCGCGGTCGCTGAGCAGTTCGCTCAGCGACCGCCAGCCGGGCCCGTCGTGGGCGGTGAAGAGGTGGAAGTGGTCACCGAGTTCGGAGACTTCGGCGATGATCTGGCCGAGCCGGGCCGGTTCCATCGGTTCCATCGCTGGACTGCCTGCCTGTCCTGCCGGAGGGGCGGGTCAGCGTGTCTCGACGAGGGCGCCGGAGAGCTGGTCGGCCGCGCCGGGGATGGGGGCGGCCGGGTCGGTGCCGAGGTCCACGATGCGGTTGTCCTGGTCGACATGGACGACGTGCGACCGGTGGCGGCGGGCTTCGCTCTCCTCCACCTGCTGGAACGACATGATGATGACCAGATCGCCCGGCTGGACCAGATGAGCCGCAGCGCCATTGATGCCGATGACACCGGAACCTGCGGGTCCCTCGATGGCGTAAGTGGTGAGCCGGGCTCCGTTGGTGATGTCGACGACGTGGACCTGTTCGCCCTCCAGGAGATCGGCGGCCTCCAACAGGTTCTTGTCGATGGTGATCGAACCCACGTAGTGCAGGTCGGCCTGGGTGACGGTGGCCCGGTGGATCTTGCCGCCCAGCAGAGTGCGCTGCATGTCATGCCCTCCGTATGACGAAATGACGAGTCGGCCGCGCGGACCGGAGCCCGAGCGGATTTAGGTAATGCTAACCTAAGTTAAATTTTGGAACCCCCGCCAGAGCCCGCGTGAATGTGCCAGACGTCACCGGGTGGAAAGGAGCACGATGGCTCGCCCCAGTTCGATCCGCATCTCTCCCAGAACACGGTTGCGTTCGCGGTTCGCCGCGACGATAACGGCCTTCGTGGTCGGCGCCGCCTTGCTGTCGGCGTGCTCGTCGTCCGAGGACACCACGGCACCGGCCGCCGCGGCGTCGTCCGGCTCGGCCTTTCCCGTGACCATCAAGCACAAGTTCGGCTCCACGGCCATCCCGAGCAAGCCGAAGCGGGTGGTCACCGTGGGCTGGGACGACCAGGACTTCGCGCTGGCCCTGGGCGTGGTGCCGGTCAGTACCCGCGAGTGGTTCACGCAGTACCCGACCTACCCCTGGGTCAAGAAGGAGTTGGGCGGCACGAAGCTGCCCACCTTCTCCGCCGAGCTGAACTTCGAGGCCATCGCCAAGCAACGTCCCGATGTGATCCTCGCGATCAACGAGACGGTCACCAAGGAGAGCTACCGGAAGCTCTCGGCGATCGCGCCGACCGTCGTCCAGTCCAGCGCATACCTCGACGAGAAGACCCCCTGGAACGTGCAGACGCTGACGACCGGCCAGGCGCTGGGCAAGAGCGCCGAGGCCCAGGCACTGGTCGACAAGGTCGAATCGAAGATCGCCGCCGCGAAGAAGGCCCATCCCGAGTTCGCCGGCAAGGTGCTCGCCATGGACTACGGCCCCGACAAGGGCCAGCACTGGATCGCTCCGGCCCACGACCCGCGCCGGGTCCTCTTCGACGAGCTCGGTTTCGCCACGCAGACCGTCAAGGAAGACCTCAGCGAGGAGCGGCTCGACCTGATCGACAAGGACGTGCTGGTCGTTGTCGGCGCGACCAAGCCGGCGATGCTGGCCTCGCCGGTCTTCGCCCGCCTGAACGTCGTCAAGAGCGACCGTACGCTCTACACCAGCTTCGACACCCCGCTGGCGGGCGCGCTGTCCTACAGCGGCCCCAACGCCCTGTTGTACGCGCTGGACGTACTGGTCCCGCAGTTGGCCAACGCGGTCGACGGCAGGGCCGACACCAAGGTGGCCGACCTGTCCAACCAGTCCTGACGCAGTGGACGCCCGAGGGCGGCACCGGCGGATTCCGCCGGTGCCGCCCTCGGGCGTTTCCCAGGCTCACTCGGCCAAGTAGCCCTCGACCAGCGGCCCGAGGATGTCGAGCGTCCGGGCGTCGAGCAGTTCCGAGTGCCCGCACGCGACGGCGTGCACCCGCAGGGCCCCACCGATGTGCGCGGCCCACTGCTCCGACGCCGTGCCGTGGAAGCCGGGCTCCGCGACGGTGGCGTCGACGAACACCGCGTCGCCGGGGAAGACCCCGAACTCCGCGTGCTCGGCCAGGTGGTCGCTCTCCAGGTAGTTCTCGACCACCCGGGCGATCTGCCCGTCCGCCAGCATCGACACCTCGCCACCGGAGTGGCGCAGCAGCACCACCGCGTCCGCCACGGACATCGAGGCCACCTGCTCCGCCGGGGCCGGGTACCCCAGCTCGGTGAGCAGCCGGACCACGGCCGCCGGACCGTCCCACGCCGCGTCGTCCCGCTGCGTCCCGTCGTCCTCCGTCGCGTCCTGCGATGCCGGGACCCTGGCCCGCGAGTCGAGCATGCCCAGGAAGGACACCTCCCGGCCCGCGGCGGTCAGCAGCGTCGCCACCGCGTGGGCCACCGCTCCGCCGAACGACCAGCCCAGCAGCCGGACAGGGCCGGCCGGGGCGGTCCGACCGATCAGCTCGGCGTACTCGGCCGCCAACTCCCCGAAAGTGGTGGGCAGATCGTCGGTGCGGCTGAGCCGCGGCGACTGCAGGCCGTACAGCGGTATCCCGTCCGGCAGGTGACGCTTCAGCCCGGCGAACTGCCAGCTCAGACCGCTGGCCGGGGGCAGGCAGAACAGCGGCGCCCGGTCGCCCCCGGTGCGCAGCGGCAGAAGCGGCGCCAGTGCGTCGCCCACCGGGGCGGCCGCGCCGCTGAGCCTGCGGGCCAGCGCCGCCGGGGTCGGCAGCGCGAACAGCTCCGCGACCGGCAGCTCCACCCCGAACTCGCGGCGCAGCGCGGCGGCCAGCCGGACCAGCAGCAGCGAATGGCCGCCGAGGACGAAGAAGTCGTCGTCCACCCCGACCGACTCGACACCCAGCACCGAGGCGACGGCCTGGCAGACGGCGGCCTCGGTACGCGAGCGCGGTCCGGTGTGCGACGTCAGGTCCGCGAAGTCGACCTCGGGCAGTGCCGCCCGGTCCACCTTGCCGTTGGGGGTGAGCGGAAGCTCGTCCAGTACGGTCGTCGCCGCAGGGATCATGTACGAGGGCAGCTGAGTGGCGAGGTGTGCCGCGAGCGTCCGGGGCACGTCAGGGGTGCCGTCGGCCGTGGTCAGGTAGGCGAAGACCCGCCCGTTGCCCTGCCCGTCGGGACGGGCCACGGCCGCCGCGCGCGCCACGCCCGGATGCGCCGCCATGACGGACTCGATCTCGCCCAACTCGATCCGGAAGCCCCGGACCTTGACCTGGTGGTCGCCGCGGCCGAGGAACTCCAGCCCGCCGCCGGAGTTCCAGCGCGCCAGGTCGCCGGTGCGGTACATCCGAGTGCCCGGACCGCCCCACGGGTCGGCGACGAACCGTTCCGCGGCGAGCGCGGGCCGTCCCCGATAGCCGCGGACGACCTGCGGCCCGGCGACGTACAGCTCCCCCACGATGCCCGGCGGCACCGGGCGCAGCGCCGCGTCCAGGACCCGGACGGTGGTGCCGGGCAGCGGGCGTCCGATGTGCGGCCCCTCGCACCAGGCCTCGTCGACCGGTGCCGAGGTGACCCATACGGTCGCCTCGGTGGGGCCGTAGAGATTGGTCACCGTACGCGCCCGCCGGACCAGTTCACGTGCCAGCGGCACCGGCAGCGCCTCACCGCCGACGAGCGCGTGCACACCGGTCAGGTCGGCCTCGGCCGTCTCGGTGAGCGCTCCCCACAGCGACGGCGTCGCCTGCAGATGGGTGATCCGCTCGGCGCGGAGCAGCCCGGCCAGCAGCAGCGGGTCACGGACCTCCTGCTCGGAGGCCAGGACCACGCAGGCCCCCGCGCGCAGCGGGGCCATCAGTTCCAGTACGGCGATGTCGAACGACAGGGTCGTCACCGCGAGCAGCCGGTCCCCGGCCGTGAGGGGTGCCGCGGTGGGAATCGCGGACAGGAAGACGTCCACGTTCCGCCGGGTCACGGTCACGCCCTTGGGACGTCCGGTGGAACCGGAGGTGTAGATGACGTACGCCGCCGAGTCCGGGTCGGCCGGGCGGTGCGGGGCGGGGTCGGTCCGGAACGGTGTGCCGCCGTCAAGGAGGGCGTCGACCGCCTGGCCGAAGTCGTCCGCGTCCAGGTCCAGGATGTGCGTGCCCTCGGGCGGGTCAGGGAACAGCGCCCGGGTGCGGGCGTCGACCACCAGCAGCGCGGGGCGGGCGTCGTCCACCATGTGGCGCAGCCGGTCCTGCGGGAAGGCCGGGTCCAGCGGCACGTATGCCGCTCCCGCGCGGGCCACGCCCGCCAGGACGGCCGGCAGGCGTCGTGAGCGCGGCAGCGCGACCCCGATGAGACGGTCCTGGCCCCGGTCGGCGGCCGAGGCGTGCCCCGCGAACATGGCGGCGAAGGCGTCGGCGGCCCGGTCGAGTGAACGGTAGGAGGCCGTCCGGCCGTCGAAGACACAGGCGTCGGCGTCGGGTGTCAGCCGGGCGTGTTCTGCCAGCAGTGCGTGCCAGGGAGGTCCGTCGGCCGCCGGCGGGCCGCCGGGCTGCCAGTCGGCGAGGTCGGCCAGGTCGTCGGCGCAGCGGACTTCGGCGGCGTCCACCCGCCGGTCCGGCCGGGCGACGAGGTCGCCCAGCAGCACCGAGAGACGCCGGACCAGGCGGTCCGCGGTGCGCGCGTCGAAACGGGCGGCGTCGAACTCCAGCGTCAGCCCGACCGGCGCGGACGGGCCCGCGTCGACGAAGGTGAAGTTCAGGTCCACCTTGGGACCGGCCAGGAAGTCCGGGGCGTCGCCGGTCGGCAGCCCGAGCACCCTCCGGACACCGCCGTCGGGGTTCGGCTGGTGCAGGAAGCCCAGCATCACCTGGAACAGCGGGTTCCTGCCCGGTACCCGGACCGGGTTCAGGGCCTCAACGACCTGCTGGAACGGCAGGGTTGCCTGTTCGAACGCGGCCAGGTCGGTCTCCCGGACCCGGCCGAGCAGCTCGGTGAACGTCGGCGATCCGGACAGATCGGCGCGCAGCACCACGGTGTTGACGAAGAATCCGACCAGGTCGTGCAGCGCCGGGTCGGCCCGGCCCGAGGTCGGCGCGCCGATCACCACGTCATCGCCGGCGCCCAGCCGCGACAGCAGGGTGGCCAGCGCGGCGTGCAGCGCCATGAAGAGGCTGGCCGACCGGGAGCGGGCGAGGTCCCGCAGCGGGTCGATCAGCTGGGCCGGGAGCTGCAGGGTGACCAGGCCCTCGCCGCGCGAGCCGCGCAGCGGCCGGTCGGCGGGCAGTGCCATCTCCTCGGGCAGGCCGTGCAACTGCCGCTGCCAGTAGGCCCGTTCGGAGGCGTGCCTGCTGTCCGGGTCGGTGGGATCGCCGAGCAGGTCGGCCTGCCAGCGGGCGTAGTCGGCGTACTGCACCGGCAGTGGCTCCCAGTGCGGCGGGTGGCCGGCGACGCGGGCCGTGTAGGCGGTGTCCAGGTCGTCGAGGAGCGGCCGGTCGGACCACTCGTCCATCGCGATGTGGTGCAGCACCAGGGTCAGTACGGTGTCGCCGGTGTCGTGCTCCTGCAGGACGAGTGCCCGCAGCGGAAGATCCGCCGACAGGTCGAAGGGCAGCGCCACCGCTTCGGCGACCAGGGACGCCGTCCGTGCGGCCGGGCCGCCGACCACGGTCACCGGGACGGGCGCCGGGTCGGTGATCCGCTGCACCGGCTCGTCGTCGACGACCGTGTACAGCGTGCGCAGGATCTCGTGGCGGGCGACGACGTCGGCCAGCGCGGCGCGCAGCGCCGGGACGTCGACCGCCCCGCGCAGCCGTACCAGCAGCGGGTAGTTGTACGCGGTGGAGCCCGGCTCCAGCTGCTGCAGCAGCCAGAGCCGCTGCTGCGCGGCAGACAGCGGCGGGTGTTCCGGCCGGACCCCCGCCACCAGGGCGGCCGGTTCGCGGCCGGGCCGCGCGGCCGCGATCCGCTCGGCGAGCCGCAGCGGGGTCCGGGTGTCGAACAGGTCCCGCAGCGACAGGTCGGTACCCAGTTCGGCACGGATCGCGCCGAGCAGCCGCATCGCGATCAGGGAGTGCCCGCCGGAGTCGAAGAAGTCGTCCTCGACGCCCACCGTCCCGACGCCGAGCACATCGGCGAAGAGCCCGCACAGGACCCGCTCGGCGTCGTTCTCCGGGCGGCGGGACACGGTGGTGACCGGGACCGGCCGGGGCAGTGCCGCCACGTCGAGTTTGCCGTTGCCGGTCAGCGGCAGGCCGTCCACCACGGCGTACGCGGTGGGCACCATGTAGCCGGGCAGCAGCGTGCGCAGTTCACGCTGCACGGTGGCGGCGAGAGCGTCGGGGTCGAAGGCGGCGTCGGGAACGAGGAAGGCCGCGAGGCGCCGCCCGCCGGAGGCGTCGGGGGTCGCCAGTACGGCGCACTGGTGCACACCCGGCAGGCCCGCGACCGCGTTCTCGACCTCGCCCAGCTCGACCCGGTAACCGCGGATCTTCACCTGGTCGTCGGTGCGGCCGAGGAAGTCCAGGTTGCCGTCGGACCTGGCCCGTACCAGGTCGCCGGTGCGGTACATCCGCCCGCCGGGCACATACGGGTCGGCGACGAACCGCTGCGCGCTGAGTCCGGGTCGGCCGAGGTAGCCGCGGGCCAGGCCCGCGCCGCTGATGTACAGCTCGCCGGGCACTCCCGGCGGCACCGGCCGCAGCCAGCCGTCCAGGACGTAGCCGCGGGTGTTCCAGATCGGGCTGCCCACGGTGGTGGCGTCGCTGTCGGTGGTGCCGCCGCCCAGGGTGTTGATGGTGTACTCGGTCGGGCCGTACAGGTTGTAGCCGAGGACGCCGTCGGTGTCGCGCAGCGCCGACCACAGGGTCTGCGGCACCGCCTCGCCGCCGAGCAGCACCAGGGCGGGACGGTGCGCACCCGGCCGGCCGCCGTACTCCTCGCCGTCGAGCAGGCCCTCGTCGATGAGGTGCTGGGCGTAGGTCGGGGTCACGTTCACCACGTCGACGCGGTGCCGGTCGCAGTAGGCCACCAGGGCGCGGGCGTCACGGCGCAACTGCTCGTCGCAGATGTGCACATGGTGCCCTTCGACCAGCCACAGCAGCTCCTCCCAGGACATGTCGAAGGAGAACGAGACGGTGTGCGCGATGGTGAGGATCCGGTCTCCGGCGGCGGTGACCGTCGGGTCGAAGATCGCTTCGCGGTGGTTGAACTGCATGTTGGTCAGTCCGCTGTAGGGCGTCACGACGCCCTTGGGGCGGCCGGTGGAACCCGAGGTGTAGATCACGTACGCCGGGTGGTCGAGCCGTCCCGGACTGCCGGGCGCGAAGGCCCCCAACTCCTCGTCGGTGAGCGGCTCGTCGTGCACCGCCAGTGCGCCCGGGGCGTCCAGGAGCAGCACCGGCACCGGGTGCGCGGCCAGCCGGGGCGCGACCGGTCCGGTGGTCACCAGCAGCACCGGTGTGGCGTCGGCGAGCATCCCGAGCAGCCGTTCGTCAGGGTTGTCCAGCTCCAGCGGCAGATACGCGGAACCGGTGCGCAGCACGGCGAACAGCGCCACCACCATGTCGATGGACCGGGGTACCGCCAGCGCGATGATCTGCTCGGGACCGGCACCGCGGGCCAGCAGCGACCGGGCCACCCGGTTGACGCGGGCATCCAACTCGGCGTAGGTGAGGGTGGCGTCGCCGAAGGTCAGTGCCGGGACGTCCGGGGTGCGGACGGCCTGGCCGGCCATCAGCTCGGCGATGGTCGCCTCGCCGAACGACCGCTGCGGGCCGTCCCACATCCGGGTCAGTGCGGGCAGTTCGGCGTCGGTCATCACCGGGACGTCACCGACGGCCGCCGACGGGTCCTCGGCCAGCCGCAGCAGGACCTGCTTCAGCCGGGCAAGAAGTGCTTCCGCCTGCTCGCGGGGTACCACGTCGTCGCGGAACTCCAGCCGCATCCGCAACTGCCTGCCGGGTGTCGCCACCCAGGTCAGCGGGTAGTGGGTGGCGTCGACGGCGTCCACGCCGACGATGCCGTGGGCGTCCTCCAGATCGGTGAAGGTGTCGTCGTCGAGGAAGTTCTGCAGCACATAGAGGCTGTCGAAGAGCTGCCCGCGTCCCGCGGCGCGCTGGATGTCGCCCAGGCCGAGGTACTCGTGGGCCATCATCCTGACCCGGTCGTCCTGGACCCGGCGCATCACATCGCGAGCGGGCTCGTTCGCGTCCAGCCGGACAAGTGCGGGCACCGTGTTGAGGAAGACACCGATGACGGTGTCGATGCCGTCGAGTTCGGTCGGGCGGCCGGCCACGGTCGTGCCGAAGACCGCCTGGTTCCGGCCGCAGGCATGGGCCAGCACGATGCCGAGCGCGGTGCTGAGGACCGCGTTGAGCGTCACCCCGCTGCGCCGGGCCGACCCGGTAACGCTGTTCGTCTCGTCCGGTGACAGCTGGAACGACAGGCTCGTGGCCAGGACCGGCGCGGTGCCCATCGCCGCAGGGAAGAGCAGGGTCGGTTCCTCCAGCGGGGCGAGCAGTTCGCCCCAGGCCCGCGCCGAGCCCTCGGCGTCCTGCTCCGAGAGATGGCTGAGGTAGTCGGCGAAGGTCGCCGACGGGGTCTCGTAGGCGGCGATCCCGCCGGTACGGGCCTGGGCATAAGCGCTGAACAGTTCGCGCAGGACCAGTTCGCGCGACCAGCCGTCCCAGAGCAGCAGGTGGTATGTGAGCAGCAGCCGGTCCCGTCCGCCGGGGAGCGACACCACGGTCAGCCGCATCAGCGGTGGCCGGGCCAGGTCGAAGGGGCTGCGCCGGTCCGCGGCCGTCACCTCCGCCAGCTGCCGCGCCGCGGACTTCTCGTTCAGGCCGGAGAGGTCGACCACGTCGACCTGTCCGGTCAGGTCCGTGCCGACCAGGGCGACCGGGCGGTCCGCCTGGTCGGAGGTGAAGCCGAGACGCATCGCGGCGTGCCGCTCCAGCACGGCGGCGCAGGCCCGGCGCAGGGCGTCGGCGTCCAGGCGTTCGGCGAAGTCGAAAGCGTTCTGCGCCACGTACACGTCGGCGTCGCCGGCCAGCCGGGCCTGGAAGAACAGGCCCTCCTGGAGCGGCGACAGCGGCCAGATCGCCTCCACGGGCACCGGGGCCGCATCAGCCAGGGCGGTGACCTCAGCAGGGCTCAGCGCGAGCCCGCCGATGACGGGCAGTACTGCCGCGTCTCCCCCGGTGTCGGCGAACTCGCGCAGCGCTTCGGCCCAGGCGTCGGCGAGCGCGGCCACCTCGTCGGCGGGGATCCCGCCATCGGCGAAGGTCAGGACCGCGTGCAGTTCCGGTCCGGCCGGGGTGTCGTGGCAGGCCGCGTTGATCTCCACCAGGTACGGCGTGCCGAGGTCCGGATCGGGGGCCGTCCGCAGCGCCTCAGGTGCGCTCGCCCAGTCGTGCTCGGCGCCCACCGGGAACCTGCCCAGGTAGTTGAAGAGGAGCTGGGGGGTGCCGAGCCGGGCCAGCACCGGCGCGGTGCGCGGATTGCAGTAGCGCAGCAGCCCGTAGCCGAGCCCGCCGTCGGGCGCCGCCCGCAGACTGTCGCGGACGTCCCGCAGCGTCGGAGCCAGGTCGCCGGTGATGCCCGGCAGACGTACCGGGGCGATGGCGGTGAACCAGCCGACGGTGCGCGACAGATCGGTGTCGTCACCGACCGGCTCACGGCCGTGCCGTTCCAGGTCGAGCAGGAGCGGCGCGGACGCGTCGCCGCCACGGGCGGCACGCCAGCGGGCCACCGCCACGTGCAACGTCGCCACCAGCGTCTCGGTGACGTCGGCATCGGCGGCGGCCGGCACCGAGGTGAGCAGCGGTGCGGTGACCTCGGCCGGGAGGCGCAGTACGTGGTCGCGGGTGGCGCCCACGGTCAGCCCGAAGGTGAGCGCCGTGGGATCGAGGTCGGCCCCGGGGGCCAGCACCTCGGTCCAATGGCCGAACTCACCGAGGCGGTTCGCCTGCCCGGCGTTCTCGGTCAGCGTGCGGGCGTAGGTCCGCAGCGAAGTGCCGACCGGGTCGAGGCGCGGAGTGCGCCCGTCGGCCAGCTGTTCCCAGGCCTGGCGCAGGTCGTCGACGAGGATGTGCCAGGACACCCCGTCGGTCACCAGGTGGTGCGCCACCAGTAGCAGTCTGCCCTGCTCCTCGCCCCGGTCGAACAGGACGGCCCGCAGCATCTGCCCGGTGTCGGGGTCCAGTCGGTCGGCGGTGGCGTCGGACGTCACGGCGATCAGTTCGGCGAACGCGTCGTCGTCGAGACCGGTGGCGTCCACCACCTCCACCGGGTCCGCCGGTGTCTCCGCGACGGCCTCCAGCGACCAGAGCAGCGGCGACGGGCGGTGCAGCCGGAGCCTGAGCGCGTCGTGCCTGCCGACCAGGGCGGTGAGCATGGCAATCAGCTGATCCAGCGTCAGGGACGGCGGGGTGCGGAGCAGTTCGGCCTGGTTGAGCCGCTTGATCGCCCCGCCCAGTTCGGCCAGTCGCTGCACGATCGGCATGAGCATGACCTCGCCGATGCCATCGGACGGGGCTTCTTCGGTTGCGGCGGCCGGGGCCGGCGCGGTCGGTGCGATCACCTCGGCGAGAGCCGCCGGGGTCCGGTGTACGAACACCTCGCGCGGCGACAGCCGCAGCGACCGGCGGCGCGCCAGGTTGACCAGCTGGATGGCGATGATGCTGTCACCGCCGAGGGTGAAGAAGTCCTCGCCGGGGCCGACCTCGTCGAGCCGCAGCACCTCGGCGAACAGCTCCTGGAGGGCGCCGACGGCCGACGGCGCGGTGACGGCGGGCGCGACGGCCACCGACGGCGCAGCGGCCGAGGATCGGGCGGCGGGTGCGGGCAGTGCGTCACGGTCGAGCTTGCCGTTGACGGTCAGCGGCAGCGCGTCGAGCGTCACGAAGGACTGCGGGACCAGATAGCCGGGCAGCTGCTCGCCCAGCCGGGCCCGGACCTCGTCGGCGTCCATCTGGGAACCGGACCTGGCGACCAGATACGCCACCAGGCGCCGTCGTCCCGGCTCGTCCTCGCGGACCGTCACCGCCGCATTGGCGACCCCCTCGACGGCGAGCAGTGCCGACTCGATCTCGCCCAGCTCGATCCGGTAGCCCCGGATCTTCACCTGCCTGTCGGACCTGCCCAGGTAGACCAGGTCGCCTTCGGGCGTCCAGCGGGCCAGGTCGCCGCTGCGGTACATCCGGCCCCCCGGCGTACCGGAGAACGGGTCGGCCACGAACCGGCTCGCGGACAGGCCCGGCCGGTCCAGGTAGCCGGCGGCGAGCTGGTCGCCGGCGACGTACATCTCACCGGCGACGCCGGGCGGTACCGGCCGCAGCGCGTGGTCCAGGACGTGCACGCGCAGCCCCGGCAGCGGCCCGCCGATGACGCTGGCGGCGTCGCCGGGCCCGAGCGGCCGGAACGACACATGCACGCAGGTCTCGGTGATGCCGTACATGTTCACCAGGAGCGGTGCGCCGCCCGGGTGGCGGCGGTGCCAGTCCGTCAGGCGGAGCGGGTCCAGTGCCTCGCCCCCGAAGACGACGTAGCGCAGCGCCAGGCCGTCGGGTGCCGTCCGGTCGGTCTCGGTGAGCGGGTAGAAGGCCGACGGGGTCTGGTTGAGGACGGTCACCCGCTCGCGCCGCAGCAGCTCGTGGAAGCGCTGCGGGTCGCGGGCGACATCGCCCGCGACGACGACCAGCCCGCCGCCGTGCAGCAGCGCGCCCCACAGCTCCCACACCGAGAAGTCGAAGGCGGGCGAGTGGAACATCGTCCACACGTCGGCCTCACTGAAGTCGAACACCTCCCGTGACCCGGCGAACAGCGACAGCACGCTGCGGTGCGGGACCACCACTCCCTTGGGGCGGCCGGTCGAACCCGAGGTGTAGATGACGTACGCGGCGTGGTCGGCCAGCAGCGGCGCGGCCCGGTCGGCGTCGGTCGGCGGGTCCGTGCGCCGCCGCGATACCGACGCGGCGAACTCCGGTTCGTCCAGGGCCAGTACCGGCGCGGCGCTGCCGGAGAAGGCGGGCGAGGTGGCGCGGTCGGTCAGCACGCACAGCGGCGCGGAGTCGTCCAGGATGTAGCCGAGCCTGCTCGGCGGAGCGTCGGTGTCCAGCGGTACGTAGCAGCCGCCCGCCTTGACGACGGCGAGCAGCGCGACGATCAGGCCGGTGGAGCGGGGCAGCGCCACGGCCACCCGCGACCCAGGTGCGATGCCCCGGGCGATCAGCTCGCGGGCCAGCCGGTTGGCGCGCTCGTCCAACTCGGCGTAGCTGAGCCGGTCCTCACCGAAGGCGACGGCGGTCGCCCCGGGACGTGATGGCGCGTCCTCGTAGGCCCGTGCCAGCGTGGCGGTGTCGGCGACCCGTTCCGGGTCGGCGGCCGGGACGGCCTGGACCACGGCCCGCTCCCGTTCGGTGAGCAGGTCCAGTGCGGACACCGGCCGTGCCGGGTCGGCGGTGAAGGCGGCCAGCAACAGTTCGACCCGCTCCAGGAGGGCTGCCGCCTGTTCGTGGCCGACCAGTTCCACGTCGTACTTGAGCTCCAGCGCCAACTGCTCCCCGGGGAACGCGACCAGCGACACCGGGTAGTGCGGCGAGTCGGTGCCGGTGAAACCGCGGACCTGGAGGGTGCCGGGGGTGTCGCCGCCGGGCATCGACGGGAAGTTCTCGACCACCACCATGGTGTCGAAGAACCCCCGGACCCCGGCGATCCTGGCCAGCTCGCCCAGGCCGATGTGCTGCGCGTCGAGCAGGTCGGTCTGCTGCTCCTGCAGCGCGGTCAGGACCTCGCCCAGCGACTGCCCCGGGTGCCAGGACATCGGCACCGGGACGGTGTTGATGAGCAGGCCCACGATGGTCTCGACGCCGGGCAGCTCTCCACCCCGGCCCGACACGGTCGAGCCGAACACGACGTTCTCGCGGCCGAGCAGCTGCCCGAGCAGCAGGCCCCAGGCGGCGTGCACCGCCGTGGACAGTGTCACGCCCAGGTCGCGGGCGGCGGTCGCCAGTGCGGAGGTGGACCCGGGCGACAGCCGCCGCACCACGTTCTCGTGGTGCGACACCCGCTGTCCCGGTTCGACGTCGATCAGCCGGGTCGTGTCCCCGACCCCGGAAAGCGCCGCCCGCCACACCTCGCGGGTGGCGACCCGGTCGCGGCCCGCCACCGCCTCGACGTGGTCGCGGAAGGTCACCGCGGGTGCGGGCAGCTCGAACCCGCCGCCGGCGAGGCCGCCGCGGTAGGAGTCGATCATGTCGCCGAAGACCAGCGGGTAGGACCAGCCGTCGGCGAGGATGTGGTGCATCGTCTCGACCAGCCGGTGCTCGTCCGCGCTCAGCGATACGAGCGCGTAGCGCAGCAGCGGCGGCCGTTCGAGGTCGAAGGGGTCGGCCAGCTCGGCGGCGGTGAACTCGGCAAGCCGGGCCAGCGCGGTGTCCCGGTCGAGTCCGCCGAGGTCCAGCTCGCGCCAGGGCACCTCGACGGTCCCGGCGAGGACCTGGACGACCCGGCCGTCACCGGTCTCGGCGAAACAGGCGCGCAGCGCGTCATGGCGGTGCACCGTCGCGGTGACCGCCTGCCGCAGCGCCGCCGGGTCGACCGGCCCGGTCAGCTCGGCGATCTGCTGCACCAGATAGGTGTCCGCGCCGTCGTCGGCGTCGGCGATCCTGGCGTGGAAGTACATGCCTTCCTGCAGCGGCAGCAGCGGCAGGACGTCCCGGACGTCCGGGGCCAGCCGGTCCACGTCGTCCTGGGCCAGCTCGACCAGCGGGAAGTCCGACGGGGTGTGCCCGGCCAGGTCGCAGCGGGTGAGGCCGGTCAGAGCGGCCGTCCACAGGTCGGCCAGCTCCGCCAGGTCCGTCCGGTCGAACACGCCCGACGGCCAGGACAGCGTGGCACTGAGGACGGTCCCGTCCGGCCCGTCCTCCGCCAGGGCGTTCACCTCGAGGGTCATCGCCGGGTTGGTCGGGGCGACGCCTTCGCGCAGCGGCCCGGCCGCCGACCAGTCCGCGTCGGTACCCGCGCCGAACCGGCCCAGGTAGTTGAAGAGAATCTGCGGCGGCGCGGGCCAGGAGGTGGCCGCCCGGTCCGTGAGATAGCGGAGTACGCCGTAGCCCAGGCCGCGGCGGGGCACCGCACGCAGCTGTTCCTTGACCGCCTTGGCGGCACGGGCCAGGGCGGGTCCGCCCGCGACGACCTCGTCCCAGTCCAGCGGACCGGGGTCGACGGCGACCGGGTGGATGGCGGTGAACCAGCCGACCGTACGGGACAGATCGGCCTCGGACTCGACGACGTCGCCGTCCCGGCCGTGGCCCTCCAGGCTCAGCAGCACCGCTGAACCCGCCCCGCGCCAGCGGCCCAGCGCGGCGGCGAACCCGGTGAGCAGCACATCGTTGACGCCGCCGTGCATCGCGGCGGGCACCCGCGACAGCAGGGCCGTACTGACGTCGGCGGGGAGCGACACGGTCAGCGACCGCACGGTGGCCGCGGTGTCGGTCACGGGGTCCACCGGGCGGCTGCCGAGTACCGGGTCGGACACAGCGAGGACCTCCTGCCAGTGCCCGGCCTCCGCTGCGAAGACGCCCTGCGCCGCGGCGTCCGAGATCAGCTGCGACCAGGTACGGAACGAGGTTGGCACCTCGTCCAGGACGGGTTCACGCCCGGCGCGTACCTCGGTCCAGGCCCGGGCCAGGTCGTCACCGATGATCCTCCACGAGACACCGTCCACGACGAGGTGGTGGACGACCAGCAGCAGCCGCCCCTGCCCTGCCGGATCGGCGGCGGGGTACCAGACGGCCTGCACCATGACACCGTCGTCGGGCCGCAGCCGGGCCGCGGCGGCTGCAGCGGCGTCGTCCGCGTCGTCACCGGGGCCGTCCGTGTCGGCCACCGACAGCAGAGCCGCTGCGTCCACCGGTTCCGGCGGGACAACCAACGACCAGCTGCCGCCGCCGTGTTCGGTCCGCGCCCGCAGCAGATCGTGCCGGTCGAGCAGCGCCCGCAGCACCCGAACCAGGCCCGCGGCGTCCAGACCGGCCGGGGTGCGAAGCAGCATCGACTGGTAGAAGTGGCTCAGCGGGGTGTCCGCCGCGACCGTTTCGGCGAGCATCGGAGTCGGCGCGACCGGCCCCACCCCGATGTCCCGGACGGCGCTCACCCGCCGGACGTCCTGCGGCAGCGCGGCGGCCAGCGCCTGCACGTTGCGGCGGCGGAAGATGTCACGCGGCGTCAGATGCAGCCCGGCCTTGCGGGCCCGGCCCGATACCGCGATGGAGGAGATGCTGTCGCCGCCCAGGGCGAAGAAGTCGTCGTCGATGCCGATCGCCGGCAGCGCCAGTATGTCCGCGAAGATCCCGGCCAGTATGCGTTCGCGCTCGTCACGGGGCGCGCGGTGGCTGCCGCCGCCGGCCGTGACGGGCTCGGACAGCGCGGCTACGTCCAGCTTGCCGTTGACGGTCAGTGGGAGTTTACCGACGACGCCGTACAGCGCGGGGACCATGTAGTCCGGGAGCCGCTCGGCCAGCGCCTCGCGCAGCCCGGAGATCAGCTGCCCGGTGTCGGCCTGCGGATCGGCCGGGATGACGTAGGCGATCAGCCGCTTCAGGCCGGTCACCGTCGACTCGGTGCGGGCGACGACCGCCGCCTGCCGGACCTGCGGAAGTGCGGTCAGCGCCGACTCGATCTCGCCCGGTTCGACCCGGTAGCCCCGGATCTTGAGCTGGTCGTCGGCCCGCCCCAGGTAGTCGATGTTGCCGTCCCTACGGCGGCGCACCAGGTCGCCGGTACGGTACATGCGCCCGCCCGGCGTGAACGGGTCGGCCGTGAACCGGGACGCGGTCAGCCCGGTCGCGTGCAGATAGCCCTGGGCCAGCCCGGCACCCGCGATGTACAGCTCGCCCACGACGCCGTCGGGGACCGGCCGCAGCCAGGGGTCGAGGATGTGCGCGCGGGTGTTGAGGATGGGGCGTCCCACCGTCGGGGTCGCGCTGTCGGGGGTGCCCGCGCCGAGCGTGTTGATGGTGTACTCGGTCGGCCCGTAGAGGTTGTAGCCGACGGCTCCGCCGGGCTCGCTCAGCCGCGACCAGACGGCATCGCTGACCGCCTCGCCGCCGAGCAGCACCAGGCACGGCGGATGTCCTGCGGGGTCGAGCAGGCCTTCCTCGAAGAGGTGGTGGGCGTAGGTCGGCGTCACATTGATCACGTCGACGCCGTTGTCACGGCAGTAGCCGACCAGGGCGGTGGCGTCGCGGCGCAGCTCCTCGTCACAGACGTGCACCTCGTGGCCCTCGACCAGCCACAGCAACTCCTCCCAGGACATGTCGAAGGCGAACGACACGGTGTGCGCGATACGCAGCCGCGACCGGCCCTGCCCGGCGGCGCGGGCCACCGCCGGTTCGAAGATCTCGGCCCGGTGGTTGATCTGCATGTTGGTCAGGCCCCGGTACGGGGTGACAACGCCCTTCGGGCGGCCGGTCGAGCCCGAGGTGTAGATGACATAGGCCGGGTGCTCCAGTCGGCCCGGGACGCCCGGTGCGAAGGCGCCCAGTTCGACGTCGGCAAGGGGCGCGCCGGACAGGCCGTCCAGTTCGGCGCGGAGCGCCGGGTCGTCGAGCAGCAGGCAGCCGCCGCCGAGCCCGCGCTGGTGATCGGCGAGTGCGACGCCGGTGGTGGACGCCAGCAGCAGCCGCGGCGCGGCGTCGTCCAGCATGGTGGCGAGCCGGTCCACCGGGTGGTCGAGGTCCAGCGGGAGGTAGGCGGCGCCGGTGCGCAGCACCGCGAACAGCGCCACGACGGTGTCGGTGGAACGCGGCAGGCCCAGCGCGACGATCTCGCCGGGTCCCGCGCCCCGCGAAAGCAGCAGCCGCGCGCAGCGGTTGACCTGGGCGTCGAGTTCGGCGTACGTCAGCCGGGTGGGCCCGAAGACCAGGGCGGTCTCGTCCGGGCAGGCGGTGGCGCGCTGGGCGAGCAGGTCGGCGATGCTCTCCTCGCCGATCGGCTGTGCGACGGCCGCCCATTGCCCGAACCGCGCGGTCCGCTCCTCGTCGAGCGACAGGTCCAGCGCGGCGAGCGGCGTGGACAGCCCGTCGCCGAACTGCCGGAGCACCTGGACCAGCCGGCGCACCAGCCGGTCCGCGTCGGCCTCGGCGATCACATCGGGCCGGTACTCCAGCTTGATCCGCAGGTTGGCGCCGGGGGTGAGTACCCAGGTGTACGGGTAGTGCGTGGTGTCGACGTACTCGACCCCGGTGATGCCCTGCTCCCGCTCCAGTTCGGTGAAAGTGGCGTCGCCGAGGAAGTTCTGCAGCACGAACAGGGAGTCGAAGAGCTGGTCGCGGCCGGCCGCGCGCTGGATGTCGCCGAGCCCGAGGTACTCGTGCGGTGCCAGCTCCAGCCGGTCCTCCTGGACCCTCCCTGCCAGGTCGAGGACGGTCTGCGACGGCGTCGGCGTGATCCGGGCCGGGACGGTGTTCAGGAAGAGGCCGATGACGTCCTCGATGCCGGGCAGCGCGGTGGGCCGTCCTGCCACGGTGGTGCCGAGTACGACGTCGGTACGTCCGGTCTCATAGCCGATCAGGACGCCCAGCGCGGCGGTGAGCAGGGAGTTGAGGGTGACGCCGCCGCGGCGGGCGTGCTCGTCCAACCGGGCGGTCAGCTCGGCGGGCAGCACCGCGAAGACCCGCTCGGAGGGGATCGGTTCGAGTCCCGCCGCCTGCGGCACCAGGATGGTGGGCTCCGCCAGCCCGGACAGCGCACGCGTCCAGGCGTCGGCCGCGGCCGTACGGTCGCGGTCGGCGACCCACGCCAGATAGTCGGGGAACGTCGAGCGCGGCGGCTCCAGCGCGCCACGGGCGCCCCCGGAGCCGTACAGGGCGAACAGCTCACGCAGCACCAGCTCGCGGGACCAGCCGTCCCACAGCAGGAAGTGAGAGGTCAGCAGCAGCCGGTCGCACCCATCGGGCAGCCGCACCACCGTCAGCCGCATGAGCGGCGGGCGGCCCAGGTCGAACGGCAACTCCCGGTCGGCCCGCATCAGTTCGTCCAGCTCGGCCTGTCGGCCGGCGAGCGTGCCCGCCGACAGGTCGGCCACGGTCACCTCCGCGGGCACCCGGGAGCCGATGACCTGCACGACGCCGGACGACACCTCGGCGAACGAGACCCGGAGCGTCGGATGCCGCTGGAGCAGCGCCTCGAACGCCGTGGTCATCGCCGGGACGTCGATCCTGCGGTCGAGGTCGAAGGAGTTCTGGGCGATGTAGGTGGTGACCCCGTCGGAGTAGACGGCCTGGTAGTAGACACCGGCCTGCAGCGGCGACAGCGCCCAGATGTCTTCGACGGGTACCGGTCCGGCGGCACAGATCCGGTCGATCTCCTCCTGGTCGAGCGTTACGGTGACCAGTTGGTCGGGCGTCAGCGCGGCAGGCCGTACGGTCGTCGGCACCACCGGGCCCACGTCGTGCGCGGCACCCAGCCGGGCGTCGATCGCGGCCGGGGTGCGGAGCCGGAACAGCTCCTCGGTGGTCAGGTCGACACCCTCGCGGGACAGCCGGTTCACCGCCCGGATCGCGGTGATGCTGTCGCCGCCCAGGGCGAAGAAGTCGTCCTCGACGTCGAACTCGGCGATGCCGAGGAGTTCGGCGAACCGGTCGCGCAGCAGCGCCGCCCGGGCGGTGAGCGGCGCGGTCCTGACGGCGCGCCGGGGGGCCCGCGCGGGGTCGGGCAGCGCGGCGCGGTCGCGCTTGCCATTGGGCAGCAGTGGCAACTCGTCGAGGACGGTCACCGTCGCCGGGACCAGGTACGGCGGGAGTTCGGTGCGCAGCGCGGCCAGCACCGCGCCCGCCTCGATCCGCTCGCCGTCGACGGCGACCACGTAACCGTGCAGGGCGGGAACGCCCGCCGCGGTGGGCCGTACGGCCGCGACCGCCTCGGCCACGCCGGACCTGCGCCGCAACGCGGCCTCGACCTCGGCCGGTTCGACCCGGTGGCCGTTGATCTTCACCTGGTCGTCGGCGCGGCCCAGGAACTCCACCTGTCCGTCCACCGTCCAGCGCCCCAGGTCGCCGGTCCGGTAGAGCCGGGCACCCGAGCCGAAGGGATCGGCCACGAAGCGGGCCGCGGTGGCAGCGCCCTGGCCCAGGTAGCCCCGGGCCAACTGGGCGCCGCCGACATAGATCTCGCCGACCGTGCCGGGAGTGGCCAGGCCGAGCGCGGAGTCGAGCAGGTATACGCGGACGCCGGGCACCGGTGCGCCCAGGGTCACCGGACGGTCCGGCGACACCTCGGTGGTCAGCACGTCCCCGGCGACCTCGGCGGAACCGTAGGAGTTGACGACCACCGCGTCGGGCGATGCCTGCGCCAGAGCCCGCAGGCAGGCCTCGTCCAGGGCCTCGCCGCTGAGGATCCAGCGGCCGATCCCGGCCAGGTGCTGCGGCGCGGTCTCGGCCAGCGCCGAGGCCAGGCTCGGCACGGCCAGCAGTTGGGTGGCGCCGCACCGGTCGACGAGGCGGGCCAGCGCCGCGCCGTCGGCGGCGACGGTGTCGTCGGCGATGACCGTGGTGGCTCCGGCGACCAGCCCGCCGAGCAGTTCGGTGGTGCCGTCGATGAAACTCAGCGAACTCTTGGCCACCCGGACATCACGGCCGGTGTTCGACCACTGCTCCCGTGCCCAGGCCAGTCGGCCGGCCAGCCCGTCGTGGGTACCCACGACGGCCTTGGGCCGCCCGGTGGAGCCGGAGGTGTAGACGACGGACACCGCGTCGGAACCGTCAGGAACGGGCAGTTCAACAGCGGTGGCGATGGTTGCGGCGGCGGCCCGGACGGTGAGCGTCGGCAGGCTGTGCGGGGGCAGCGAACGGGCGGTGGCGTCGTCGGTGAGGACGGCGACCGGCCGCGCGTCGGCCAGCATGAACTCGACACGGGACGCCGGATAACCGGGATCGACCGGCAGATAGGCCGCGCCGCTGCGGATGACCGCGAGCAGGGCCACCGCCAGGTCCGTGGAGCGTGCGGTCGACACCGCGACGATGTCGCCGCGCCGTACCCCGGAGGCCACCAGCGCGCGGGCCACCCGGTCCACGCGGGCGTCCAGCTCGCCGTAGGTCAGGAAGGAGTCGCCACAGCTCACCGCCGTACGGGTGGGGTGCTCGGCGACACGGTCGGCGAACATCGCCGGCACGCTCGCGCCGGTCGTCCGGACCGCGCCGGTGCCCGCCGCGAGGACCAGGTCCCGCTGCCCGCCGGTGACCGTTTCGAGTGCGCCACAGGCCCGGTCGGGGGCTTCGGTGATCGCGGCGAGCACGGTCTCGTACCTGGCCAGCAGGTCCGCTGCGGCCTGCGCGCCGATCAGCGTCCGGTCGTGGGTCAGTACGACCTCGGTCCGCTCGCCGGGCTTGGCCATCAGCGTCACCGGGTAGTGCGGGGGCTCCACGGTGCGCAGCGCGGTCACGGTGAGCCCGCCCACCGAGGTGTCGGGCGCCGGGTAGTTCTCGATGACCACGAGGGTGTCGAAGAGTTCGGGCACGCCGATCCGCCGTTGCAGCTCGGCCAGCGGCACCTGCTCGTGCTCCAGCAGCCCCGACTGGACGTCGGCGAACTGCCGCAGCACGTCCGTGACGCGTTCGGTGGGGGCGCAACGCACCCGGACCGGCACCGTGTTGATCAGCAGGCCGATGATCCGGTCCAGGCCCGGCAGGTCGCCGCCGCGCCCCGAGACGGTCAGTCCGAAGGTGACATCGGCGGAGCCGGTGAGCCGTCCGAGCAGGATGCCCCACGCCCCGGTGAGCACCGCGCCGAGCGTGAGCCCGTGGCCGGCGGCGTACTCGCGCAGCCGTCGGCTCAGCTCCGCGGGCAGTTCGCCGCCGACCCGGCCGAAGCCCGTGCCCGGCCGCGACGGCGCGGCGAGCGTCCCGGCCAGCCGGGTCGGCGCGGTGACACCGGCGAGGGAGCGGGCCCAGGCCCCGACCGCGTCCTCCGTACCGGTTCCGGCGAGCGTCCGCAGGAAGTCGGTGTAGGGGACCGGTGCGGGGAGTTCGGTTCCGGCGTGCAGCCCGAGGAGTTCGCGCAGCATCAGCGGCACCGACCAGCCGTCGGCGAGGATGTGGTGCACGGTGTGGATCAGTACGTGCCGGTCCGGGCCGAGCCGCACCAGCGCGTAGCGCATCGCGGGCGGTTCCGTCAGGTCGAACGGCACCTCACGCTGCGCGCGGGCCAGTTCGTCGAGACGTTCCTCGACGTTGTCGGAGCCGAGGTCGTCGAATCGCCACGGCACCCTGGTGCGTCCGGCGGTCACGGCCACCACCTCGCCGTCGCCGATCGTCCGGAACGCCGAACCCAGGTGCGGGTGCCGGTCGAGGACGCGTTCGGCGGCCAGCCTGAGCCGGTCGGCGTCGAGCGGCCCGTCCAGTTCGATGATCTGCTGGACGACGTACGGATCGGAGTCGCGGGCGAACGTGGCGTGGAAGTAAAGGCCGGTCTGCAGCGGGCTGAGCGGCAGCACCTCGCGCAGGCCGTCCGGTCCCGCCGCGGCCTCGAGCGCGGTGACGTCGGCGGCGTCCAGGGCCAGCAGCGGAAAGTCCGACGGGGTGTGCCCGGTGACGGCGTCGCTGCCCGCCACGGCATCGAGCAGTTCGGTCCACAGCCGGGCCAGCCGCCCCACCTCGGCGGCGTCCAGGATCCCGTTCGGCCAGCTGAACCGGGTCTGCAGTACCGGTCCGCCTGCCGTCTCCACCGCCACCGCGTTGATCTCGAGCGCCCGAGGCAGGGGCATCTTCGGGTCGCGCCGTTCGACGACGATCTCCTTGCCGCCGACGGCCGTCCACGGCCGGTCGGTGTCGGCCTCGAACCGGCCCAGGTAGTGGAAGAGCACCTGGGGCGACACGGCCAGATCAGGTCGGGGCGCGGTGCCCAGGTAGCGCAGCGCGCCGTAGCTGAGCCCTCGCCGGGGCACCTCGCGGAGTTGTTCCTTGACGGCCTTCACCGCCGCGCCGAGCTCCGTGCCGCCGGCCAGCAGCCGTTCCCAGGGGGCGGATCCGGGGTCGAGGACGGCGGGGAAGAGCGTGGTGAACCAGCCGAAGGTGCGCGACAGGTCGGCGTCCCCAGGGGCATCCTCCTCGCGGCCGTGGCCCTCCAGCTCCAGGAGTACGGCGGAGTCCGCCGCCCGCCAGTGACCCAGCGCGAGCGCCGCCGCGGCGACCAGGGCGTCGTTGACGCCGCCATGGATCGCGGCGGGGACCGGGCCGAGCAGCCTGGCCGTCACTGCGGCGGACAGCTCGACGGTCAGCGACTCCTCGTTCGCGACCACGTCGCACTGCGGGTCGAGGGGGCGTACGCCCAGCAGCGGATCGGCCGCAGCGGCGAGACGGTGCCAGTGGTCCTCGTCGGCGGCGAAGACGCCCGTCCGGGTCGCCTCGGTCAGCTGGGTCGCCCACTGCCGCAGCGAGGTGGGGGCGGGCGGGAGTGCCACGTCGTGGCCCGCTACCGCGGCGTCCCAGGCCGCTGCCAGGTCCTCGAGGAGCACCCGCAGCGATACGCCGTCGACGACCACATGGTGGATCACCAGGACGAGACGGCCCTGGCGGTCCGGGCCCGCGTCCAGCCAGACCAGCTCGATCATCCGGCCGGCCGCGGTGTCGAGCCGGGCGGCGGCCGCGGTGGTGGCGTCTTCGACGGCCGAAGCCAACGCCGCCTGGTCCAGGCCGGCCGCGTCCACCCTGGTGATCACGTCGGCGGCCGGCCGCGCCCCGGCTGGGGCGATGGTCAGCGTCCACGACGAGGTGCCCTCGGTGCGGGCGCGCAGCACGTCGTGCACGTCCAGCACCGCGGTGACGATCTCGTCGAGCCGCCCGGCGGTGAGCCCGGCGGGTGTGCGCACGGTCATGGACTGGAAGAAACCGTCCAGGCTCGGACCGGCCTCCTGCAGCCAGCAGATGATCGGGGTGGACGGCACTGGACCGGTGGCGGCCACCGTGTGCGCGGCGGCGGTGTCGAGGGGGCGCACCACCGTGGCGAGCGCTGCCGGGGTACGCCCGGTGAAGAGGTCGCGGGCACGCAGCACGAGCCCGGCCCGCTGGGCCTGGCGCACCGCGGAGATGGCGATGATGCTGTCACCGCCGAGGGCGAAGAAGTCGTCTTCCGCGTCGACCCGGTCGAGGCCGAGAACCGAGGCGAAGATGGAGCAGAGCGTGCTTTCCAGGGGGGTGCGCGCGGGCCTGGTCCGGGGCGCGGTGGTCACCGCGGGCGCTGGGAGAGCCTGCCGGTCCACCTTGCCGTTGGCCGTCACCGGGAGCCTGTCCAGTACGGTCAGGACGCCGGGCACCATGTACTCGGGGAGCCGCCCGGCGCACCACACGCGCAGCGTGTCGTCGGCGCTGCCGCTGCCGGCCTCAAGGGGTTCGTCGACGGTGACGTAGCCCGCCAGTTGCTTGGCCCCGGCGGCGTTGGTGAGGACGACGACGGCGGCCTGCCGGACGGACGGGTGCGCGGCGAGGGCGGCCTCGACCTCCTCCAGTTCCAGGCGCATGCCGCGGATCTTCACCTGGTTGTCGGCCCGGCCGACGAACTCCAGGGTGCCGTCGGTGTTCCAGCGGGCCAGGTCGCCGGTGCGGTACATCCGGCTGCCGTCGCCCTCGAACGGGTCGGCGACAAACCGCGACCCGGTCAGCGACGGCGCGTTCACATAGCCGCGGCCGAGCAGGAACCCGGCCGCGTACAGTTCGCCGGTCTCCCCGGCGGGCAGCTGTTCCAGCTGCTCGTCCAGGACATACAGGCGGGTGTGCGGGTTGGGCCTGCCGATCGAGGTGGCGATCCGCTCGGCGGTGTCCCGGTAGATCACGTGCGAGACACCGATGGTCGCCTCGGCCGGACCGTACCCGTGGTACAGCGTGGTGCCCAGCCGGCTGCGGAACCGTTCGAACAGTTCCGGAGTGAGGACCTCGCCACCGCACCACACGTGCTTCAGGCCGGAGAGCAGCGAGGTGCCGCGTGCCATCTCCAGCAGAACGTCGAGCATGGACGAGACGAGGTAGACGAAGGTGACCCCCTCGCGGGCGATCAGGTCGAGCAGGTACTGCGGGTCGCGTTCGCCGCCGGGCTCGGCCACGACGACGTAGCCGCCGCAGACCAGCGGCAGCAGGATCTCGTTGACGGAGATGTCGAACGACAGCGGCGCCTTGAAGAGAGAGGCGTCGCCGGGGCCGAAGCCCAGGATGTGCTCCACCTGCCACAACAGCCGTTCGCAGATCGCCTCATGGCGGATCATCGCGCCCTTCGGCTTCCCGGTGGAACCGGAGGTGAAGATCACGTATGCGAGCTGGGGGCCCTGGATCGGCGGATGCGGCGCGTCAGTGCTGTGGTGGCCGTGGCTCCAGTCCCCGAGGTCCACCTCGACCAGGGTGTTCGCCTCGACGTCCAACTCCCCGCCGCGGGCGGCGATGACCAACCGGGCCTGCGCGTCGGCGCGGACCTGACGGCGGCGCTCCTGCGGCCAGGCCGGATCGACCGGGACGAAGGCGCCGCCCGCGACCATCACCGCCAGCACACCGACCACCATCTCCGGCGAACGCGGCGTCGAGATCGCCACGACCTCCTCGGACCGCAGGCCCAACTCCCCCAGCCGGTGCGCGAGCTGGTGGACGCGGTCTCCGAGCTCCCGGTAGGTCAGGCGCACGTCCCCGGCCACCAGGGCGACGGCTTCCGGTGTGCGGCTCACCTGGGCGATGAACAGGTCCGCGACGGTGGTGATGGTGGTGGGCGCCGTCATGTTCTCTTGTTCCGCCTATCAGGTGAGGGTCAGCCGAATACTTAGGCTAGCCTAACCTTATTATCAGGGGAAGTCGGGGTCCGGGACTCCCATGCCGACCACAACTGGGCATAACGGCCCCCGGCCCCGACCAGCGTCTCGTGCGACCCCTCTTCGACGATGCGGCCGTGTTCGAGCACGACGATCCGGTCGGCCGACGCCGCCTGGGTCAGACGGTGCGCCACTATCAGCGTGGTCCGCCCGCGCGTCGCCGCGGCGGCGGACTCCTCGAGCAACCGGGCGCCGAGGCTGCCCGCCTCGGCCGTGGCCTCGTCGAGCACCGCCACCGCCGGGTCGGCCAGTACGAGCCGGGCCAGTGCGAGTTGCTGGGCCTGGGCGGCGGTCAGCTCGTGCCCACCCTCGCCGACCACGGTGTCCAACCCCTCGGGCAGCGCCTCGGCCCACTCCAGAGCGCCCACCGTGGTCAGCGCCTCCGTGGCCCGCTGAACAGTGGCGCCGGGGCTGGCCAGCCTCAGGTCCTCGATGAGCGGTCCGGCGAAGACATGGATCTCCTGGGTGATGAGAGCGACCCGGCCGCGGAACCCGTCGGTTCCGAGCGCGGCGGGCGACACTCCGCCCAACTGCACGGTGCCGCGCCGCGGACGCAGCGATCCGGCGACGATGGCGGCCAGCGTGGACTTGCCCGCGCCGGTAGAGCCGACCAACGCCACCCGGGACCGTGCGGGTACCCGCATGCTGATCCCCCGCAGTACATCGGCCCCGCCGGCGTAGGCGAAGTGCACATCGGTCAGGTCGAGCGAGGCGTCCGCGGGAACCTGTCCGGGGGCCCCGGACACTTGCCCCGGCCCCGGCCCCTGCTCCTGCTCCTGCTCCTGCTCCGGGGGCATCTTGACCACACCCACCAGCCGGGCGAGGCTCGCCCCCGCGGCCAGTACCTCGTCGAAGACGAAGAGCAGCATGCCGATCGGTTCGAACAGCCGGTGGAACAGCACCGCGGCGGCCGCGGCCTGACCAACCGTCACGGTGCCCTCGCGGACCAGCAGGAACCCGGTGACGAGAATGACGGACAGACCACCGAACTCGGCGCGGTTGACCCGGCCCACGAAGCGGGTGAACAGGTCGAACACCCAGACCGACACATCCCGTGAACTCCGGGACGCCATGCCGATGTTCTCCAGATGGCGATCCTGCAACCCATAGGCGTGCACCGTACGCCGGCCCTGCATGCTCTCCACCAGGCGCTGCGACGACCGCGCGACGGTCTTGCGCTGCTTGGCGTACCGGGGCATGGCCAGGGGCAGATACCAGCGCAGCGCCAGCACGTAGAGGGGTACGGCCACGGCGCCGGCCAGCCCGAGCCGCCAGTCCAGGCTCGACATGGCGGCCAGCGTGAGGGCGCCGAGCAGCGTCGAGGAGATGACGACGGGGATCCGTTCGACGAGCGCGTTGCTCACCTCGGCGACATCGGCGCTGACCCGCGACAGCAGGTCGCCCCGGCCGGCCCGTTCGAGGGTGGTGACCGGCAGGGTCAGAGCCCTGGACACGGTGCGCTCACGCAGCACGGCCAGGATCTGTCCGCCGAGCCGGGCCACCAGATACGAGGTCAGGCCGGTGGCGGCGCCACCGACGAGCGCCGCCGCGGCGATCGTGACCGCGATCCCTAGGATCGCCGACGAGCCTGCCCCGTCGCGCACCCGGTCGACGAGGATGCCGAGCGCGTACGCCGGGCCGACGGCCGCGGCCGCGCCCAGCAGCCCCACCAGCAGGGTGAGGGCGAGGGCGGCGGGGCGTTCACGGAGCCGGCCGCCCAGCCAGCGCCAGGTGGTACGGGAGTTCGCGATCGGCAGCAGGTGTTCGTCCGGCTGTTCGCTCTGCTCGCTCTGATGACTCTGTTCGCTCTGTTGGCTCATCGGAGCACCGCCCGTCGGTAGTCGTCATCGGTGGCACCGAGTTCGGCGTGGATCCCTTCGGTGACCACCCGACCGCCGTCGAGGACGACGACACGGTCGGTGGCCGCCAGCATCGCCGGGCTGTTGGTCACCAGCACGGTGGTGAACGCCGCCGTCCCCGCGAGATGGCGCAGGTCGCGTACGCCCTGGGCGATGGCCTGTTCGGTGACGGTGTCCACCGCGGTCGTCGGGTCGTGCAACACCAGGATCGGCGGGCGGGCCAGCAACGCCCTCGCCAGGGCGACCCGTTGACGCTGTCCGCCGGACAGGCCGGACCCGCGCTCCACCACCTCGTACGCCAGGCCCTCGGGATGGGCCGAGACGACATCGCCGGCCGCGGCGGCGGCCAGTGCGCCGGACACCGCCGCCGGGTCGGCGTCGCCGTCCGCCCCCGCCGTCAGGTTGGCGGCGAGCGTCCCCTCGAACAGGTCGGTGCGGTGCGGTTCCACCAGCATCGTGCGCCGGGCGTCGGCCAGGCTGATCCCGCCGAGCGGCTCCCCACCGAGGAGCACCTGGCCGTCGTACTCGTGCGGCACCACCCGCCCGGACAGGACCCGGACGAGGGCGTCGGCGTCGGCGCCCCGGTGGGCCACGATCCCGACGAACTCACCGGGCCGGGCGTCCAGATCGATCGTGTCGAGGGTGCCGTAGCGCAGTCCGCGCACCGCGAGTCCGGGCGAGGCGGCGACGGCCGGGCCGGCAGGAGCGCCGCCGTCGGTGTGCAGCACGGGGGCCGAGACCACCCGCGCGATACGGTCTGCCGACGCGCGGGCCTCGGCGATCCAGCCGGGGATGACGGCGAGCAGGCCGACCGGTGCCATCAGGAACTGCGCCACCCCGATGATGGTCAGGAACTCGCCGATGGTTATCCGCCCGCGCAGCGCGAACCAGCCCGCGGCGACGGCGATTCCGCAGGCGAGCAGCGAACCGCTCGCGTTCGAGACCGCGTTGTAGACGCCCTGGGTGCGCGCCGCCCGCAGGGCGGCGGCCAGGGATTTCTGGCTGACCTCCGCATAGCGCCGGGACGCGGCGGCTTCGGCGCCGATGCCCTGCAACGGCCGGACCCCGCTGACCAGGTCGGTCGCCAAGGACGCGGCGGTGCCCATCATCTCCTGTTGCTCGGCGACCCGGCGGGTGATGCGCGGGGTCGCCAGGTGCAGTGCCAGCAGCGCCAGCGGTGTCGCGACCAGCACGGCGATGCCGAGCGGGACGTCGATGAACAGCAGGGTCACCGAGCAGACCGCCGTGGCCACCACCGCGCCGGTCGCCCGGGGTATGTAGTCGATGATGTACGACGCCTTCTCGGCGTCGCTGGAGGAGATCGTCAGCAGGTCGCCGGCGCGCAGTTCGGTCTCCATGCCGCGCGGATCCATGATGCGGCCGGCGACCTCCAGCCTCAGCAGGTGCGCCTCTTCGGCAAGGGCCCGCATGAGAGTGCGGGCCCCGTACCGGTAGACGATCGTCAGCACCGTGAACAGCCCTGCCAGCCCGGCGAGCCACCACAGGAGTGACGTCCCGTCACCCGGCCCGATCGCGCGGTCCACGATCACGCCGATGAGCACCGGAACGAGTGCCTCGCACACCTGGTGCAGGCTGATCAGTACGGTTCCGGCGGTCAGCCGCCGGGCGTTGCGGGTCGTCGTCCGGCGCAGGACGCGCCCGCCGGTGGCCGGTGGTGTCGTGGGCCCGGCCACGGTCAGTGCGCGACGGAGTCGGCGTCGGCGGTCATCCGCTCGCGCAGGCTCCGGGGACGCAGGTCCGTCCAGGTGCGGTCGATGTAGTCCAGGCACTCCTGGCGCGGGGCTCCCGGTCCCTGGCCGAGGGCTATCGCCCAGCCCTGCGGGACTTCCTTGAAGGTCGGCCACAGCGAGTACTGCTCCTCGTCGTTGACCAGCACGTAGAAGCTGCCGCTGTCGTCGTCGAAGGGGTTGTCGGACACGGGGTCTCCTCAAAATGGCCGCTGGGCGCCCCGGAACAGGCGCGATCCGCACGATGTAAGTGATGCGCGAGATGCGCAGAGGTTAGCCTAACCTAACTATGGACCGTGGTCGCGGTCCGGGGTGCGGTCACGATTCCGGACCGGGGGATGATCAGCGGGGTGTGCGTCTCGGGGTCGTCGATGATGCGGCAGCGCAGCCCGAAGACCTCCTCGACCAGCTCCGCGGTGACGATCTCCCGGGGGTCGCCCTGCGCCACGATCCGCCCGGCCTTCATCGCGATGAGGTGATCGGCGTAGCGGCAGGCGTGGTTGAGGTCGTGCAGCACCGCCACCATCGTGGCGCGCTGCTCCCGGTTGAGCCGTACGCACAGCTCCAGCACCTCGACCTGGTGGGCGATGTCCAAGAAGGTCGTCGGCTCGTCGAGAAGCATGATCGAGGTCTGCTGGGCCAGGACCATCGCCAGCCACACTCGTTGGCGCTGCCCGCCGGACAAGGTGTCGACCAGCCGACCGGACAGGTCGGTGACCCCGGTGGCCTCCATCGCCTCGAGTACCGCGGCCTCGTCGTGGGCCGACCACTGCCGGATCAGCTTCTGGTGCGGGAAACGTCCGCGGGCGACCAGGTCGGCCACCGAGATTCCCTCGGGTGCGGTCGACGACTGGGCGAGCAGACCCAGTCGCCGGGCGACCTCCTTGGCCGGATAGCCGTGAATATCCCGGCCGTCCAGCACGACCCGCCCGCGCCTCGGGCGCAGCAGCCGGGACAGCGCCCGCAGCAGCGTCGACTTCCCGCAGGCGTTCGGGCCGACGATGACCGTGAACCGCCCGTCGGGCACCTCCACACTGAGGTCCTCGCAGATGGCCCGCTGGTCGTAGCCGATGGTCACGCCCTGGGCGTGCAGTCGTGCGGGCGTAAGGCCGGCCTCAGTCTGTGCGGACCCAGTAATCTCAAGGGCATCGCTCTGCGCCGTTTCGCTCGGTGCGGGGGTGGCATTCATTTCCGGCCCCTCGTGTTCCTGGCGAGCAACCAGGCGAAGTAAGCGCCGCCCAGGCTCACGGTCACCACTCCCACCGGCAGTTGAGTGGGAGCGAACAGCCGCACCGCGAGGAAGTCCCCGACCAGGAGCAGCAGCGCTCCGGTCACCGCGGAGGGCACCAGCGCGATCCCCGGGGCCCGGGTGAGCCGCGCCGCGATCTGCGGGGCCGCCAGCGCGACGAAGGAGATCGGCCCGGCGGCGGCCGTCGCCACCGCGGTCAGCGCCACCCCGACCGCCAGATACGCCAGCCGCACCGGCTCGCGCCGGACCCCGAGCGCGGAGGCCGCGTCGTCACCGAGTTCCAGCAGCCGCAGCGACGGGCCCATCGCCACCAGGAGCAGACTGAGCGCCCCGACCGCGTACGCCACCGGTGGCACCTGGTCCCAGCTCAGGTCATTGAGGCTGCCCTGGCCCCACAACGCTGCCGCGTAGGCCGTCTGCAGATCCGCCTTGATGATGAACCACTGGTTGACCGAGCCGAGGACAGCGCTGACCGCTATCCCGACGATGATCAGACGGAACCCCTGCACCCCCTGCCGGTAGGCCAGCAGATAGACCACCGCGGCGGTGAGCAGCCCGCCGACCAGCGCGCCCACCGAGGTCTGCGCGTAGTCATGGCCGACGTAGGCCGTGGCCACCAGGACGCCTGTGTACGCACCGGTGTTGAAACCGATCACGTCGGGGCTGCCCAGCGGGTTGCGCATCAGGGACTGGAACACCGCGCCGCTGAGTCCCAGCGCGGCCCCGATGAGCAGCGCCAGGACCACCCGTGGCAGCCGCCACTCCACCACCACCAGCCGGGCCCAGCCGGATTCCTGGCCGGTGAGGGCGCGTACGACCTGGTCCGGAGGGAGGGAGAATTCGCCGGTGCCCAGCGCCAGCACACCGACCACCAGCGTCAGCAGCAGGAGGATCGCGCAGACCACCGTCGTCCGGACGCTCAGCCGCACCGAGACAGCCGCCGACGGCCGGAGCACCAATACCCGGTGGCCGAAGTCGACCCGGGGAGCGCCGTCCTGGCGGCGCGTCAGGGCCTTCACAGCGCGCTGACGTTCGAACGACGGACCATCCAGATCAGCACCGGCGCTCCGACGAACGCCGTGACGATCCCGGCCTGCAGTTCCGCCGGCCTGATCACCAGCCGCCCTATGACGTCGGCGCTCAGCATCAGGACGGGCGCGCAGACGACCGTGAAGGCGAGGATCCAGCGCTGGTCGGGGCCGACCAGCCAGCGCACCGCGTGCGGCACCATCAGCCCGACGAACCCGATCGGCCCGACCGCAGCCGTCGACGCGCCCGCCAACAGCATCACCGCCAGCACCGCTAGTACCCGGGTACGGGTGATGTCCGCGCCCAGCGAGCGCGCGATGTCGTCACCCATCGCGACGGCGTTCAGCGACCGCGCGACCGTCAGCGCCAGCAGCAGCCCCACCCCGATGAACGGTGCCACCGCCAGCGCGATGCTCATCGGACGCCCCCCGAGCGTCCCCACGTCCCAGAACCGCAGATAGTCGAAGGCCCGCGGCCGTACGAGACGGATGCCGGCGGAGAGTCCGTCCATCACCGCTCCGAGCGCGACCCCCGCCAGGGTGAGCCGCACCGGCGTGGCACCGCCGCGCCCGATGGACCCCAGGGCGTACACCGCCACCATCGCCACAGCCACCCCGGCGAAGGCGAACCAGACGTACGACCAGATGCTGGTCAGCCCGAGCACGCCGACGGCGAACACCACGAACAGCGCCGCGCCCGCGTTGACCCCGAGGATCTGGGTGTCGGCCAGCGGGTTGCGCGTCACCGCCTGGATCAGCGCGCCGCACACCCCCAGCGCCACCCCGGTCAGCAGTCCCAGCACCAACCGCGGAACCCGCAGTTCCCGCACGATCGTCTGCTCATCGGTGCCGGTGTAGTGGGCGAACGCGTCCCAGGTGGTGTGCACTCCGATCGTCCGTGTCCCCACCGCGATGCTCAACAGGCACGCCACCGCGAGGAGCGCCACACACGCCAGCAGCCACCCCGCGCGGCGCGCGTCCGACGCGGCTATACCGGTCGTCCCCGCTGAACGCTGCGCCTTCACCGCCCGAGGCGGCCGATCAGACACCCGAGCACGCATTCCCGTACATCCTCACAAGCCACAGGTACACACAGCCGGACAGACGCATAGCCGTCGAAGCCAGGCGCCCATCTTGGTTAAGACAGGCTAACCTAATCTAAGCGTCGATCATCCGCCGCCCCCATGACGCAAGGCAAGTAGCATGCTCCACCCAAAACGGACGGAAACGAACGCTGTCGCCGGCGCACAGGACCCAGTGCGGTTCCTCAGGCATCCCATCCGGGGAGAGTCCGGGCCACCGGACGACGGGCGGGCGCGGGCGCCAGGCTTCTGGAACCGGCGCCCCGATTCGCCCGGACGGGCATTCGAGAACGCTTTGGTCGCGAGGCGTAGTCGCTCCGCAGCCGGAGGGCGGACGAGCGAAAGAAGCCCACCCCGTCCGCCATCCGGTCTTGGCACCGGCCGAGTTGGCCTTCACCGGTGCAGACCCGAGACCCACCGCACCCAGCGCCCGCCAAACCCTGCACCCTCGACCCCGCCGACACAGCAAGCCCCCGGAAGATCGCGAAGGCCCCCTTGCCGAGGAGGAGCCAACCGGCCGGAGCACACCCGTGTCAGACGAATTGCCGCTTATATTCCATCGAGCACCCAACCCGGTTCGGGTAGTTTCATCCGTTATGCATTCGACGAGGTCGTGTACGAGTTCCGCTACATCGACCTGGAACGGCCCTTGCGGGCGCTGTCCTCCTATC
This sequence comes from Streptomyces sp. SID13666, assembly GCF_010548325.1. Lineage (NCBI taxonomy): Bacteria > Bacillati > Actinomycetota > Actinomycetes > Kitasatosporales > Streptomycetaceae > Streptomyces > Streptomyces sp. SID13666. The sequence goes on along the minus strand of NZ_JAAGLX010000005.1, from coordinate 168,425 downwards.
GAACGACGGCCACCGCACCAGTTGACGCTCTCCGGACAGGTGCACTGCCCGCTGAGGGCACACTCCGCGCTCGATCACTCCCCATCCCTGGCGTCGGGCGGAGTTGCGGGCGCTCACGAAGGCAGCTCGGTTCCGGCCTGCTCGGCCACCATGTAGTCCGCGTACCAGTCCGGCCAGTTCGGATCCTGCGCGCCGGTGCGCGCCTCGTGCTCGCCGTGTGCGGCCGCGGCGCGGCGCAGCGCGGCCGCGAGGTCCGGGGAGGACGAGAAGGTGGTGACCGTGGGGTCCATTCGTCCCGGGAGCCGGGTGGTGATCTCCTGCAGGACCCAGCCGTTGCCGTCCGGGTCGCTGAATGACAGGAACGAGCCGTAGCTGCTGCGTCGCGGATCCGGGCCTGTTACCCGGTCGTCGGTTCCGGCGTGGTGGAAGACACCGCCTGCGTCGTGGAACACCTCGCTCGGGTCGGCGCCGAGTTGCTTGAGCTGGTCGTGGGCGGCCTCGATTGCGTTGACGATCAGGTGGAGTCCCTGAGCCGAGCCCGGTGTCTGGGAGGTGACTGAGGTGCCGAAGATGACCGACGCCGGCGAGCCGGGCGGGGTCACCTGCACCACCCGGAAGTTCTCGTCGGTGGCGACGTCGGCGTCGAGCCGCCAACCCAACCCTGTGTAAAAGTCCTTGGCCCGGTCGACATCGGCCACCGGCACCACGACGACTTCGAGCTTCATGTCCATGACCCGCGCCTCCTGCGCTCGTCCGAAAATGCCGACAAGGCGAGACTTGCACGGCCCGATCACCGGGGCACCCCCAGCGCATGGCAGGGGTCGATGTGGGCCAGGGAGGTCACGGGCCAGAGCGTCCCGCGTGCCCGGTACGGCTCGTGCGGTGAGGCGTCAGCAACCGACGCTCAGGCAGCCCGCGTTGCTGCGGATCCCGCGAGTGGCGTACTCGAACGCGAGAGCCTTCGGGGCGGACCGGAGTCCACCTTGGTCAGCGAGCGAGCACGGAGGGGACGGCCAAGTGGGCGTGATCGACCAGGCTGGTAGTTCTGCACGACGTGGCCACCGCCCTGACACAACATCTGCCCTCGAGTACTACCTCAAAAGTCACCCGTCCGGCCCATCCGTGGTCGTGGTCACGCACGTGCTGGCGTTCGCTGGTGTGCAGGGACCGGTGCGCCACGCCTAGCGGGTTCCGTGCGGCATACGTGGGATGGCCCTCCTCGTCACCGTCTGGGGCCCGCTGAAGCCGGCAGTCAGCTGAACCGTGCGAGGAGGTTTCCTTGATGGCACACCATTCCATCGCCGCGGGCAGTTGCCCGTGACGCCGCAGGGGCGCCCCGACCGGGGGATGGCCGCGCGACGGCACACGCCCCGCTCGGCTCAGGGCGATTTCGAGCCGCACTCCAGAGAGCCAGGGCCCGAGGGAGGTCATCGAACGCCGGACGGGCCAGTCGAGACCCGCGTATGTATGCGCCTAGCGGGCGTAATGTCGGCTTCGCGCCCATACGGCGGCTGCGCTCGAGAGAATGGATATCGTATGGCCACTCTGATCGCCGTGAACGTCGGCATGCCGAAAGGCGTTGCCTGGCATGGCAGGACCACGCATACCGCCATCTGGAAGCACCCTGTCGCCGGACCCCTGATGGCGCGGCGGCTCAATCTGGACGGCGACGGGCAAGGCGACCTGTCCGGGCATGGCGGCGAGCAGCGTGCCGTACTGGTCTACCAGCTGGACTCCTACCGCCACTGGCAGGAGCACATGAAGCGGGACGACTTCACGTACGGCCAGTTCGGCGAGAACTTCACCGTGGAGGGACTCGCCGACGACGAGGTGTGCATCGGCGACCGCTACGAGATCGGCGGTGCGCTCTTCGAGGTCACGCAACCCCGGGTGACGTGCTACCGGGTGGGGTTGCGGCTGGGAGAACCTCGGATGGCCGCCCTGCTCGTGTCCCACCGCCGCCCGGGCTTCTACATGCGCGTGCTGGCAGAAGGGCAGGTGCAGGCCGGAGACGAGATCGTAAAAGTCGTCTCGGGCCCCGAGGAGATGACGGTCGCAGAGATCGACGCGCTGCTCTACCTGCCTGGTCACGCCCGGCCGCAGCTCGAACGCGCCTTGCGCATCCCAGCACTGAGCCCTGGGTGGAAGACGTCGCTGCAAGCCTTGCTCGACGACGCGGATCGCGGCCCTGGCGCCGTGGGCGGCAACAGTGGGCTCAGCGTCACCAGCCCGCCTCCGGCATGGCCCGGGTTCCGCCCGCTCGAAGTCGTCCGCATCGAACCGGAGAGCGCGAGTATTTTCTCGCTCACTCTGGCGTCAGTTGACGGTGAACCGCTCCCAGCCGCGTTGCCGGGGCAGTTCCTCGGAGTCCGCTTGCGGCCGGACCCACAGGCCTCCCCGGTCATCCGGAACTACTCGTTGTCCGGCCGACCGGGCGCCGAGACCTACCGCATCAGTGTCAAGCAGGAACCGCACGGTCTCGCCAGCACCTACCTTTCTCAGCACGTGAAAGTGGACGATGTTCTCGATGTCGCCGCTCCGCGCGGTACGTTCCTGCTGGCGGACGCGGATACTCCTGTTCTGCTGCTGTCCGCCGGTGTCGGCGCCACTCCGGTCCTGGCCATGCTGCACGCTCTGGCAGCGAAACCCTCACGGCGCCCGGTGTGGTGGCTGCAGGCGGCTCGAGACGGCGAGAACCACCCCTTCGCCGACGAAGTGCACGCGCTGCTCTCCCGGCTCGCCGCAGGCCGGTCATTCGTCTCCTACAGCCGTCCGCGCAGCGTTGACCGCCCAGGTATCGACTACACGATGACGGGGCGGCTCAGCGTCGAGCGGATCCGCGCCCTCGAGCTGCCTCCGGACGCCGACGCCTACCTTTGCGGTCCAGGCGCGTTCATGCAGGACGTGTCCGAAGCCCTGGAGTCCTGTGGCATGCCGTCCTCGCGTATCCACACCGAGATCTTCGGGGCCGCACCCGCCGTCACCCCCGGTGTGGTCGCGGGATCCGCCAGGGCACCGCACCAGCCGGCCCATCCTCCCGGCGGACAGGCGGGGCCGTCCGTGTCCTTCGCTCGCAGCGGGCTGACCGTCCCCTGGCACCGCGACTACGGGACCCTGCTAGAACTCGCCGAGGCATGCGACGTGCCCGTGCGCTGGTCCTGCCGCACCGGCGTCTGTCACACCTGCGAGACCGGGCTGCTTTCGGGCCACGTCGACTACTCCCCGGAGCCTGTAGACCTCCCCGCCGAGGGAAGCGCCCTCATCTGTTGTTCGACGCCGCCTGCCGATTTGGTCCTGGACATGTGACCGGCTTGCGTCCGCAGCCAAGGGCGTCACGCTGCTGCGCCCGTATCCGTTCGCTGCGCCGCTCCGAGCGAGTCCGCGAGGCGCTGGAAGACGTCCAGGAACAGGTCATCGACGGTGAGTGCGACGACGAGGCGTTCTCCGGCCAGGGCTGGGAGCCGTCGCACGCCGGACCGGCGGAAGGTCCGGTACGCGGCTTCCACGTTGTCCGTGGCGTCGAGCGCGGCGTCCCGCTCACCTTCCCCCCAGCAGAGCCCTCCCCTGACCTGGCCGACAGGGAACATCGGTCCTGTTTCACGGGCCGTTGAGCGTCCTCGGCTCCACGGCACAGTGGCGCGGCCGGCGAGAGCCCCGGCCGCGCCGCGGAACATCCGCGGCCGTACGTCGTCCGTACAGGCACAGGAACGGGCAGTTCGGTCCTCCTGCGCAGCCCCTGCACTCAATAGTGCGCGTGGTGCGGCTGCCGGGGCCGGGCCAGGACAGCATCCGGGATCCGGCGGATCTGCGACCGCCGCGTGCGCCGAGCGGACAGCCGGTCCACGACTGCCTCGGCGGCGAGGGTCGCAACCAGTACCAGCACCATTGCGGCGCCCAACATGTACACAAAGAGCGTCCAGAAGTCCGCGGTCAGGGTCGTATACACGGCGGTCATCTCCTCACATCTGCTCGTCAACAGGAGCTTCCGTCCCTCAGCCTCCCCCCGCTGCGCGCCCTCCGCCCGGGGCCGGATGGGTCATTCGGGGCCCGTACGGCCGGTCATGTGTAGGCCGTACGGCCCCTGATGCGGTACAGCAGGGAACAGGATCCTGGAATCGCACCCGCACAGTCCGTGAACGTTCGACGCGAGGAGGAAGCGATGAGTGCGAAACTGGAACGGCGCCAGGGATGGCCGCCGCTGCTGCCGGAACTGTTCGACTGGATCGAGGCCGGCATCCCCGCCGTGCCGGGCATGCGGAACGTGCCCGGACTGCACGGCATCCGCATCGAGCAGCAGCTGGCCGAGGGCGCGTACGTCGTGAAGGCCGAGTTGCCCGGAATCGACCCGGACCAGGATGTCGAGATCAGCATCGACAGTGATGTGCTGGTCATCCGCGCCGAGCGCACGGAGAAGGCCGAGGGCAGGCACCACTCGGAGTTCCGCTACGGAGCGTTCGCCCGTTCCGTCCGGCTGCCCGCGGGCGCCCGGGCGGACGAGACCACGGCCGACTACAAGGACGGCGTCCTCACCGTGAACGTCCCGGTCGCAGAGCCGAAGACCGGGGCGCGCACCATCAAGGTGCAGCGCGCCGACGCGTGAGAACCCCGTGATCCCCCGGCACGACCGGGACGGGGAACGACGACCCCGACCGCGCGACTCCGGTCCGCGGTCGGGGCGGCCGCACGCTCCCAGAGATACCGGTCCCACGCCAGGATCCTCCGGCGGCGACCGTCCACCGGAGCGGGGGGAGTTGCGTGCCCGGGTGGTAGAGGCCGGCAGGCACTTGCTGCCGGGGCTTGTCGTGCTGTCCGGCTACCGGCGGGCCTGGCTGCGCGGAGATCTGCTCGCCGGGGTGACCGTGGCGGCCTACCTGGTTCCTCAGGTGATGGCGTATGCGGGGCTGGCGGGGTTGCCGCCGGTCGCCGGCCTGTGGGCGATCGTGCCGCCGCTGTTGCTCTACGCGCTGCTGGGCTCGTCCCGGAAGCTGTCGGTCGGGCCGGAGTCCACCACGGCGCTGATGACCGCCACCGTCATCGGGCCGCTCGCCGCCGGGGACCCGGCCCGGTACGCGGTTCTGTGCGCTGCTCTCGCGGTCGCGGTCGGGCTGCTCTGCCTCGTCGCCTGGGCGGCGCGGTTGGGCTTCGTCGCCGATCTGCTGTCCCGGCCGGTTCTCGTCGGCTACATGGCGGGGGTGGCCCTGATCATGATCGTGGACCAGCTACCCCGGCTGACCGGCGTGCCCGTGCACGGGACGGAGTTCTTCCCGCAGCTGTTCTCCTTCGCCCGGCACGTTCCGCAGGCCCATCCGGCCACGCTGGCCTTCGCCACGGCGGCCCTGGTCTTCCTCTTCGCGGTGCAGAGCTCCTTCCCCCGGCTGCCGGGGCCGCTGCTCCTCGTCGTCCTGGGAACCGCTGTTGTCGCCGTCTTCGGGCTGGAGCACCACGGGATCACCGTCATCGGCGCCATCCCCTCGGGGTTGCCCCGACCCGCACTGCCGGACCCGGGCGACCTGCCGCACCTGCTGCTGCCCGCGCTCGGCGTACTGCTGGTCGGCTACACGGACGTCATCCTCACCGCCCGCGCCTTCGCGACACAGGACGGCGGTCACCAGCTCGACGCCAATCAGGAGCTGCTGGCGCTGGGCGCCGCGAACCTCGGCGCCGGAGCCCTGCACGGCTTCCCGGTGAGCAGCAGCGCCAGCCGTACGGCGCTCGCCGACGCGGCGGGCGGCCGCACCCAGGCCTACTCCCTCGTGGCGCTCGGCGCCGTGCTCGCCGTGCTGCTGGTCGCAAGCCGGTTGCTGGCCCATATCCCGGCGACCGTGCTGGGCGCCATCGTCGTCTACGCCGCTCTACGGCTGATCGACCTGCCCGGTTTCCGGCGGCTGGCCGCATTCCGCCGCAGAGAGCTGTTGCTGGCGCTCGGCTGCCTCGTCGGCGTCCTGGCTCTGGACATCCTCTACGGCGTGCTGGTCGCCGTCGGCCTCTCCGTCGCCGAGATGCTGGCCCGGGTGGCCCGCCCGCACGACGCGATCGAGGGGCGGGTCCCCGGGATGGCCGGGATGCATGATGTCGACGACTATCCGCAGGCTCGCACGATCACCGGGCTGGTCATCTACCGCTACGACTCACCACTCTTCTTCGCCAACGCCGAGAACTTCCGCCGCCGCGCCCTGTCCGCCGTCGACGAACACCGGGGGCCGGTGGCCTGGTTCATCCTCAACACAGAAGCCAATGTCGAGGTCGACATCACCGCACTGGACGCGGTCGAATCCCTGCGCAAGGAACTCGGCCGGCGCGGCATCGTGTTCGCCCTCGCCCGTGTGAAGCAAGAACTGCGCGACGACCTGGACGCGTACGGACTGACCGAGGCGATCGGCCCGGAAAGAATCTTCGCCACGTTGCCCACTGCCGTGGCGGCCTATCAGGACTGGCTCGCGAAGCGCCACGGGGCAGGCGCTCCCTGACGAAGGGCAGGACCGGGGGCGGGATCCGTGCGGCAGAACGGCAAGGAGGCCGCCGCTCCGACCACTCGGCACCGGATTCACCCATCCTTCGATCCTGCCGGAACAGCGTCGTAGCGATCGGACCGCCAACGCCACGATCGCCGGACTTCCGTCACGGTTTCGTCGCCTCTGTGCCCGTTCCGCGGTTCCTCAGAGCTTCCGGATCCAGTCGTCGGCCACACCGTGCAGTGCCGGTTCGGCAACCTTCAGGTGCGAGTCGTCGAGCTGGTACGTGAGCTTGTCGACCACGGCGACCACTCCGTCGATCAGCGGGGTAAGACGTAGCGCGATGCCGATCTCGCTGCGGCGTTCCAGCCGCCCCTCCAGCGTCACCACCCCATCATCCACGGTGACGCCGATGGCCTGCGGGACGACCCACAGGGTGCGGACCAGCACCTGGTCGATCACATCGCGGCGGATGTCGCTGTCCGGCCGCAGGAAGACCTGGAGCAGGTCGCGGCGGGTGACGATGCCGATCAGGCGGTCCTGCTCGTCGACGACGGGCAGCCGCTCCACCTTCTGCTCCATCATGGTGCGGGCGGCCTCGGCGATGGAGTCCTCTGCGTGCACCGTGACCGCCGGCTGGGACATCAGCTGCCCCGCGGTACGGGCCCGGACCTTGATCTGCTCCCGGCGATGGCCGTGGAAGAGCCGGCTCCACCGCGAAGCGGTTTCAGCGACGCTCGCGGCCTGGCGCATCATCAGGTCCGTCTCGGAGATGACACCGATGACCTTGTCGTCGCCGTCGACGACGGGAAGTCCGCTGATGCCGTGCCGGGACAGCTGCTCTGCAACCACTTTGAACGGCGTGGCGTGGACGGCCTTGACGACATTGGCCGTCATCACGTCGGTGATCCTGTTGTGCCTCATCACTGATTCCCCATCTCGGTGTGAACGCCCTTCTGCGGTGACGACTTCAGCGTCCACCTGTGCGAGCCGCCTTTCCAGAGGCCGCCCGGCCCTGCGGCGTGGGCCGTACGGTCCACTCATCAGCGGGCACCCCGCTGCAGCGGGATCCGTCCAGTCCGGCTCACCTCGAGAAGGCGACCCCGACGCCACGCAGCCTGTCCCATGCCGGTTGTCCCCAGCCCTGAGGCCAGAACGCTGTCCGGCTTCGGTGGTGGAACCGGCATCGACCCGGTCCTGTCACCGGCGGTGTGCGTCAGGCCGGAACGAACGCGACCGGACTCTCCGCGAATTCGGCGACCGCGTGCCCCACCGGGCCGAGCCCGTCCGGTCCGCGTCCCAACACGACCAGTCCCGCGTGCGAGGACGCGTTCACCAGAGCCCACGACGCGGTGAACAGCCGCACATCCGGAAGAACATCCACCTCGGCGTACTTCTCCCGCCAGCGACGCAACGCGTCATGGAGGACCTGCACTTCCTCGTCCTCCCATTCGGCCCGGTCCTCCTCCAGAACCGTGTACCGCGCACGGCCCTTCACTGGCGCCGGCAGCCGCCAGGCGTGCACCACGCGTAGCCGACAGCCCTGCCGTTGCGCGGCGTCAAAAGCGAAGCCGGTCGCAGTTGCCGCCGGGTGGCGCGCGTCAAGCCCAAGGACGATCTCGCCGGCTGTGGCTTCCCGTACCAGGACCACGGGGCACTGTGCGCCGGCGGCAATCCGTCTGGCATCGCGGTTCATCGCACTGATCACGAGGAGGCCGGCACCGGCCGAAGCCGAAAGGAGGGCGGACTGCGGGCGCTCATCTCGCTGAGTCGTCATCGACAGCGCGGGATGCCGCACCCTTACAGCGGCCAGCACCCCGTCAAGGCCACCAGGTAATCCGGAACCCATCAACCGTAATGCGCAGCGACGCCGTTGCGCCTCCGCCGCTGCCCATTCAGCAGTCTCCAGACCCTGAACGGAACCGTCCACACCAGCGACCACACAACGCTCCCCCATGGAGCTCACCTCCGGACTCCACTTTCGGCTCGTCATAGGAGTTTCCGCTTGGGTCGGTCAGTCCCTGGTCTGCAGCAGGCCGCAGACCGGTTGGGAGCATTACCGCTGATGCATCGTGGTCAGCGCGTTCATGAGCACTCGCGGATCGCGCTGTCCCTTATAGACCGACGGCGGCTCCTTGCCGAGCTTGAGGAGTGTGTTGACGGCGGTCCAGGCGGTGCGTACCGAGTACTCCACCGTGAAGACCACGTCATCGGGAACCTCGGCGAACTGGCCGATGAAGGCCAGGTTGGTGGAGCCCTTCGGTACTACCTGCGGACGGTCACCGTGCTCACGGACCAGGAACTGGCTGGTGATGTAGGGCATCAGGCACGGGATGACGGTCGAGGTCTCCGCAATGCGGTCCAGGTTCGCTTCGAAATTCAGGTGGTGCAGGACCTCGCGCAGAATCTCCTGCCCTGTGCAGTCGGTCATCGGCTTGCCGACGTAGTCACCGGATCGATCCGGGAAGAGCCCGTAGCCCCACCAGACCGTGACGCCGTCGGGCTGCTCGCGGTACACCGGCTGGTGGTTCAGCACGATGGTGAGCAGCCAACTGGAGGACGGGAAGGTCATCAGACCGCCCTCGCCGGCCTCGCGCCCGCTCAGCGCCTCCATGAGCTCGACGAACAGTGGGTCCTTGCAGGTGACCGTGAAGGACTCCCAAGTGGAGTCCTTCACACTCCGGTCGAAGACGTGAGGGTTACCGAAGTCGTCGCGTCCTCGGGCCAGCCACTGCCAGAGCCGCCAGGACCCCGGCTGTTCGGAGGCAGCAATGACGGGTATCGGGGCCGCGGTATCGGATCCCAGACTGGAATTGGCGGTCATGGATCCGTTGGTGACGAGAACGAGGTCGTCGGGCGCTACGTGGATGTCTTCTCTGAGACCACCGTGGGTGTACAGGATCCGCTCGACGGTGGTCGCGTCACCCGGTGCGAACGCCAGGTCGGTGACCAGGCAGCCGGTGCGGGTGGTCACGCCTTGGTCGTTCAGCCACTTCTGGAGCGGACGCACGATGGAGTCGTACTGGTTGTACCGGGTCCGGTAGATCCCTGACATGGTGGCGAAAGTCGGGAACAGGTGCACGAAGCGGTTGAGGTAGCGCCGGAACTCGATGGCACTGTGCCATGGCTCGAACGCGAAGGTCGTGCACCACATGTACCAGAAGTTGGTGGTGAAGAACTCTTCGCCGAAGCAGTCGGAGATCCGCTTTCGGTTCAGGAGGCGCTCGGGAGTGGCCATGCAGGCGACCAGATCGAGGCGGTCGCGTTCGGAGAAGCCCATGGAGCGGACATCGATGATCTTCCCGTCGCTGTCGACCAAGCGGGCAGCGTCATCCCAGGGAAAGGCTTCGTGAGCAGCGAAGGTGTCCTCGGTAACCGAAATCGACGGATCGTCGACGGAGGGGATGGACGACAGCAGATCGTAGGTACAACGGAACTGGCCCTCGAACATTCGGCCGCCCCGCATCGAGTACCCGGTCTCCGCGGTGCCTCCCGCATCCAGGCTGCCACCGATCACCTCCTGCTCCTCCAGCAGGTGGATGTCACAGCCCGCGAATCCGCCGTCGCGGATCAGGAGAGCGGCGGCTGACAGTGCAGCGATGCCGCTCCCCACAAGATATGCCTTGGCCATAACATGCTCCTCTTCATCGTCACTGCGCCCACAGCTGTCACCGGCCGAAACGCCATCTGCTGCGGGCCGCCGGCGGCTCGTCCCCCGGGATCACCACTCTTCGCGGTGATCAATGCTGCGGCCAGGGCCTAATGGCCACCCCCGGCCCGTCCGACCGGTCCAACAGTGTTCATGAGATCGAGCCGCAGGGCCCGGAACCCCAGCCCCGTCGCGCCAGGGCTCTCAGGCGTGCGGTACCACCGCGACCGGTGCCGAGCAGTGGTGGAGCACGGCGAGTGTGATGGGGCCGATATGCCTGCCGATCGGTGAGTGGCTGGTGCGCCGACCGACGACCAGGAGTGACGTGTCCGCAGAGGCGGTCAGCAGGTGCTCCGCAGGCTTTCCCGGCACGGACTCTTCGATCAGCTCTACTGCGGGATACTTGTCCCGCCAGGGACGCAGCATCTCGGTCAGGGCATGCGCCTGTTGAGTTACGAGAGCGGATTCCGGAGTGCTGCCGACCGTTGCGTCGCGGTGCTTGTAGGCCGACGGCAGCTTCCAGCAATGGATGACGCGCAACCTCGCGGAGCGTTGCAGAGCTGCGTCGAACGCGAACTCGAGCAGTTCGTCGCAGGGCCGTGCGAGATCGAGGCCGAGTACCACATCGCGGTACGGAGTGACGGTCGACGCAAGCCCGGCTTCGTCGGGTTGGTGTTCGTCCTGCGCGGTCTCGCCGGACCGTATGAGAACCACCGGCCGCTCGGCGCAGGCGACCGTTGCCAACGACGCTGATCCGACGAGGAAGCCCGAAATGCCCTTCGCCTGGAGGGAGCCGAGAACCAGAAGCTCGGCTTCTTCCGCGACGACCGGGAGAACAGCCGCGGGTTGCCCTCCCACCTGGTCAATGACGATCTCCAGCGCGGGGTACTCCCGGGTGAGCTCAGCGGCGGCCTCGCGCGGTATCCGCTGGGCCCAGTGGCGTTGTGCTTCCAAGCCGTCAGATGTCTCGCCGGGATGGGGATGCCAGTTCCAGACATGGACGAGCCGCACTGGCAGGTTCCTGCGCAGCGCATCACGGGCTGCCCAGCGAGCGCCGGCCATGCTTTCAGGGGAGCCGTCCAGGCCGACAGCAATGGGAGCGGACACGAGAGTTACCTCCAGAAGAGAGTTTCGGTGAACTCGTTCGACAGCAGCCTCCGGCTCTCCACACGCCCGGTACAGGGGCCGCACGGCCCGCTCCGGGGCCGATCGGCCTTACCCGCGGCACGGTTGACGCAGTATCGCTCGACCGTCAAGTGCCACCTGTAAGCGCGAGCAAGTCTGCAGGAGGGCGCCGCCAGGAAGGCCGGCACGACGCCGGTCACCGACGGTGACCCGCGCACACTGACCGTTCGCCCCGGGGTCGGGCACCGGCCCATGCAAGGGGCCTACTGCGCGGGCGAGCGGGACCGACCGGCCCTACCGCGTGCGGCACACCGCGTGTGAACTGACAGAAGGTGCGGTTTCGCACCCGCCGACGGATCGAGTCAAGCGACCGGTCGACAGGTCGTCGCACACATGGCCGGAATCGGCCTGTCGAGGTGTGGAGAAGATCATGAGCATTGCATGCGTGCTGGCGGCCGTTGACGGCTCTCCGGAGAGTCTGCGAGCCGTGGACTGGGCGGTGGACGACGCCTTCCGCCGCGGAGCGCGGCTGCGGCTCGTCCACGCTTCTGTCTGGGAGCAGTTCGAACAGGAAACCGTGGACGACATTGAACTCGCGCCCGAGCGTAAGGCAATCGAGGACATCCTGGACTCCGCGGCCGAACGGGCGTCCGCGCGCCGGCCCGGCGTAGCGGTGGATACCGAAATGCTCGCCGAGGACGTCCTGTCCGCGCTGCTGGGCCTGCAGCGCTACTCCCCGCTGCTGGTGCTGGGAATCCGCGGCCACGGCGGATTCCCCGGGTTGCTGCTCGGCTCGGTGAGCCTGCGGGTCGCCGCGAGGGCCGCGTACCCCGTCGTGGTGGTTCGCGGTGAACGTGAGCCCGCGGAGGTCGGGCGCGGCCGTGTGGTGCTGGGTGTGGGGTCGCACGATGTTTCAGCAGCGGCGGAGTTCGCGGTCGAGGAAGCGGCGGCGGGACATGCCGACCTGGAGCTCGTGCACGCATGGCGCCCCGAGATCGACATGTCAGGGGTGTCAGTGGTGATGGACGCCGGTGCGGCGGCCGACCGCGCACAGAACCTGCTGGGCGCAGTGCCCCTTCCCGAGACGGGAGTCAGCGGTCTGCGGGTACGGCGCAATGCTGTGCAGGGCCGGTCTGCCTCCAGCTTGCTGCGTGCGGCTGCCGGAGCAGACCTTCTCGTACTCGGCGCACGCCGCCGGCACGAGCATCCGGGCCTTCAACTCGGTTCGGTGAGCCACGCCATGCTGCACCATGCCCCGTGCCCGGTGGCGATCGTGCCCGCTCGCTGACCCCCGCCGCCGGAGGCGGCCGCCTTGCACCAGGGAGGACCACTCAGGGGCGCACACCACGCTGCGGCCGCGATACGGCCCGGTGCATCGCAGGTTCTGGTCCTTGCACGCACGGTTGTCGTCGCCTTTGAAGGGCCCGACCAGACTGATCCACGAGGACCATTCGGCGTTCAGCGGGACCTTCGGCCCCTCACGCATCCGGGGACGGCAGAGCACGCTGGGTGCAGAGCAACAGGCACTCGCTCACAGCGCCACTTCCAACCCGGACCTTCACCGGCGACTCCCGGACGTTTCGTACACGTCGCGTGTCTCCACCGGTGCACGTGACATCGATGCGGCGCTCGTCGCCGCATGCACGCGGACCCGGTCGATGCCATCCGTCCCCCGAACACCCGCGGTGGTCCCATCACAGCGGGTGTTCCTCAGCCCTTCCCCGTAGAGCTCGGTCGGCTCGAAAAGCGGGCAGCGAACCAATCTCAGGAGATCGACATGCCGAAGCAGACCCAGGGACCCGCCCGACGTGTGGTCGTCGGAGTGGACGGGCCGGAGTGTTCCACCTCAGCGCTGCGCTGGGCGATGGCCTACGCACAGTTGACCGATGCCACAGTAGAAGCCATCACCACATGGCAGAACCCCGACATGTACACGTACAGCTACGGGTGGGTACCCGGCGTCATCGACCTCGGTGACATCGCCGCCAGCATCCAGAAGAACCTCGACGAGGTCGTCGCGAACGAGTCGGAGCGCCTCGACCGGCCGGTCGAAGTGCTGGCCCGCGTGGTGGAAGGCCATCCCGCGGAGGTCCTGCTGGCCGCAGCAGCGGGAGCCCAGCTGTTGACCGTGGGCACCAGGGGACACGGCACCTTCGCCGGGATCCTCCTCGGCTCGGTCAGCCAGCACTGCGTCCAGCACGCACCGTGCCCGGTCGTCGTCGTTCCTGAATGAGATGCCTGCCGGCCAGCTCCTCCGTACCGCCCCGCGAAAGAGAGCTTGGTCGGCCCCTACCCATCGCCACACCGGCGCCATCGGATCCGCGGACCATCGATCATGCCGGGAGGCAGCCATGATGAACACGACAGCAGTGAAACCAGGACGAGGACCCGTCGAACGGCATCCGGGCGAGCAGGTGTCACTCGGCTCCTTCCCCACCTACGACGAGGCGCAGAGCGTCGTCGACTACCTCGCCGACCACGAATTCGAAGTGGAGACCACCCAGATCGTCGGAAGCGACCTCCGGATGGTGGAGCAGATCACCGGGCGGCTGAACTGGGAGCGCGCTCTGCTGTACGGAGCCACGAGCGGAGCATGGTTCGGAGCCTTCGTCGGCCTGCTGCTGAGCATCCTGAGCACGACAGCCTTCTGGAAGGCCATGGTCTGGGGCCTGAGCTGGGGTGTGCTGTTCGGCGGGATCTTCGCGCTGTTCCAGTTCGCCATGACCGCGGGACGCCGGGATTTCACGTCCAGAAGCGCCGTCATTCCCAGCCGTTATCAAGTACTGGTCATGGCGTCGCACGGCGATCACGCGCGATCAGTACTCGGCACCCGGTGAGCACCTGGCAGGCCGAGACCACGGTCCGCCGCTGCCCTCGACGCTAGGAGACAGTCCGGCCCCACAGAGCCGGCCGGCGGGTCCCCCGTCGGCCGGCTCTGTGGCGCTTCGGAACGCACCGGGTGGACGACACACTCACCGTGACCTGGTACCACCCAACCTGGTGGTCAGGCCTTCTCAAGACGGAATCCGGTGATGAGACCGGGCCGAATGCTCAGCACGCGGCCCATCGGGCCGCCGATCAACGGACGGAGCAGTTCCCCATACCGCTGGCCGTCGCGGCCGTCCGTAACGGGCATCGCATAGCCGGTGACGACCACGCTCCAACCGAGGTCCGTCTTCGGGTCGATGGCATCGGCCTCATAGGCCACGACAATGCCGGGGCAGTCGTCGGGCGCCGTGAGCGCGGCGATATCTCCGCCGTCGAAACCCCAGAGGACGATGTCCCCGGCGTCGATGATGTGGTTGACCGGGCATACTGCCGGCAGTGCGTGGCGGGTGAAGACGATGCGGCCGAGAGTGACCGTGCCGAGCAGTCTCAGGGCTTCGTCGGGTTCGAGCGTCGCCGTATGCCGCGGCCCGATTGCGGTGCGATCAGCCGTCGGCGTTCTCGGGGTGATCCCGTGGTACATCCTGATCGCCTCCCTCTCCAACTCCCCTACAGATCACCGCTGTGCCGAACACCGAGTGCTTCCTGCGCGGCTGGGGCCGTCGCCGTCGTGATCCTCAGCCGAGAGGAACCGTGAGCACCGGGCAGTGTGCCCGGTGGAGCAGTCCGTGTACGACGGAGCCGAGTTCCGAGCCGCTCGTGGTACTTTCCACGGTTCCTCCTCACCGAGAACCAGCAAGGGTCCAGCTCTCACGCTGCCACAGCGGACTCTCCACGCGGAGGGCCGTTCAGGTCTCAGACGTGGGCCAAGAGTCCCCGTGTACACCCTCCCCAACAGCAGGCTGCTGCGTGCGGAGTGCGTGATCCGGTCCGGCGTCCCGGGGGTGGGCGGGGGCTGGTCGGTCCGACCAGGGGCCGTTTGGCCCCTCCTCCGCATCCTTGTCCCGGGCCACTCTGAAAGACCGCAGACCCGCCGCTCCGCCGGCTACCGCTGGAACGTGCCCCCAGGAGGCTCCCGCCATGAAACGCCATGTGACCGTCGGCATCGACGGGTCACCCGAGAGCCGGGCAGCAGCCATATGGGGTGCACGGGAGGCATCCTTGCGGGAGGTCCCGCTGCGACTCGTCCACGCGGTCGACTGGCCCATGAGCCCAGCCATTCCGCGGTCGGGCCGGGAGAGCGCCGACCGATGGGCCGACGAGGCGCTCACCGAGGCTTCGGAGGACGTACGCCGCCGGTACCCGGGCCTGGAGATCACCATCCGCTGTCTCTCCGGCAGGCCGGCCGCAGCCCTGGCAGCCGAGGCCACCGACGCAGAGCTGCTCGTCCTCGGCTCCCGCGGCCTGGGCAGCCTGGTCGGCTTCTTCGTCGGTTCGGTGGGCATGTCGACGCTCGCGGCCACGGAAACCCCGGTGGCCCTCGTACGGCCGCCGGAGGAAACCGGGCCCACGGAGCCCGCCGGGTACGGCGAGATCGTCGTGGGCGTGGACATCCACGAAGCCGCCGACAGACTCCTCTCCTTCGCCTTCGAGGAAGCTGCCCGTCGCAAATGCGCCCTGCGGGCCGTGCATGGCTGGAAGCTTCCTCCCGCCTACGAGTACATCCCCTTCTTCGACCCCGACAACGAACGGGACATCGGCCGGAGTGTCACGCAGATGCTGGACGACATGCTGAAGCCGTGGCGAGACAAGTTCCCCTCCGTTCGCGCGGACTCCCAGGCGTTCATGGGACCTGCCGGCAGCCGACTGGTTCAGGCTTCGGTGGGCGCGGACCTCGTCATCGTCGGCCGGCATCTGCGCCGCTCGCCCCTGGGCGCCCATCTCGGGCCGGTCGCCCACGCCGTGCTGCACCACGCCATCGCCCCTGTCGCCGTCATCGCCCACGACTGACCACCCGGAGCACAGCCCCCGAACGGAGGCGGTGCGTCCACGGCCAAGGCCGTTGAGCTCACCACCGGTGTGCGCTGCGACTGCTCGCCCTCCAGCTCCGACATCCTCATGCGCTTTGATAGAATTGCAAAAAATGGCAATTCATTACATGCTGTGAGTGCTGTGTCTGCAGTCATCGATGGCACAGGACGAAGCCCAGTCCGGTGGAAGCCGGCGACGAGGAGGGCGCGCTGTGGCGGTTCCGCTGTATCAGGCCAAGGCAGACTTCTTCCGGATGCTCGCGCATCCGGTGCGGATCCGGGTGCTGGAGCTGCTGCAGGACGGGCCCATACCGGTCCGCAAGCTGCTGACGGCGATCGAGGTGGAGCCGTCGAGCCTGTCGCAGCAGCTCGCCGTGCTGCGGCGGTCCGGGATCGTCACGTCCACCCGGGACGGTTCGACCGTGGTGTACGCGCTGGCCGGCGGAGACGTGGCCGTGTTGATGTCCGTGGCGCGCACCATCCTCGCGCAGGTTCTCACCGGCCAGAACGAGCTTCTTGCCGAGCTGCGGAAGAACGAGGTCGTCTCCCGGTGACTACGGTGCTGCACGATGTCTGGGGTTCGATCCGCTCGCTGCTCCCGGTCCGGGCGGATTTCTCCGGGATGCGACGGCAGCCGCGCCGGGATCTGCTGGCCGGGCTGACAGTGGCGATCGTGGCATTGCCGCTGGCTTTGGGGTTCGGGGTCTCGTCCGGGCTCGGCGCGGAGGCGGGGCTGGCCACCGCTGTGGTGGCCGGCGCGGTGGCTGCCGTCTTCGGCGGGTCGAATCTGCAGGTGTCCGGGCCCACCGGGGCGATGACCGTGGTGCTGGTCCCGATCGTGGCGCGGTACGGGCCGGGCGGGGTGCTCACCGTCGGGCTGATGGCCGGGCTCATCCTGATCGCACTGGCTGTGGCGAAGGCCGGCCGGTACATGAAGTACGTTCCGGCGCCGGTCGTGGAGGGCTTCACGCTGGGTATCGCCTGCGTGATCGGACTGCAGCAGGTGCCGGCCGCGCTGGGTGTGGCCACGCCAAAAGGCGAGAAAGTACTCGTCGTGGCCTGGCGCGCGGTGGAGGAGTTCGCGGCGCATCCGAACTGGACGGCCGTCGGCCTGTCGGCCGGTGTCGCGACGCTGATGCTGGCCGGTGCCCGTTGGCGTCCGACGGTGCCGTTCTCCATCGTCGGGGTCATCGCAGCGACCCTCGCGGCACAAGCCGCCCACTTCGACGTGGCCCGGATCGGGCATCTGCCGGCCGGCCTTCCCGCGCCCTCCCTCGGATTCCTGGACCTGTCCACAGTGTCCTCGCTGCTGGGTCCGGCGATCGCGGTGGCCGCGCTCGCCGCCCTGGAGTCGCTGCTGTCGGCGACCGTGGCCGACGGCATGACGGTGGGGCAGAAGCACAATCCGGACCGTGAACTGTTCGGGCAGGGCCTCGCCAACCTGGCTGCTCCGCTGTTCGGTGGAGTTCCCGCGACGGCTGCCATCGCGCGTACCGCGGTCAATGTGCGCTCCGGGGCGGGTTCCCGGCTTGCCGCCCTCACCCACGCCGTGGTCCTGGCGGCGATCGTGTTCGCGGCGGCGCCGCTGGTGGCCCGGATCCCGTTGGCCGCGCTGGCGGGGGTCCTGTTGGCCACCGCGATCCGGATGATCGAGGTCGGTTCGCTGCGGGCGATGGTCCGCGCCACGCGGGGTGATGCGCTCGTCCTGATCCTCACCGCGCTGGCGACACTGGCACTCGACCTCGTGTATGCGGTAGTCCTGGGGCTGGTGGTCGCGGCGGTGGTCGCCCTGCGCGCGGTCGCCCAGCACGCCCGGTTGGACCGGGTCCCGCTGGAGCACGACCCGGCGGGCGATCACAGCGTCGAGGAGCATGAGCTGCTGGCCGAGCACATCGTGGCGTACCGGATCGAGGGGCCGCTGTTCTTCGCCGCCGCGCACCGCTTCCTGCTGGAGCTGACCGATGTCGCCGATGTGCGGGTGGTGATCCTGCGGCTGTCACGCATCACCGCACTGGATGCCACGGGGGCACTGGTCCTCAAGGACGCGGTGCACAAACTGAGTCGTCGCGGGATCACCGTGATGGCATCAGGCATCCAGGCCGGCCAACGGCAGGCTCTGGACGCGCTCGGTGTCCTGGATCCGTTGTATGCCAACGGCGGAGTCTTCAGCACCACGCCGGAGGCGATCCGCGCGGCCCGAACCCACCTGCAGCGCACGGGAGTTCTGGTGATCCCCGCTGAAGCCGCCAAAATCCCTACCGAGGAGCCGGCCGGATGACCTCCATGTCCCACAGAATGACGGAAATGATGGGGCCCGAAGCCCTGTGGCTGCTCAGAGGCACCACCGGTGGCCGTCTGGTGTTCGTCCAACGTGGGCTGACCCAGGTCCGGCCCGCAGTCCATGTCCTGGAGAACGGTCGTCTCATCGTCCGTGTCCCGGCGCCCGAAGGCGCCCTCGCGGGACCAGCCGTTGTGACGTACAACGCCGAGGAGATCGTTGCGGCACGGCGCAGCGGGTGGTCGATCAGCGTCACCGGACCGGTCGGACTGATCGTTGACGTCGACGAGGCCGCACACTACCGCCGTACGCTCCCCGGCTGGGTCTTCGGTCCGCATGACACGCTCGCCCACATCAGCCCGCAAACCGTTCGCGGCTATCGGCTCGCCGCTGCTACGGCCGCCACTGCGGAGATTGCCGATTCAGGAAGGTCGAACGGTTCGTGACCCGGATCGCTGACTTGCATCACCGGCACGTGATGACCGTTCCCATGGCGCCCGGTGCGGTGGCCCGGGCGCGTGAGACCGCCGAAGACGTCTACCGCGCCTGGGGCATCAACCGGGCTCACCCCGTCATGGGGCCCGCGCTGCTCATCCTGAGCGAACTGGTCGCGAACAGTGTCCGGCACGCCGCTACGGCGTCCCCGCAGGCCACCGTCACGTACGCGGCCGGGGCGGATGTTCTGGCCTTCGCGGTCCACGACCGTCATCCCCATCAGCCGGACCTGGTCGAGTTCGCCGTCGCCGGTGGTGGCCTGGCGATGATCGCCGAGCTGACCGCCGAGCTCGGGGGTACCTGCACGGTGCGTCCCGACGCCGACGGAGGCGGGAAGAACATGTGGATCACCCTGCCGCTGTAGAAGCCCGGCCCGCAGCGGTCACATCGAAGAAGGAAGAGCGAGAAACAGAACATGACCATCCAATGGCACTACACCACCCTCGAGGGTCTGGGGCTCCTGTCCGTCTCCGGCTTCCTGGGCGCTGACTCCGTCTCACGTTTCGGCGGAGCGGTGGGCTGGGTGCAGGCCCGAGGCGCCGGCCCCGTGATTCTCGACCTGGCTCTCCTGCAGGGATGGTCAGCAGCGGGGCAGGAGGCCGTGACCGAAGCGGGCCGCCGCCTCGCTGCCGCCGGCCGGCCGCTGGAACTCGCTGCGATCCCCGCCGACGGGCTGGTCGTCCCCGGCGAATCGCATCCGCCGGTGACCATCCACTACGACCTGGCCGCGGCCTTGTCAGCCCATTCCGTGTCTGCTGAGGACTCGAGCGGCCAGCAGGAGTGGCGGACCACCGGCTGGCCGGAGAACGGTCTGACACCCACCACCTGAACCACCGCCGGACCGACTCGTCAGGGCTGGCTCCGGCGGGGCCTCGAAGCCGAAGGCCGCCGGGTTGCCGGTGTTGAGTTTCACGATGGGGTGCCCCGCAGCCTCCAGCCGCATTGCCTCGTGGAGCACTGGTCCGCGAATATCGTAACAGACATTCGCCAGCTTGGCGGACTGGGTCACCTGCATGCGCATCGCCTTACGGGTAGAGAGCGACCAGGGGTGTGATCCCTGGGGTCAGACATCGGTGGGGTGCGAGGAGCCGGGCAGCAACGCGAGCGTCAGCGCCTGGACCAGCCCGGCTTGCCCGACCGGCGGCAGCAGGCCCCCTGCCGGAGCCCGTGCGGCCAGCGCCCGCACCGCGCTCACCAGGCCGTGCGGACCCAAGTGGCGGGTGCGGGCAGCGACGGTGAGCAGGGCCGGCAGTGCGTGAAAGGGGTGTGGCTGCTGAGTGCTCGCATGCAGAGGCGGGAGCTCCTGCGGGCAGGCACGCAGGACCGGAGTCCCGTCCCGGGGTGCCGGCAGACCGAATAGATCCACCACCAGATCAGCGGGAAACGGCGTGATAGGTGAGCCGGACGTATCGATGGTCAGGTCACGGATACCCGCGGACAGCAGTAGACCGGACAACTCGCAGCCGGCTTCGGGCCCGGACAGCACCACCCGCGCCGTGTCCAGCGGAATCCCTTTGCGGTCCAGGGCGTTGAGCGCGGCTGCCGCGGTGGCGACGGCATGGGCGTGGCAGACGGCATCGACGACGGGGGTCGAGGAGCCCTCCAAGGCCGCCCGGACGGCATGGGCGTACAGGGGATGGGTGTGGATCAGGCACAGGACAGCGAAGCCGGGTGCGAGAGCTGTGGCGATCGTGGCGAGGGCCCCAGGGGTGTCTGCCGCCACCGGCAGGGGGTGAATGTCCAGGCCGGTGGCACGGCGCAAATGGACCGCGGCGGACTCCAGAGCGGGCAGCACACAGGTGACCGGCAGGGGACCCAGGCCGGCGACTGCGGAGGCGTTGGACAGCAGCGCGATGCGCCGACCCCGGCCGGTGTACCGGTCCACGTCACCGCGTTGGAGGAGCAGGTGCTCGATGACGCGCCGGTCCGCCGTGCTGTCCAGCAGGGCCCGATCGCGCTCAGAGGCGGCCGGCACGCACAGTCGCTGCGTGGTCTTGCCGGTGGCGGCCGCTTCGAACACGGGGTCCGCCAGGTGGATCAGGTCGTCGCCGAGCCGGTCACGCAGCAGGTTGCGCAGGCGGTGCAGGGTCTGCGGACCATCGGTGTCGACCATCACGCGCTGCGCACCGGTGTCCGGATGGATGTCCTCAGCGACCAGTGCCGCCCCTGCGGTCACGGCGAGGATCGCCGCCACCGTGGAGAACGCCGGACAGCGGAACGTCACCTCAAGGCCGTACTCGGGTCGCGTTCGGGCAGGGGGCTGGGTCATCGGGCATTCCCCCTGCTGGACGCTGCCGACCGGTGCGGCACCCGGAGTGCACCCGTCACCAGGTGTCGCGGGTAAGGCGGTATCCCGTGATGCGCCGGGGGTGGATGAGCAGGAAATGCTCGGCGTGCACCGTTGCTGTGGCACCCAGTCGCGCCCGGTAGTGCCTCAGGCGGGTGCCGGTGATCTGGTCGGCGAGACCGGTGACGATGACGGTCCATCCGGTGTGGTCCCGCATGTTGATCTGGTCGACCTGATAGGTGAGCTGCCTGGGGAAGGCGAACCGGGATGCCGGGGCGGGCCGTTGCGCGCGCAGGATGAGTTGTCCGTCGTCGAGCAGGTGATGCTGGACCGGGATGGCCGCCAGGGCAGGATCGCAGCGTGTCAGCCGGCCGGCCCTGTCGGACGCCAGCAGGGACCGGGCCATGTCCGCAGAGACGGGCAGCAGGTTGGGCAGGGCTTGCGTCATCGGTGGGCTCCAATGTGGGAAGCGCTCTGTGGGCATGGGGCGGCCGAGGCCGCAAGGGTGCGCGGGCGAGCTCCCACGGCCGGATCGCCTGCGGTGGAACAGGTCGGGCCGAATACCCGCGCCTCCTGTCGCGCACGAGCCCACGTCATGGCTCGGCGCCAGATCCCCCTCGCCCCGGGCCCTGGCACGGGGATCCGCGGTGGGTGGCAGGAGGAGCTCGAGCCGCGGCACGACACCAAGATCACCTCTGCCTCACCGCGGCAGGCGGCACCGGGACCGGCAGTTCGACATCGTGCGTCCGTCCCAGACGCTGCAGTTCCTCCAGGTCGACCGAGTACACGGCGACCATCCACACGTCTCCCGCCTCGGCGGCATCAGCCAGCGCCTGACACAGCGTGGCCGCCTGCCGCTGCAGAGCGGCCCTGAATCCCTCGCCCATCAGCAACTCCCTTGTTTTCCGCCCACACCCGGTAGCGGGGAACGACGGACCGGCAACAGCCATCGGCGCACCTGTGCAGTGGGTGAAGTGGCCGCTCCGGATGTCAGGGCCCCGGAGCGGCCACTAGATGACAACCTTAGCACTTGCTAAGATTGGCAACTATGAAGAATGGAATGAAGAGGCGGATGCGCATCACACCCATCCGCGGCGACGAAGCTCCGGTCCTGTTCTGCCCCGCCTGCACCCTGCGCTGCAGGCCCGCCGCCCTCGACGCGAGCAGCCGCTGTCCGCGGTGTGGGAACGACCGCATGCTGCCCCCGTTCTCCAGCACCGCACGCCGTGCGGGCCGGAGCGCTCACGCGATGCCGCCCCATGAGAACGGCCAAGCCGGAGGCGACCTCGATCAACATCACCCCTGGCCGGGATGGCTCCCCTCCACATGGGCGCGGCGGTTTCGCGACGGGCACCTGGCAGCAGGGCCGGCGGTGGCCACCGCCGGCCCTGCGGGTGCGAGCCCCAGCAGTGAGCGACGGGGGCGGAAGTAGCCATGGAGTGGAATTTCGAAGACCGCAACGGCACCGGCGTGCTGCATCTGTACGGCCATCTGGGCCGACGCGTTACCGACCGCTTCGCCGGAGCGGTCGGCTGGGCCCGGGCGCGAACCACGGGAACGCTGGTGCTGGACGTGTCCGGGCTGATGGGCTGGAGCCCGGACGGAGAGGCCGCGATCCTCGCTGCAGCGCCCGCCGGCTTGGCGCTGTGCGGGCTCCGAGGTCGCCCCACCCCGCTGCTGACGGAGAATGCCCTGGTCGGTGTCCGGGTCTTCCCCGACCTGGATGTCGCTTTGACGGCTCTTGCCCAGGCTCCGGAGCCCGCGGAAACCGGCCGACGGCGGCAGGCGGGGCCCTCGCGCGCCGCCTGAACGAGGAGAACCGCACGGAATTGCTAAAGTCGGCAAGAGATCAGTTCCTTGCTTCGCCCGGGTCGGGACAGGGTGCTCGCACGCCGTTGCTGCCCGGAATCCACCGACCATGTGCCGGGACCCGGCCCCGGAACCCTGGAGGCGGCCCACGTGAGCGCCCCGCTGTACCAACTCAAGGCCGATTTCTTCAAAACCCTCGGCCACCCGGTCCGCATCCGCGTGCTGGAACTGCTCAGCCAGCGGGAACACGCGGTGGCGGAAATGCTGCCCGAGGTGGGAATCGAAGCCGCCCACCTCTCCCAGCAACTCGCCGTGCTGCGCCGCGCGAACCTCGTGGCAACCCGCAAGGAGGGCTCCACCGTCTACTACCGGCTCACCAGCCCCCAGGTGGCCGAGCTCCTGACGGTCGCCCGCACCATCCTCAGCGGCGTCCTGGCCGGCCAGGCCGAGCTCCTGCAAGACCTCCGTGCCACCAATCCCACCCTGACGACCTCGCCACCCGGCCACTCCTGACCGGACCGCGGGCCCGAACCTTGCGGAGCCGACCATGACCGATGCCGCCCGCCCGACCGTCGCCGACGCCATGGCGCCCCCCGAGCTACAGGTGAGCGACCACACGACCATCGACCGAGCCCTCGCCGTGCTCCACGGCGCCCGCACCGACCACGTCCTCATCCGCGACGACGAGGGCCACTGCGCCGGCATCGTCACCCGCGATCAGCTCACCGCCCACAGCGCCCAGCCCTGGTATACCGAGGCCACCCGCGTGCGCGACATCCCCCACGACTGCAGTCCCTTCGCCCTCTCAGACATGCCCCTCAGCGAGGCCGAGGCCACCATGCGCGAGAGGTCACTGGCCGTGTGGCCCGTAGTGGACGACGACGGCGTTGCGCTCGGCGTCCTCACCCTCGGTCCGAACCCAAGGACGGCGGCGTGACGGCCACCGGCGCAGCAGCTGGAAGCGGTTCCGCCGAAGAAACGCTCACCTGTCATGCTGTGGCCAACCTGTGGCCCGGGCGGGGAAATGGGCCCTACCGCCCGCAACATGCCGCCTAGCGGTGCCTGCCCCTGCATTACGGTCCCACCGCAGGCACAGCTTGCGCGTCCCCGCTCTACACAGGCTCTATAGTTGCTAACATTGGCAATTAACGAGTCTCGTAGATTCAGGTGGCCAACGGACCACCCCAGAGGGCCAACTTCCTGCGCCCGCCTGGTTCGACCTGACACCCACGAACGGCGGCCGCCCCGCAGGAGAACCCCCGCTCCGGCAATGCGGGGTGGCCGCTGCACCACGTGCAAGGCGCACCATCGATCGACGGGTAAGGGCCTGGATGATCCTGCTGCGCGGGATCCGCGACACCGGGCGGGTCGCGGAGGCCTCATCGCCACGACTCGTGCCGGATCCGCCTCCCGGCACGCGGACGTAACCCTGGTCACCGGACCATGACACGGAGCATTGCCGAGCCGCTGCACCGAACCGTCGCGGCAATGCCCCAGCCCTCTGATGGTGGCGGTAGTTGATCGCGTGATCGACTGTGGTGAGTTCGCCAACGGCCACGGCACCCGGGGCGCGGTACCGGACGTCGCGCCACGACGCTTCACCGGATGACCTGATCCCCGTTGACTGCGTCATCCGCTCCCTGGTCCGCGTGAAGTTCTGCCAGCAGTCCCTCCTGGCCCGCCAGCAACTGCCCCAGGGTCCGCCGTGCGGCTTGCAGCAGATCCGCCACATCGGCGCCCGCCAACTCATAGTTCACGGTTGCCCCCGAACGGCTGGCGACCACGATCCCCGAACGTCGTAGAACAGCCAACTGCTGCGAAAGGTTCGACGGCTCGACCTCAATTGCGGCCAGGAGATCCCGAACCAGCATGGGCCCAGCTTGGAGGAGCTCCAGCACACGGATGCGTACCGGATGCCCCAGCATTCGAAAGAACTCCGCTTTCGCCTCATAAAGCGGAATCTGCACGTTTGGCAACGTCCCATCTCCCACCTTCTGCAGCCTTCGCTTACGCCGAGCTCCGCCACGAACGCTGGGCAGCGTTCCGGTCCCCCAGCCGCTGCCCTCACGCCACGCGAGTCGACCTGTTCACACCTCACATCGATGAAGGGCCTCGTCACACCTCGCCAGTCGATCCTCATCCATTAAGCAGTCCGTTAAATGCCAAATTGAAGAACTCTTCAAGTGTAAGTCATGTTGGGCCGGTCGGACGGGCCTGCTGGTCGCCCGGACCGCCCGACCAGCCGAACGATGAACACCAAGGCCCAACCCTGTGAACATCGCCGCCACCGCCGCGTGATGGCCAGGGTTCATGGGGCCGGTCGGGCCCTTGGCCGGGCCCTGCGGCCCCTCCCCCAGCGGGTTCACGGCCTTCAGGCTGGAACGGAGCCGGTCCGCCGGCCACCGGCGGGCTCGGGGACGGAACGCGCTGCCGCGCCGCACCGAATTCGCCGGCTGTGAAAGCTGTCAGGAGACCTGTGATGACCGAACGCGTACTCGTCGCGTATGCATCGAAGAACGGCTCCACCGCGGGCATCGCCACGATGATCGCCGAGGCGCTGCGTGAGCAGGGTCTGGCGGCGAAGGCCCGGGCTGTCGGTGAAGTGGAGAGCGTCGGCTCCTACGACGCTGTTGTCCTCGGCAGCGCCCTGTACGCGGGCCGGTGGCGGCGGGAGGCGGTCCGCTTCGCCGGGCACCACGAGGCGGATCTGACCGAGCGGCCCGTCTGGCTGTTCAGCAGCGGACCTCTCGACGCCACAGCCGGCGAACGCATCCTCCCTCCGGTGTCAGGTGTCCAGCGCCTCGTCGACCGTCTCAAGGCCCGCGGACACGTCACGTTCGGCGGCTGCCTGCAGGACGGCGCCAAGGGCCGGATCGCCCGCATGATCGTCAAGTCCGGCCGGGGCGGAGACTTCCGCGACCCGGAGCAGATCCGGCTGTGGGCACGCGGTGTCGCACGCGAACTGGTCAAGGAGGTCGCGTCACCGTGAAGAAGCAACTGTGGTGGCGGCAGCGGCGGAGCAATCCGCTGTGCCGCCGCTCGGACGTGATCGAGAGTTGGGTGAACCTGGCAACGGCACTTGCGCTGTTGCTCCTTCTGCCCGCGGCCGCCTTCACCGCCGGGCGCGCGGCCCACACCGCCGCACTCCAGGCCTCGAAGGAGCAGCGGGCGTCGCGGCATCCCGTGGCTGCGGTCCTGCTGGAGAACGCGCCGGAGGCGGTTCCGCGACCGGGCGGCGGCACTGTGCACTATGACGTCAAGGTGCGCTGGACCGCCGCCGCCGGAACCACGGGGACCGGTGCGGTGCAAGCAGATGCCGGAAGTCTGCGCGGTTCGAGGACCACGGTGTGGCTGGACCGGACCGGCCGGCAGGTCCCGGCGCCCGTGGCCGGCGAAGAGCTCACGTCGATGACGTTGGTCGGTGGTGCGCTGGGCGCCGGCTGCGCGGCATTCGCGATCGTCATGGTGCGCGGACTGGTCCGCCGGGGTGCCGATCGGCGGCGCATGACGGAATGGGAAAGGGCCTGGGCGTTGACCGCTCCCGAGTGGGGCCGGCGTCCGGTGTGACGACGAACCGCGCCTCGACGCCAGCACCGAACAGGTCGGAATCAACGTACCCGGTCGGCTGAACGGGCCCTCGGAGTAGGGACGTTCGGCCCGGTCGTCGGGACTGCGGGCCCCTGCGCTCCCGCTCCCGGCGACGGCACATTGAGAGCGGACGCGGTTGCCGCGTCCGTCCTCCAGATCCCGGAAGGGGCACCGCCATGATGGCGCTGATGTGGATGGCGGAATGGCCGCCGGCCCGGCACGGCTCCGACGGAACGCTGAGCATGTCCAGCAACCCGCTCGTCGACTACCACCTGCTGTACGCGGCCGTCATGATCGCGCTCGCCGTCGCCTCCGCCGGCACCGTCTGGGGCCTCGGCCGGATCCGGACGCGACTGCCGGTCGTCCGCGACCACCGCTGGCTGCTCTGACCCCCACCCGGCACCCGCCCAGCACCGTTGCGTCCAGCCACGTCGCACGACCCGGCGGGACACGACGGACCATCACCGACCGAACGAGGAGACGTCATCATGGCCATACGTGTAGGCATCAATGGATTCGGCCGCATCGGGCGCAACTACCTGCGCTGTGTCCTGGACCGGGCAGACGCCGGCACCGCCCCGGTCGAGGTGGTGGCCATCAACGACATCGCCCCGGCCGCGACACTGGCCCACCTGCTGGAGTTCGACTCGACCTTCGGACGCCTCGGACGGGCGATCAGCCACGACGAGGAGTCGATCACGGTCGACGGCCGGCGCATCGTGGTGACCGCGGTCCGCGATCCGTCGGAACTGTCCTGGGGTACCTACGGGGTGGACATCGTCATCGAGTCCTCTGGCCGCTTCCGGACCCGCGACGAGGCATCGCTGCATCTGAAGGCCGGGGCTCGCAAGGTGTTGATCTCCTCGCCGGCCAAGGACGTGGACCTCACCGTGGTCATGGGCGTCAACGAGACCGACTACGACCACGGCCGGCACCACATCGTCTCGAACGCGTCCTGCACCACCAACTGCGTCGTACCCATGGTCCACGTTCTGCACGAACGCTTCGGGATCATCAAGGGCATGATGACCACCGTCCACGGCTACACCAACGACCAGGCACTGCTCGACGGCCCCCACAAGGACCTGCGGCGCGCCCGGTCCGCCGCCGTGAGCATCATCCCGACCAGCACGGGCGCCGCCCGCGCAGTGGGCATCGTGCTCCCCGAACTGGCCGGGGTCCTGGAGGGCATCGCGGTACGGGTTCCGGTGGAGGACGGGTCCCTGACCGACCTGACGGTGCTGCTCCGGCAGGACGTCACCTCCGAGGAGGTCAACGCGGCATTCACGGAGGCCGCCGAGGGGACGTTGCGAGGCGTCCTGCGAGTGACCGACGCGCCGATCGTCTCGCGCGACATCATCGGCGACCCGGCGTCGTGCATCGTCGACGCGGGGCTCACCCAGGCGCAGGGTGACCTGGTGAAAGTCTTCGGTTGGTACGACAACGAGTGGGGTTACAGCAACCGCCTGCTGGACCTCACCACCTACGTCGCGGCCCGGCTGTGACGACGGCGGGCCACGACGCCGCGCGACGGCTGCGCTCCCGGACGAAGGAGAACGCCGACGCGTCAGCGACGCCGATGCTGCCGATCCTGCAGTCGGTCCGGGCCGTGGTGTTCGACACCGACGGGGTCATCACCGACTCGGCCCGGGTGCACGCCGCCGCCTGGCAGACCGCATTCGACGCCTGCCTGCGGGCAGCGGGAGACGACCGCCCGTTCGACCCGGTGGAGGATTACCGGCGCTACGTCGACGGTAGGAGCCGCCTCGACGGCGCGGCCGCCTTCCTCGCCTCGCGCGACCTGCGGCTTCCCCTGGGCGATCCCGACGACCCGCCCGGAACGAGTACCGTGCAGGCGGTCACCGCCCGCAAGGAGCAACTGTTCACGCGGCAGCTGCGGTCAGGTGGCAT
This sequence comes from Streptomyces sp. SID13666, assembly GCF_010548325.1. Taxonomy (NCBI): domain Bacteria; kingdom Bacillati; phylum Actinomycetota; class Actinomycetes; order Kitasatosporales; family Streptomycetaceae; genus Streptomyces; species Streptomyces sp. SID13666. The sequence continues at coordinate 139,975 of NZ_JAAGLX010000005.1, read as the reverse complement.
CGCCGCCTGGCCGGGCACCGTGCGGGTACTGCACGCGCTGCGTGCCGCCGGTGTGCCCTGCGCCGCCGTATCCGCCTCCCGCCACGCGCCCGAACTCCTGGCGGGCGCGGGCGTACAGGACCTGTTCCGGACCGTGGTGGACGGCAAGGAGGCCGCCCGGTTGAAACTGGCGGGAAAACCCGACCCTGCACTGTTCCTGGAAGCCGCCCGTCGCCTGGGCGTACCCGCGGCGGAAGCGGCCGTGATCGAGGACGCTCTGGCGGGCGTGGAAGCGGGCCGCCGGGGCGGCTTCGGCCTGGTGGTCGGCGTCGACCGCACCGCGGGACCGACCAGCGCCACCGATCTGCGCGAACACGGCGCGAGCATCGTGGTCCGCGACCTGGCCGAACTGCTGATCGGTGGAGGAAGCTGACGATGCCGGACCGGACCTGGAACTATGAGGGATACGACCCAGCGCAGGAGCGGCTGCGCGAATCGCTGTGCACCCTCGGCAACGGCTACTTCGCCACCCGCGGCGCCGCGCCCGAGGTGGCGGCGGGCACCGCGCACTATCCGGGGACCTACGCGGCGGGCTGTTACAACCGGCTGACCTCGAACATATCCGGACGTACGGTCGAGAACGAGGACATCGTCAACCTGCCGAACTGGCTGCCGCTGCGCTTTCGCGCCCGTGACGCGGCCTCCGACCCGGATCCCGACGGCGGCACCGCGCCCGGCCCCTGGTTCTCCCCCGACGACGGTTCGCTGCTGGAGTACCGACAGGTCCTGGATCTGCGCCAGGGAACGCTGACGCGACGGATGCGGCTGTGTGACGTGCGGGGCCGCCGGATCACCGTGGTGCAGTCCCGACTCGTGCACATGGGCGATCCACATCTGGCCGCCCTGCGAACCGAGTTCACCGCCGAGGGCTGGGCAGGCGAGCTGGAGGTGGAATCCGCCCTCGACGGCGATGTCACCAACTCGGGCGTCGACCGCTATCGCGATCTGAACGGCCGGCACCTCGGCCGCTGGCACACCGGGGTCACCGCGCCGGACACCGTGTGGCTGGAGTGCCGCACCACCACCTCCGACATCCTCATCGCGTTGGCCGCCCGAACCCAGGTGGCCGGCAGCATCCCCACCTCGGTACGGCTCGTCGCAGGGGACCGCACCGCCACCCATGCGCTGAGGCTGCCGATCGCGCCCGACGCCCCTGTCGTCGTCGAGAAGACCGTCGGCCTGCACACGTCGCGCGATCCGGCGATCAGCGATCCGCTGCACGCGGCCATCGGCCGGGTGCGGCGGGCCGGCGACTTCACCACGTTGCTCGCGTCCCACGAAGCCGCGTGGGAGCGCCTGTGGCAGCGGGCGGAGCTGGAGGTGCCGGGCGAGGCCGGAGAGGTGCTGCGGCTGCATCTGTTCCATGTGCTGCAGACGCTCTCCCCGCACACCGCCGATCTCGATGCAGGCGTGCCGGCCCGCGGGTTGCACGGCGAGGCCTACCGCGGCCATGTCTTCTGGGACGAACTGTTCGTCCTGCCCTTTCTGAACCTGCATCTCCCGGAGGTCTCCCGGGCCCTGTTGTCCTACCGCTACCGGCGGCTGGGCCAGGCGTGCCGGTCGGCGACCGCGGCCGGCCGGACCGGCGCCATGTATCCGTGGCAGAGCGGAAGCGACGGCCGCGAGGAGACCCAGACACTGCACCTGAATCCCCGGTCGGGACGGTGGCTGCCCGATCACTCACGCCTCCAGCACCATGTCGGTTCGGCGATCGCCTACAACGTCGTGCAGTACTGCCAGGCCAGCGGGGACACCGAGTTTCTGCACACGGCGGGCGCGGAGATGCTGTTGCAGATCGCCCGCTTCTGGGCGGACAGGGCGGTCTGGGACAAGGAATACGGCCGTTACCGGATCCGCGGCGTGGTCGGCCCGGACGAATACCACGACGCGTATCCCGGTGCCGCAGAGCCAGGCCTCGACGACAACGCGTACACCAATGTGACCGCCGCCTGGGTCCTGACCCGCGCTCTGGAACTCGCCGCGAGCCTGCCGGCCCCACGCCGCCAGGCGCTGTTCGAGCGCATCGGGCTGGACACGGGAGAACTCAAACTCTGGGAGGACGTCTCGCACCGGCTGCGGGTGCCCTTCCATCGCGGGATCATCAGCCAGTTCGAGGGCTATGGCGACCTGGCCGAACTGGACTGGGACGGCTACCGTGCCCGGCACGGCGACATCCGGCGCCTCGACCGGATCCTGGAGGCCGAGGGCGACACCGTCAACGGGTACCAGGCGTCGAAGCAGGCCGACGTACTGATGCTCGGCTACCTCTTCTCACCGGCCGAACTCACCACGCTCTTCCGACGCCTCGGGTACGGACTCGACGACGACACCTGGCGCACGACCGTCGACTACTACCTGCGCAGAACGAGCCACGGTTCGACCCTCAGCGGGCTGGTCCACGGATGGGTACTGGCCCGGGCCCGCCGAGCCGGTGCCTGGAAGTACTGCCAGGAAGCGCTCACAGGCGACGTTGCCGACCTTCAGGGCGGCACCACCGCCGAGGGCATCCACCTGGGCGCCATGGCCGGCACGCTCGACCTCGTCCAGCGCGGTCTGACCGGACTGGAACTCCGCGAGGACGAGCTGTCACTCGACCCGGCGCCGCTCCCGGAACTGTCGGAATACGGCCTCTCCATCCGCTACCGAAGCCATTGGGGCATCGGGCTGACCATGCACGCCGGAAGCCTGAGCATCAACGTTCCGCCGTCCGACGAGCCTCCCGTCCGCATCCGGCTCGCGGGCCGCGCCCTCACCCTCGCCCCGGGAACCTCCCGCACCCTCCAGCTGCCCGCGGGCGGGATGGGGTGCGGTGGCGGTGAGACCACCTGTGAGCCCATCGAAGACTGAAGGGGCGGTGCGGGCGGGGCGGGGGGATCGTCACCTTCCGTGACCAGCTTGCAACAGCGTCGTACCCGGGCCGCCCTGCCGCCGGCTGAGGACGTTCGGCCCCTGCCCACGTCCGCGCCCCGGGGTGAGGATGAGAGGGCAGGCAGGAACGACGGTCGACCAAAGCGGCGAAGCGCGACCACGCCTGCACACGTCGAAGACCGCGGAGCCGCGGAAACGGACAGTGCGATGTCCATGACACACTCCATTCTTGACACGCTGACCACCGCACACCGTGACCGACTGATGGCGCTGTCCAGACCGGTCGCCTTTCCCGCGGGCGCACGGATCTTCGACGCCGACCAGGCCGCTGAACGCTTCTGGGTCCTGGACCGCGGCGAGGTGAACCTGGACCTGCACGTCCCAGGACGGCAGGCAGCCGTGGTGCAGACCGTCTCGGCGGGCGAACTCCTCGGCTGGTCCTGGCTGTTCCCGCCGTTCCGGTGGCAACTCGGCGCCCAGGCGCACACCGCCGTGCGGGCCACCGAGTTCCCGGCGGCGGCGGTCCGCGACCTGTGCTCCGCCGATCCCGCTCTGGGACATGAGTTCGTCCTGCTCTGCGCCGCGGTCATCGGAGACCGGCTCAACGCCACGCGCACCCGGCTGCTCGACCTGTACGGCCCCTTCGGCGTGAACCACGGCGCCTCCGTATCGGTGGGCGGTCCGGAGGACGACAGCTGACACCGGAACTGACACCGAACCCGGGGACCCACCGACATCACCAGGGAAGCGATTGGCCATGAACCAGCAGACGAGAACAGACGCCGCTTCCGTCAGTCACCGGCCTGTCGGAGACATGGGACGGCGCATGGCATTGCGTCGCGAGCAACTGGGCCTCACCCGCGAACAGGTGGCCGACCTGGCAGGTATGGCCACGCCCTATCTGGAGTACCTGGAGCAACAGCCGACCGCAGTCCCCAGCGCGGTCCTCCTCCTCAGCCTCGCCGACGCGCTGCAGACCACGGTGTCCGAGCTGCGCGGGGGCGGCACGGATCTGCCACCCGGCCTCGGAAAGGCGGCGCGCCATCCGGAACTGGTGGAGATGACGCCGGAAGAATGCCGAGCACGGCTGTCCACGCACGGGGTGGGACGCGTTGCCGTGACCGGGGACGACGGTCCCGCCATCGTCCCCGTCAACTACCAGATGGCGGACGGGTCGCTGGTCTTCAGAACATCGCCGGGATCCGCGCCCGCACTGTCCATCGGGGCCCGGGTCGCCTTCGAGGTGGATCACATCGACGAGGCGTTGAGCCAGGGATGGAGCGTGCTCGTCGTCGGCAACGCCGAACATGTCACGGACCCGGACACTGTCCGGCACCTCATCGAACGGACCCACAGCGGGCCATGGGCCGGCGGCGACCGCGCCATGTGGGTGCGGATCGCCCCGGACCGGATCACCGGACGCCGGATTCACGTCCGTTGACCCCGTCGGTCACCCGGAGCCGCGCACGCTCAACGGGCTGCGGCCGGGGCACAGCTGCTGACCGTGGGCAGCCTGGGGCACGGCACCTCCGCCGGCCCAGCTCAGCAGCCGGGCCGGCGGAGGTCATCAGCGCACGGCTGCCGCGTCCGCCCCGGCCGTCATCCCGCTGCTCGTATCCGAAGAATCGCCGGGGACGACGACCGTTCCGGCGTCGCCCGTGAGTACCGCCGCGGCGTCGTCGAGCGATCCGATGGCGGCTGTTCTGCCGGTGGCCCCGACGAAGTGCCGACAAGCCGCGATCTTGGGTCCCATGGAGCCTGCGGGGAAGTGCAGCGCTGCCAAACCGTCCAGGGCCAGCCGACGCAGTGGGGTGGCCTGCGGGGTGCCGAAGCCCTCCATCACCGCGGGCACGTCCGTCAGGATCAGCAGTCGGTCGGCCTTGACGGCCACCGCGAGAAGAGCGGCCGTAGCGTCCTTGTCGACCACCGCCTCGACACCCTGCAACTGACCGGTACCGTCCTGGGTGACCGGGATACCGCCGCCTCCCCCGCAGATGACGATCGCTTCGTGGTCGAGCAACAGGTCGATCGATTCCTGCTCGATGATCCGCAGTGGTTCGGGTGAGGCGACGACCCGGCGCCATCGGTCGCCGTCCACTGCGATCGTCCAGCCGTGCCGGTCGGCGAGCTGCTGGGCCTGCCGGTGCGGGTATCCCGGCCCGACGAACTTCGTCGGGGTCGCGAAGGCGGGGTCCGACGGGTCGACGAGCGTCTGGGTGACCAGGCTCATGACCGGCTTGGTCACCCCCGCGTTGCGCAGCGATTGGGCCAGCCAGTAACCGATCATGCCCTGGGTCTGCGCGACCAGTGCGTCGAACGGGTACGGGTGCGTCAGTTCGCGGTCGTTCTCGCTCTCCAGGGAGAGCATCCCGACCTGGGGACCGTTGCCGTGGCAGATGATCAGCTGGTGCTGCAGTGCCAGCCGCGCGAGTGCCTGGGCGGCGGCTCGGATGTGGTCGACCTGCACGGTGGCATCGGGCCTCTCACCGCGCCGCAGCAGTGCATTGCCGCCGATCGCGACCACGATGCGCATCTCAGGCACCCAGCGCGGCGACGAGGACGGCCTTGATGGTGTGCAGGCGGTTCTCGGCCTGGTCGAAGACCACTGAGCGCGGCGACTCGAAGACCTCGTCGGTGACTTCCGCCCCGTCGAGGCCGAAGCGGTCGAACAGCCGCCGGCCGAGCTGCGTGCTGCGATCGTGGACGGACGGCAGGCAGTGGAGGAACTTCGTGTCGGGCTTGCCGGAGGCCAGCAGCACCTTCTCGGTGACCCGGTAGGGCAGCAGTTGCGGTATGCGGGTACTCCACTGCTCGTCCGACTCCCCCATGCTGACCCAGACATCGGTGTAGACGAAGTCAGCGCCCGCCACGCCCTGCTCGACGTCCTCGGTCACCATCACCCGTGCCCCGCTGGTCACCGCGAGCCGGTCCGCTTCAGCGATCACGTCGTCCGGGGGCCACAGGTCGCGCGGTGCGGCGATGCGGACGTCCATGCCGAGCAGTGCCCCGGTGATCAGCAGGGAGCGGGCCACGTTGTTGCGGCCGTCGCCCAGGAAGCAGTAGGCGATCTCCTCGACGGGGCCGGCATGGTGTTCGGTCATGGTGAGGACGTCGGCGAGCATCTGGGTCGGGTGCCATTCGTCGGTGAGCCCGTTCCACACCGGGACGCCGGCGTGGTCGGCCAGTTCCTCCACGGTGTCCTGGGCGAATCCGCGGAACTCGATACCGTCGAACATCCGGCCCAGCACCCGGGCGGTGTCACGGATCGACTCCTCACGTCCGATGTGGGATCCCTCCGGGCCCAGGTAGCTGACATGTGCGCCCTGGTCGTGAGCAGCGACCTCGAACGCGCAGCGGGTGCGCGTGGAGCTCTTCTCGAAGACCAGCGCGATGTTCCTGCCCTCCAGCTGGGGGCGCTCGGAGCCGTTCGCCTTGGCTGCCTTGAGCTGCCCGGCCGCGGTGATCAGCGCCAGGAATCCCGACTTGTCGAGATCGAGTTCCTTCAGGAGGGAGCCGGGCCGGTGGTGGGTGGCGGTCGTGGGCGTCGACGTAGGCATGGGGAAGTCCTCACAGGGGGCTGATCGTGGATGGTGGCGGATTCGCCGGGGCACGGGTCGCGGGGTGGGTCAGATTCCGTCGCGCTGGGTGGGGCAGGTCATGCAGCGTGCGCCGCCCCGACCGCGGCCCAGTTCGCTGCCAGGGATGCTGATGACCTCGATGCCGTTGTCCCGGAGCATCGCGTTGGTCACGGTGTTGCGTTCGTAGCCGACCACGACCCCGGGTGCGACGGTGAGGAAGTTGTTGGCGTCGTCCCACTGCTCGCGTTCGGCCGCCCGAGCGTCCTCATCGGCGGACAGCACCCTGATCTTGTCCAGGCCCAGGGCGTCGGCGATGGTGGCGAACAGGTCGTCGCGCTGCTCGACGTGCAGGCCGCCGGTGTCGTGCTCGACGGTCTCCTGCGGGTCGGCGGGGACGATCACCCAGGTACGCAGGGCCTTCGGGTCGAGGTAGGGATAGCGGACGAAGGTGTCGACGTCGATCATCGTCAGCACGGTGTCCAGGTGCATGAAGGCGTGCGATTTGGGGAGCTGGACGGCGATCACGGTGCTGGCCCGTCCGCTGCGGAAGAGCTCGCGGGCCAGGATCTCCACGCCCGTCGGAGTGCTCCGCTCCCCCATCCCGATCAGGACGACACCTCGGCCCAGGACGTGAATGTGGCCGCCTTCGAGGGTGGCCGGCTGGTGGTTGGTGTCGTCGTTGCCGTAGTACACCGGGAAGGTCGCGTCCGCGAACAACGGGTGGAACGTGTACACGGCACGGCTGTGCAGGGACTCGCGCTGCCGGGCGGCCTTGGCCATCGGGTTGATCGTGACGCCTCCGTAGATCCAGGCCGAGTTGTCGCGCTGGAACAGCGTGTTGGGCAGCGGCGCGAGGACGAAGTCGTCCAGTTCCAGGCTCTGCCAGCGCAGGCTGCGCACCCGCAGGGGCGACAGGTCGGCGCGGGTCACTCCGCCGATGAGCAGTTCGGCCAGCGTCTCCGGGTCCGCCTCGTCGGCGAGCCGTCGCAGGGGTGTCGCCAGGGTCGGGCCCACCAGTTCCGGGGTGCAGATGCGGTCCAGAACGAAGGCCCGTGCCTCCGGGCGCTCCAGCGTCCGGGCGAGGAGTTGGTCGAAGTGGTGGACCGTCGTGCCGCGGTCGCGGAGTACTTGGACGAAGGTGTCGTGCTCCTCGCGGGCCTTGGCGGCCCACAGCACGTCGTCGAAGAGCAGTTCGTCGCAGTTGCCGGGCGTTAGGCGGTTCAGCTCCAGCCCGGGGCGGTGGACGATGGCCTCGCGCAGCGGGCCGACTTCGGAATGCACACCGAGGGTGCGGGTCATGGTGGTCTCCTTGATGTGCGGCGAAGGTCGGGCGCCGGTTCCGGAAGGGGTCAGGGGCCGGGTCACGTCGTGTGCCCCACTGGGGTGTCCGCCGGAGCCGCGGGTGGGAGCGGGACTGTGCCTGCGACGGAGGGCTCACCGTCCGGGATGACGGGGGTCTCGCCGTACTCGTTGCGTGCGGCCTTGAGCCAGATGTAGACCGGCAGACCGAGGAGCAGGCAGAACAGCCCGTAGTAGACGGCCTGGTAGCCGCTGCCGGCGAGGGACCAGAACGAGAAGGCCAGGGCGACGGCGGACACCCCGCAGTCGCGGAACAGGTGCGGCCACCGGGTCTGGCGCCCGCGGGTGAGCAGCCAGTACAGCTGGGCGCCGGCGCTGAAGATGTAGGGGATCACGGCGGTGACCACGGACAGCAGGACGAGGGTGGTGAAGACCTTCTCGAACTGGCTGTAACTGACGGCGGTCAGGACGGAGGCGAGCAGCGTCGAGCTGATGATCCCGAATGCCGGGACGCCCTTACGGGTGCGACCGAAGGCGGCCGGGAACAGGCGGTCCTTGGCCGCGGCCATCGGCATCTCGGCGACGATGAGGGTCCAGCCGATCAGGGCGCCCAGTCCGGAGACGATCGCGGCGACCGCAACGGACTGGCCGGCCCATCGGCCGCCGAAGATGGCATCCGCCGAGTCCGTGAACGGCGCGGCCGACTTCTGCAGAGCCGCGTTGGAGACGGTGCCGAACACCGTCACCGTGCCCAGGATGTAGACGACCGCGCAGCCGACGGTGCCGAGGATCGTTGCCCGGCCCACGTTGCGCTGCGGGTCCCGTACCCGTCCTGCGGCCACCGATGCGGTCTCGATCCCGAGATAGCTGAACAGGGCGATGGCCGCGGCGGCGGAGATCGCGGCACCGGCGGAGGTGCCGCTGGCGTTGAAGGCGCCGAAGTTGTGAGCCTTGATGAACAGCAGCCCGACGGTGGCCATGAACAGCAGTGGGACGAACTTCAGCACGGTGGTGACGATCTGGGTGACCGCCATGTTCCGGATACCGGAGAGGTTGATGACCGCCGGTATCCACAGTCCGACCATGGCGATGACGATCGACCAGGTCTTGGCGTGGCCGGTGTTCCAGAACACCTCCACGTACCCGACCCAGGCCACGACGATGGCCGCGTTGCCCGCCCACGCCGTGATCCAGTAGGACCACGCGTTGAGGAAGCCGGCGAAGTCGCCGAAGGCGTCCCGGGCGTAGACGTAGGGGCCGCCGGATCCCCGCACCCGTTTGGACAGCGCACCGAACGTGAAGGCCAGTGCCAGCGCGCCGACGGTGACCAGCACGAACGCGACCAGGCTGATCGGCCCGTACGGAGCCAGTGCGGTCGGCAGGGCGAACACCCCGGTACCGATCACGGAACCGATGACGAGCGCGGTCGCGGTCGGCAGTCCGAACATCCCCTTCCTCGGTTCCTGGTTTGGAAGGTCGGACTTCGTATCGTTGTCAGCCGGCGGGTTGTTGGTCATCTCAGGCACGGATCTTCCTCACTTCTGAACACGGTCGCGGTCGGCGGACTACTTGCTGATCGCGCGAGGAACGCCGTTGGAGGAGACGGCCGGGGTGTCGGCTGTCGTGATGTCCACGAACGCGGGCTCGGTGGCAGGTTCCGCTTCCGTGTTCCTGGCCGTCGGCGGGACGACCGGGATCGCCGCCGCGGTCTCACGGGCGAGGAAGGAGCCGAGTTCACCGATGGTGCTCATCAGCGGGGCCGGGAAGACGACGGTGGTGTTCTTGTCCACGCCGATCTCCACCAGGCTCTGGAGGTTGCGCAGTTGCAGGGCCAGCGGGTGGGCCATCATCACGTCCGAGGCGTCACCGAGGGCCGCGGCGGCCAGCGACTCGCCCTCAGCGTTGATGATCTTCGCGCGCTTCTCCCGCTCGGCCTCGGCCTGACGGGCCATCGCCCGCTTCATGCTGTCGGGCAGCTGAATGTCCTTCAGCTCCACCAGCGTCACCTGGACGCCCCACTCGACCGTCGTGACGTCGAGGATCTCGCGGATGTCCAGGTTGATCGTGTCCGTCTCGGACAGCGTCTCGTCCAGGGTGTGCTGTCCCACGACCTTGCGCAGCGTGGTCTGCGCGATCTGGTCGATCGCCGCGTACACGTTCTCGATGGCGACGACGGACTTCACCGGGTCGACCACCCGGAAGTAAGCGACCGCGGACACATCGACGCTGACGTTGTCGCGGGTGATGATGCCCTGCGACTGGATCGGCATGGTGACGATCCGCAGCGACACCCGGTGCAGGACGTCGACGAACGGAATGATCAGCCGCAGACCGGGCTTGCGCTCGCCCAGCACCCGGCCGAGCCGGAACAACACTCCCTGCTCGTACTGCTTGACGATCTTCACGGCCATCGCACAGATCAGCAGGAGGAGCAGGACCACGACAGTAATGATCAGGACGGGCATGGCGTGCCTCGGTTCGATTGGCGGGCGAGAGCGTCGCTGGCGGCCGTGGTCCTCAGGCCTGCCGGTGCGTCTCGCCACTTCAGAGCACGGCCGGATCGCCGTCTGCCCTCATCCTGATGCGGGTTCGAGCCGGGCTGGAGGGCCCGCCGGGACCAGAAGGAGGGCCATTGGTCCCGCAGGTGGGAGGAGTGAACGGCTGATGGTCCTGCCCGCCCTCTGCCCCCAGGCCATCACCCCGGCACCCCCTTCGCTCCGAGGGACAAAGGTCCCTGGACCTGGGTACCGGACAGCCCACGACGGCGGTGACTCTCGTGGCGTTGGCTGGGGATCCAGCATCGGACCGCACACCTGTCGATCAGGCGGAGCGGGCTCCGACGCATCGGTCCCAGCGCTCTGGGCGGCATCAAAGGGGAACCAGCACATGGACACAGCACGGCACACCCGGGCCTATCTGGTCGGCGGCGGCATCGGAGCACTCGCGGCAGCGGTGTTCCTGATCCGTGACAGCGGCCTCCAGGGCGAGAACATCCACATCCTGGAGGAACTCCCCATCGCCGGCGGTTCCCTGGACGGCGGCGGTGGCCCGGAAACGGGTTATGTGACGCGTGGCGGGCGGATGCTGGAAGAGGAGGCGTACGTCTGCCTCTGGAACCTGCTGGAGACCATCCCCACGCTGGACGACGAGAACGTCTCCGTGCTGCAGGAGACGCGGGAGTTCAACCGGCAGACCGTCACCGGCGCCAAGGCCCGGCTCATCGCCGGTGATCACTCCATCCTCGACGCGGCTCAACTCGGGTTCAACACGCGTGACCGGGTCGACCTGGCCCGCCTTCTGGCACTCCCGGAGTCCGTGATCGGCCCCCGCCGGATCGAGGACTTCTTCTCACAGCACTTCTTCGACACGAACTTCTGGGCCATGTGGCGCACCACCTTCGCCTTCCAGAACTGGCACAGCGCCATCGAACTCAAGCGGTACTTCCTGCGCTTCATGCAGGAGTTCCCGCGGATCCACACTCTCGCCGGAGTGCGGCGCACCCGTCTCAACCAGTACGACTCCCTGGTCCGCCCGGTGCAGAAGTGGCTGGAGAGCCGCGGTGTACGCATCGAGTACGGCGTGACGGTGACCAACGTGGACTTCGTCGGGGACATCGGTGACCGGCGCGCGTCACGGATCGAGTTCCAGCAGAACGGCAGCAACGGTGGTTACGACCTCGGCCCGGAGGACTACGCGTTCATCACGCTCGGCTCGATGACCGCCGACAGCACGTACGGCGATGACGACACCGCCCCCGAGCTGATCCGCGACAAGCGCGACGGCGGCTGGACGCTGTGGGAGACCCTGGCCCGCAAGGCGGAGGACTTCGGCCGCCCCAGTTCCTTCAACGCCGACGTCGACGAGGCCAAATGGGAGTCCTTCACCCTCACGATGCGAAGCCCGGCACTGCTGAAACGGATCGAGGAGTTCTCCGGCAACGCGCCCGGTACCGGCGGCCTGATGACGTTCAAGGACTCCAACTGGCTGATGTCCATCGTGGTGCCCTCCCAGCCGCACTTCGACGGCCAGCCCGACGACGTCTTCACCCTCTGGGGCTACGGCCTGTTCGTCGACAACGAGGGCGAGAACACCGGGAAGAAGATGTCGGAGGCTACCGGCCAGGAGATCCTCACCGAGCTCCTCGGCCACCTCGGCTTCCAGGACATCGCGCGGGAAGTCGCCGCGACCACGACGGTGAGAACCGTGATGATGCCGTACATCACCAGCCAGTTCGAGCGCCGCAGCGTTCGGGACAGGCCGCTGGTGATCCCCGCGGGAGCGGCGAACTTCGCCTTCCTCGGGCAGTTCGTCGAGATTCCCGAGGACGTGGTGTTCACCGTCGAGTACTCGGTCCGCGGTGCCATGCACGCCGTGTACGGGCTGCTGGACGTGGACAAGGAGATCCCGGGCATCTACCACGCCCTCTCCGACCCGAAGGCCGCCTTCGAGGCGCTGAAGACCGCTTTCAGCTGAGGAGACGCGGCCGGTTCGGCCAGGCACTCCGACGTCACGGACCTCTCTCCGCGATGCGGGCCGGTTGGACCCCTGTACCGGGTCCGAGTGGCCCAAGCGGCCGGCACCGGTGCCGGGCCAGGCTGTACCTGAGGGACTGCGGAACGGACACCGGCCCGCCGGCCCGTTCCCACGGCACGCGGCCGAGGTCCCCCGGCGGAAGCCGCAGCAGGACGCCGGACGCATTCGATGAAGGGAACGATCACATCGTGGTCACCGCGCACCGCAGACAGGGCCTGCTGGGACCTCAGCTCGGCCCGGTCGCCACCACTCTGCTGCACCACTCCCACTGCCCGGTCCTGCTCGTCCCCGAGACACCACAAGGCTCGTTGCCCGGCCCATCGCACAGCTGAGTCAGGCCCACTGAACGGCGCGTCGACGGCAGGGCCGCTCCCGGCCCCGATTCAATCCTGCGAAGTGAGGCGGCCGCACCATGGTCCAGTACGTGTACGACTTCACCGAGGGTGGCCGTGAGATGGCCGGCCTCCTCGGGGGGAAGGGCGCCAATCTCGCCGAGATGACCCGTATCGGCCTGCCCGTGCCACCCGGCTTCACCGTCACCACCGAAGCCTGCCGGGCCTTCCTGGCCACCGGAGGCGAGCCGGACGGCCTCGGAATGCAGGTTGCCGCCCGGCTGGCAGCCCTGGAGCTCGCCGGCGGGCGCAAGCTGGGCCACCCGGACGACCCGCTGCTGCTCTCGGTACGCTCCGGTGGACGTTTCTCCATGCCCGGCATGATGGAGACGATCCTCGACATCGGTCTGAACGACGACTCGGTGCACGGTCTGGCGAAGACCACCGGCCGCGAGCACTTCGCCTGGGACTCCTACCGGCGACTCATCCAGATGTTCGGCAGCACCGCGATGGGAGTCGACGGCTCCCTGTTCGCCGACGCTCTGGCGGAGCACCGGGACCCGGACGACCTGCCTGACGTCGTGGAGGAGTTCAAACGGATCGTGCGTGACGCGACGGGTGAGGACTTCCCGCAGGACCCCGCCGACCAGCTCAGCCGCGCGATCCTCGCCGTCTTCGAGTCCTGGAACGGCGAGCGGGCCCGGCTGTACCGCAGGCGCGAGCACATCCCCGACGACCTCGGCACGGCCGTCAACATCCAGACCATGGTCTTCGGCAACCTCGGCCCGGACTCCGGCACCGGCGTGGCGTTCACCCGCGATCCGGCCACCGGCCGCCGGGGCATCTACGGCGACTATCTGTCCGACGCCCAGGGCGAGGACGTCGTCGCCGGCATCCGCAATGCTGTTCCGCTGCAGGAGCTGGAGGCCATCGACCCGCTCTCGTACACACAGCTGCGCGACTACCTGGGCATCCTGGAACACCACTACCGGGACCTTTGCGACATCGAGTTCACCATCGAGCGCGGCCGGCTGTGGATGCTGCAGACCCGCGTCGGCAAGCGCACGGCGGAAGCGGCCTTCCGTATCGCCGCCCAGTTGATCGACGAGGACGTCATCTCCCCGGCAGAGGCCCTCCGCCGGGTGACCGGTGAGCAGCTCACCCATCTGATGTTCCCCCGCTTCGACGACGCGGCAGCGGGAACACCGCTGGCGCGTGGCATCCCGGCATCGCCGGGTGCGGCCGTCGGCGCCGTGGTCTTCACCTCGGCGGAGGCGGTACGCCTGGCTGCCGCGGGCTCCAGGACGGTGCTCGTCCGGTGTGAGACCACCCCCGACGACCTGCCGGGAATGATCGCCGCGCAAGCCGTCCTCACCAGCCGGGGCGGCAAGACCAGCCACGCGGCCGTGGTGGCGCGAGGCATGGGCAAGGTCTGTGTCTGCGGAGCCGAGGAGATCACGGTCGACGAGACGGCCCGGCACTTCACCACGCGCGACGGCACCGTGGTCGCCGAGGGCACGGTGGTGTCCATCGACGGCTCGGCCGGCACCGTCCACCTCGGCGCACAGCCGCTGGTCGAGTCACCTGTGATGCACTACTTCGAAACCGGAGAGCGACCTCCTGGCGTGGTGGACGCGGTGGCCCGCATCCTCGCGCATGCCGACGAGGTGAGCCGGATGGAGACCCTTGCCAACGCCGACACCCCCGAGGACGCCGCGCGCGCCCGGCGCTTCGGCGCCCAGGGCATCGGACTGTGCCGCACCGAGCACATGTTCCTCGGCGAACGCCGGCGGCTGGTCGAGTCGATGATCCTGGCCGACAGCGACACCGGACGCAAGCGCGCCCTGGACGCGCTGCTGCCCCTCCAACGCGCGGATTTCACCGCCATCCTGGCGGCGATGGACGGGCTGCCCGTCACCATCCGGCTGCTGGACCCCCCGCTCCACGAGTTCCTGCCCGACCGCGTCGAACTGGCCGTACGGGTCGCCTCGGTCCGCGCCACCGGACAGACTCCGGACCCGCACGACGTCGACCTTCTCGCCGCCGTCGAGCGTATGCACGAACAGAACCCGATGCTGGGACTGCGCGGCGTCCGTCTCGGTCTGGTGGTGCCCGGCCTGGTCGCGATGCAGGTACGGGCCGTCGGTGAGGCGGTCGCGCAGCGGCTGAACGACGGCGGGCACCCGCAGGCCGAGATCATGGTTCCGCTGGTCGGTACGGTCGAGGAACTGCGCACGGTACGCCGGGAGGTGGAAGCCGTCCTCGCACAGGTCTCCCTCTCCGCGGGAGTGACGGTGACGTGCCCCATCGGCACCATGATCGAACTTCCGAGAGCGGCCCTGACCGCCGACCGGATCGCCGAGGAGGCCGACTTCTTCTCCTTCGGCACCAACGACCTCACCCAGACCACCTGGGGATTCTCCCGCGACGACGTGGAAGGGTCCTTCTTCGCCACCTACCTCGCTCAGGGCATCTTCGCCGCCTCGCCGTTCGAGACGATCGACCGGGACGGTGTCGGCCGCCTGGTGGAGATCGCGGTACGGGAAGGCCGTGCGGCCCGGCCAGCCCTCAAAATCGGCGTCTGCGGCGAGCACGGCGGCGATCCCGACTCGATCGACTTCTTCGAGCGGACGGGACTCGACTACGTCTCCTGCTCCCCGTTCCGCCTGCCGGCCGCCCGGCTGGAGTCCGGACGCGCCGCACTGCGCGTGAACTCCCCCGAGGACAACGACACATAGTCCTGGAACCACTGCAGCCGGGGCCGGCCCGCAGGCCGGCCCCGGCTGTCGTCGACTGCTGTCGCCCTCAGAGGGCTTCCCACGGAGCCGCGTGCGTGGTGGTGTGCCGCACCGACCGCGGGCCGGCCATCAGCTCCCGGACGCTCTGCCGGTTGTCCACGTCGCCCGCGGCGCACATCAGCCAAGCGGCGCGCTCGGGGTCGCACTCCGGCGGCACGATCAGCAGGTCCCAGCGCCCGACGGTGTAGGAGAGCAGCAGCAGGTCGTCGGGGTCCTGCTCGGCGTCGAACCATCCGACGCTCACGGTATGGATTCCCGCGGGCACCTTCTTCGGGATCTCCCGCCAGCTGTGGGGATTCACCGCGACCCGGGTGATCCGGCCCCAGCGCTCGTCCAGGACCGCGACCAGGAACGGCAGTTCACGGGCCAGGTCACGTGTGCGCGGCCACCAGGCACCGTCGACCATTCCCCGGTCCGCGCACTGCGGTTTCAGCAGCATCCGGACCTCGGGGATGGCGGTCACGTCCGGGTGCGAAGCCTGCGACAAGCTGATGGTGGTCATGATGCGAACCTGTCCCCGGGTCCGGGACCCGGTGTCGTTGCGATCGGAGTTACGCGGCGTCGGGGTCGTCGCCGGGGACGACCAGGACCGGAAGGTGTGCGTGGTGCACGACCTCCGTGCTGGTCGAGCCGAGCCTGAGGCGCCCCCAGGAGCTCGCTCCCCGGGTGCCGACCACCAGCAGACAGGCGTCCGCACTGGCTTCGAGCAGCACCTGCGAAGGGCGTCCCGGTTCGACCACGACCTCCACCTCCACCGGGGTACCGCCGAGCTCCTTCTGGAGTTCGGCGACGGTGTCGGTCACAGCCTGTTCCGCGATGTCACGCAGCTGCACGTACAGACCCGCGTTGTCCGACGCGGTCAGCCACTCGTAGCCGGCATAGCGGTCGGGCCCGTAGTCGTAGGCGCAGACGGCCCGCAGTCCGGTGCCGCGCAGCTGTGCTTCGCGCAGCGCGACGAGCACGGCGTGGCGGGCGGACGGTGAGCCGTCCGTGCCCACCACGATGGGGCCGTCGGAAGTGTTCGCGCTCGTGTCGGACATGGAGCCCTCCGGAGAGTCGTCGGACCGCGGTCGATGGTGTACCGCACGAAGTCATGGACTGATGTGCGGTCTCCCGCTCGCTTCCAGCCTCACAGGCCCAGGAGCGGATGCAGAGGGGCCTTGCAGGTCCCTCCGGGGGGCCGAACGTCCCTGCCCGCGGCCTACACGGCCGGCACGCCGTGCACCCGGAACTGACCTCGCACCCGTTCCAGGAGCGCGGGCCCCGGTGCGGGGGTGTCACGCAGCACGAAGGGGATGCCGAGGTCGTCGTACTTGTGGGTGCCCATCGTGTGGAAGGGCAGCACGTCCACCCCTTCGACGTTGTCCAGACCGGCGACGAAGGCGGCCAGGCCGTCCACCGCGGCCCGGTCGTCGGTCAGGCCCGGCACCAGCACATAGCGGATCCGGACCGGGATTCCCAGTCGGTCCAGCCGTCCGGCGAAGCTCAGGGTGGGGGCCAGGTGGCCGCCGGTGAGCCGGTGGTAAGCCTCGATGTCGAAGGACTTGATGTCGAGCAGGACCAGGTCGGTATCGGCGAGCAGCGCGTCACCGGCGCGGGCGCCGAGAGCGCCGGAGGTGTCCAGGGCGGTGTGGAGACCCAGCTCGTGGCAGCGGTGCAAGACTTCGGCGGTGAAGTCGGCCTGCAGGAGCGGCTCACCTCCGCTGAGCGTGACTCCCCCGCCGGCGGTGTCGATGAAGGAGCGGTATTTCGCGATCTCTGCCATCACCTCGTCGACAGTCATACTGCGCCCGTCGCGCAGTTTCCAGGTGTCGGGGTTGGCGCAGTACGAGCAGCGCAGCGGGCAGCCGTTCATGAAGAGCACGAACCGGGTGCCGGGCCCGTCCACACCCGTGGACAGGTCCCAGGAATGGATCCGGCCGGTGCTCACATCGCACCGTGGAAGGTGCGGCTGATCACGTCGAGCTGCTGCTCGCGCGTCAGGCGGACGAAGTTGACGGCGTAACCGGAGACCCGGATGGTCAGCTCGGGATACTTCTCCGGATGCTCCATGGCGTCCTCCAGAGTGGCCCGGTCCAGAACGTTGACGTTCATGTGGAAGCCGCCGGAAGCCGTGTAGGCGTCGAGGATGCCGACCAGGTTGGGGGCACGTTCCGCGGGGTCGTGCCCGAGCCCTTCCGGGGTGATGGTCGAGGTCAGCGAGATGCCGTCACGGGCCTGCTCGTACGGGATCTTGGCCACCGACAGGGCGGAGGCCGCCAGCCCGTGGCGATCACGGCCGTTCATGGGGTTGGCACCGGGCGCGAAGGGCAGCCCTGCGCGACGGCCGTCCGGGGTGTTGCCCGTGTGCTTGCCGTAGACCACGTTGGAGGTGATGGTGAGCACCGACTGGGTCTGCTCCGCGCCCCGGTAGGTGGGATGCCGGCGCAGCTTGGCCATGAAGGTGTGCACCAGGTCGACGGCGATGCTGTCGGCACGGTCGTCGTGGTTCCCGTACGCGGGGTACTCGCCCTCGACCTCGTAGTCCGTGGCCAGTCCGGTGTCGTCCCGGATCACCTTCACCCGGGCGTACTTGACGGCCGACAGGCTGTCGGCTGCCACCGAGAGGCCGGCGATTCCACAGGCCATGGTGCGCTGCACGGGATGGTCGTGCAGCGCCATCTCCAGCCGCTCGTAGGCGTACTTGTCGTGCATGTAGTGGATGACGTTGAGGGCGTTGACGTACGTGCCGGCGAGCCAGTCGAGCATCCGGTCGTACGCGGCGGTCAGCTCGTCATGGTCGAGATACTCGCCGGTCAACGGAGTGGACACCGGTGCGACCTGCTCGCCGGTCATCTCGTCCCGGCCGCCGTTGATCGCGTACAGCAGGGCCTTGGCGAGGTTCACCCGGGCGCCGAAGAACTGCATCTGCTTGCCGACCGCCATCGCCGAGACACAGCAGGCGATCGCGGTGTCGTCACCGGTCCGCGGGCGCATCAGCTCATCGGACTCGTACTGGATGGAGCTGGTGTCGATCGACACCTGGGCGCAGAACCGCTTGAAGCCCTCGGGCAATCGCGGGGACCACAGGACGGTGAGATTGGGCTCGGGGGCGGGCCCGAGGTTGGCGAGGGTCCGCAGGAACCGGAAGGAGGTACGGGTGACCAGCGGCCGACCGTCGTCGCCGATGCCGCCGATGGACTCGGTGACCCACGTCGGGTCGCCGGAGAACAAGGTGTCGTACTCCGGGGTGCGCAGGAACCGGACGATGCGCAGCTTGATCACGAAGTCGTCGATCAGCTCCTGGGCGCGGCTCTCGTCGATCCGTCCCTCGGCCAGATCCCGGGCCAGATAGACGTCCAGGAACGTGGAGGTGCGGCCCAGGGACATCGCGGCGCCGTTCTGCTCCTTCACCGCCGCCAGATAGCCGAGATAGAGCCATTGCACGGCCTCATGGGCGGTGGTTGCCGGGCGGGTGACGTCGCAGCCGTAGGAGGCCGCCATCTGTTCCAGTTCGCCCAGCGCGCGGATCTGTTCGGCGATCTCCTCACGGTCGCGGATGACATCGGACGTGGAGGGCCGGGCGTCCAGCAGGGCCCGCTCGGCACGCTTGACCTCGATCAGCCGAGACGTGCCGTACAGGGCGGCTCTCCGGTAGTCGCCGATGATCCGTCCCCGGCCATAGGCGTCGGGCAGGCCGGTGATGAGGCCGGCCTTGCGTGCGCGGAGCATCTCGGGGGTGTAGGCGTCGAAGACGCCGGCGTTATGGGTCTTCCGGTAGGTGCCGAACACCCTCGTGACGAACGGGTCGGGCTCGTATCCGTAGGCCCGCAGGCTGTTCTCGACCATCCGCAGGCCGCCGTTGGGCATGATCGCCCGCTTCAGCGGGGCATCCGTCTGCAGACCGACGATCAGCTCACGCTCCCGGTCGATCCATCCGGGACGGTGCGAGGTGATGGTCGAAGGCGTCCGGGCGTCGATATCGAGAACGCCTCGGCGGCGTTCCTCGGGGAACAGCGCGGAGACCTTGTGCCATACCGCGAGGGTGCGCGTCGTCGGGCCTGCCAGGAAGGAGGCATCGCCTTCGTACGGTGTGTAGTTGGTCTGGATGAAGTCGCGTACATCGATGCGGTCGCGCCAGGACCGGCCGGAGAACCCCTGCCACGCGGCCTCGGACACGCCCATGGTGGATGGCGTTGTCACAGTCATCGTCGCCTCACTCCTTCACAGTTCAGGTGTCTCCATGCTCGTTCGCCGACGAGGGGCCGCCCAGGGTCCGCAGGTCCCCGCGGAGCAGCCGTTCGGCCCTGCCCGGCTCACAGCTGTCGGGACCTCCGCACCCATCAGGGCCCAACTGCCCTCGCGGCTGCCCCGGCCAGCCCCTGCGCGCTGCCCACCGTCGGCAGGATCGTGGAGCGGAACCCGAGGTCGCCGGCACATGCCGGTCCTGACCGTCGACACCGGCGGCCCGCACCCCGGCCGGCGTTCGGCCGCCGTAGGCAGCGCGGACCATGACGTCCCGGCCACGGCAGGCGCTGTTCACCCAAGCCGGAGTCATCGTCACCCGAACCCTTGGCGAACTCCTCGACGCCGCGGCCATGATGCACTCCCAGCCGCTGCCGCCCGGGACCAACGTCGCCGTGGTGTCGAACTCACGCGGCGCGGGCATCATGGCCGCCGACGCCTGCCGTATCGCCTGCGATCCGCTTGCCGAACCGGCCACCCGGCCCGCCCCGCTCACCGAGCGTGACGCTCGAGCGCTGCTCGCCGACCCGCGCTGCTCCTCGCTGCTCCTCGGGCGCCACGGCGGTAGCGCGGACATCGGGGGGGGTGAAGACGCTGCTGCTGCGGTTGTCACGGATGGCCGAAGATCTGCCACAACTCGCGGAAGCCGCCATCGACACGGTCGTCGCCGGGCCCAGCGGCGTCACCGCGCGCGACGCCCGCGTCCGCCTGCTGCCCCGCCGCGTCCACGATCCGTACCTGCGCCGGCTGCGTTGAACCCGGGTCCGCGAAAAGGCACTTCACGGACGTGCGGAGTGCGGCCGGTCAACCTGCGCGTCGGGGCCCCGGGGCTCAGCCGCGCACGTCCTGTCTTCCCTGTTCAGCCGGCCCGTACGAGGGGCCGGCGGTGGCCCAACCGGCCGGGAACACTGAAGCCGGCCCGACGGCGCCGCAGATGCCGCCAGGGGTCCCGCCTGCGGATCGGATCGGCCGGAGCGGCGGACTGTTGCCGGTAGAAGAGCCGTTTGCCGATCTCGATGAGACCCAGATAGCAGCCCACCATGGCCGCCAGGGCGGCGAAGAAGCCCAGCGGGAGCGGCGCGAAGCCGAGTGTGTGCGCCAGGGGCGTTGCCGGCAGTACCGCTCCCACGGCGACCACCCCGAAGGCGGCCAGTGTCAGCGGCAGGCTGGGACGGCTGCGCCAGAACGGGCTGCGGCGGGTGCGGATCGCGAAGATCACCAACGCCTGGGTCGCCAGAGACTCCACGAACCAGCCGGTGCGGAATTGGACCGGCCCGGAGTGGAAGACCCACAGCATGACGCCGAACGTGGCGAAGTCGAACACCGAGCTGATCGGACCGAAGCAGACCATGAAGCGGCGGATGAACCCGATGTCCCAGTGCGAGGGCCTGCGCAACTGCTCCTCGTCGACATGGTCGGTGGGGATCGCCAGCTGGCTGGTGTCGTAGAGCAGGTTGTTGAGCAGGATCTGGGACGGCAGCATCGGCAGGAAGCCCAGGAACAACGACGCACCGGCCGCGCTGAACATGTTGCCGAAGTTGCTGGACGTGCCCATGAGGACGTATTTGATGGTGTTGGCGAAGATCCGCCGCCCCTCCACCACGCCGTCCGCGAGCACATCCAGGTCCTTCTCCAGCAGGATCACGTCCGCGGCGTCCTTCGCCACATCGGTGCCGGACTCCACGGAGATACCCACGTCGGCGGCGTGCAGAGCCAGCGCGTCGTTGACTCCGTCGCCCAGGAACGCGACGTCGCCGCCGGTCGTCCGCTGGATCCGGACGATACGTGCTTTGTGCTCAGGGCTGACCCGGGCGAAGACGGTGGTGCGTACGATCGCCGCGGCGAGTTCGGCGTCGTCCAGCGCGTCGAGGTCAACCCCGGTCAGCGCTCGTCCGGCGGGCAGTCCGAGGTCGTCGCAGACCTTGATCGCGACCGCCGGATTGTCCCCCGTGACGATCTTGACCGTGATCCCGAGACCGGCCAGCCTCAGCAGCGCCGCGGCAGCGTCGGGTTTGGGCGGGTCGAGGAAGACCAACAGGCCGGCGAGACGAAGGCCTCGTTCATCCACGGCCGTGGGCCGTTCTTCGCCCACCGGCGTACGGGTGGCCACGGCGACCACGCGGTTCCCTGCGGCGAACTCGGCGGCCAGCGCTTCGCGGGCCGCGTCAGGAACATCGACGCAGCGCTCCAGCACGCTCTCAGGAGCGCCCTTGGTGACCAGCGTCGTCACACCCGCGCTGTCACGCACCACGGCGGAGACCATACGCCGGTCGTGATCGAACGGCAGCAACCCGAGCCGAGTACTGCCCGCCAGGGTCCCGCGGAGGCTCTGCGACGCGGCCGACTCCCACAGGGCCTCGTCCAGGGGATTGCCTCCCACCGCCGGACCGTCCGTACCGCCGCTCTCCGTGCACAGCAGGCCCCAGCGCAGCAGCGCGTCCGCCGTGGAACCGTCGGCGGGCAGCGCCCGCATGAAGTCGATGCGGCCGGCGGTCAGCGTGCCCGTCTTGTCGGTGAACAGCACATCGACGTCTCCGAGGTCCTCGATGCACACCAGCCGCTTGACCAGTACCTTCCGCCGGCTCATCCGCCGGGACCCGGCGGCCAGACTCGTCGACACCACGGCCGGCAGCAACTGCGGCGTGATCCCGACGGCGATCGCCAGCGAGAACAGCAGCGCTTCCAACAGCGGTTTGTGCAGGAGGACGTTGACGGCGAAGATCGACGTGGTCAGCGCGCCCGCGACGTAGACCAGCAACATCGAGAATCGGCGCAGTCCCACCTGGAACTCGGTCTCCAACTGGTGCGTGCCCAGGCCCGCCGCAATCTTCCCGAACTCCGTCGCTGCACCAGGGGTCACCACCACCCCCCGGCCACTGCCGGCGTGCACGACCGTGCCCATCAGAGCGCAGCCCGACAACTCGGCCAACGGGGTACCGGACGGCACCGCGGACGTGCCCTTGGGCAGTGGCAGCGACTCCCCCGTGAGGACCGACTCGTCACACTCCAGACTCACAACGTCAAGAAGCCGGATGTCGGCCGGAACGATCTCTCCAAGCCTCAGCTCGACCACATCGCCCGACACCAGCTCGGTGACGTCAACCTTGCAGGGACGGCCGTCCCGAAGAACCACCGCCTCGTGGTGGATCTGGCCGTGCAGCGCCTCGGCGGCCTTCTCCGCGCGGTACTCGTTCACGAAGCCGAGCCCCACCGACAGGGCCACGATCGCACCGATGATCACCGCGTCACCGCGTTGCCCGACGAAGTAGGAGGCCGTTGCCGCCGCGAGCAGCAACCCCAGCAAGGGAGAGCGCAGCTGACGCCAGAGCACCGCCGGCAGCCTGGCCTGATGGGAGGTGACCGCATTCGGCCCCCAGGTGCGCAGCCGTTCGGCCGCCTCGCGCGCCGACAGACCGTCCCGCGTCGTACCCGCCGCCCGGAGGGCGTCGTCGCCGGACCGGCCGGCCGCCGCGGTGATTCCGGAGCCGGTGGCCTGCGGTGCGGGTGCGAGAACGGTCACGGGGTCGCCGGCAGCGCGGCCGACGGTTCCGGGAGGGCCGGGGCGTCGTCGACGTCGAAGGCCATCGGATCGTGGACGTTCACCACCCCGTCGACGCCCTGCGCGAGCCGGACCACGAGCGGGCCCAGGCTGCGCAGGCCGAGCGTTCCGCGGAGGGTGACGACGCCCTCCTGCACCTGGACCTGGACCGCGCCCTCGGTGATCTGCAGCGTTCTGCCGAGGATGACATCTCGTACGGTGCGGTGCTGCACGGTCTCACGTCTTTTCGGCAGATGGATCAGGGGCGACACGACCCGGCGGGAACCGGTCCCCACTTCCACATTGAGGCAGCCGGGGTGGGCGCAGCAGGGCCTATCAGGACCCTCCGGAGGTCCGACCGGCCCCATCGTCGGACGGCAGGATGTTCACCCCACTCCACAAGCCGCGGAACCGTCCCGGCAGCACCGGCAGCACCGGCGAGGGACCAGAAGGACGGTCGGATGGCCAGCGGCAGGTGCGGGGCGAGCCGGGGGAGCCACTGGAGCTCCTTCCCGGCCTGCCCGATGGCCCCGGCATGGCGGGGCAGCCGGACCGACAGTTCCTCGCCCAGCCGGTAGATCGCATGGTCCGAACCGGCCGGGTCGAGCAGGCTGAGAGGCAACGCGGCCCACTGCGGGAACTGCGCATCGACCAGGCGCCTGACCAGTTCCGCATCGATCGCCGGACGGGCGTGGGCGGTTGTCCCCGTTGCCAAGAACAGCTCCTGCGGTCGGCCCGCACCGTACGGCAGGCACTCGCAGCCATCACACTGCTTCCCGGGCCGGCCTGTCGACCGGATTTCCCGGCCGGCCGCCCCATCCTCAGCGCGCGCCCTGGACCGGCACCGCAGAGCCGAGCTCGGACGGAAGCTCCGGGTGGCGCCAACCCGGTCCGATCCTCCCCGCACACCCCATCGCAAGGGGAGGCAAGGTCAGTTCGGCCCGGCAGTGCCCGCCTGTTCCTCCCCTGCGGATGGCTCCCGCGTCCCGAAGGTCTCCTCAGACGACTCGGCAGGACCGCCCGGGGTCGTTCCGGCTTGTGTGTGGAGGACCTCGCGGGCCTGCTGTGCGGCGCGGGTGATGCTCTCGCTGACGAAGTCGAGGAAGCGGGCGATGTTCTCCAGGCGGGCTGCGGCCGGAGTGCCGGAGCCGAGAATGCCGACGCCCTGCCGTGCGGTCTCGATGATCTGGGCGTTGGACCGGGCGCTGGCCATCATCGCCTGGTACCAGACGTCGTCATCGACCACGTAGCGCTCGCGGCGGCGTTCGTCGCGTTCGCGGCGGATGAGGCCCTGGCCGTCGAGGAACGTGATCGCTTTGGAGATGGACGCCGGGCTGACCTGGAGGCGCTGCACGAGTTCGGACGCGGTCAGGCTGCCCGCGTCGGTCGTGTAGAGGCAGACCAGCACCCGGGCCATCATCTTGGGCGTCCCCGCCTGCATGAGGACGGTGGTGAACACTTCCTCGTACTCACGCACGGCCTCGGCATCACGTCCGTGAGGTTGCTCGGGCGCTTCCAACCCCCGGGGGGCGGCCTGGCTGCGCCGATGGGTGCGGTGTTCGGTGGCGCGGTGAGCCAGGTCGGCGCGGTAGCCGGTGGGGCCGCCGTTACGTGTCACCTCGCGCGTGATCGTGGAGGTCGGACGGTCGAGGCGTCTGGCGATCTCGGCGTAGGCGAGGTCGTCGGCCAGTCCCAGCGCGATCTGCCGGCGTTCCTGCTGGGTGAGTCTGCCTCCGGGCATCGCGGTCTCCTTCGTGCTCCGTGGTGCCTCGAGTGTAGCGTTCACTCTCAGCTCATTGCAACGAACAGGCAGCCGTCGTTGCATTCAACTCCAGATCCATTGCAACGATTTATGGGCTACCACCTGCAATTACACTGTCCAGGCGCAACGATTCCGTTGTCAGATCTTTGAATGCAACGTAGCGTTTCCTTCATCAGAAACGACGAGTTGCAGGAGAACATGATGCAGAAGTTCAACACCCCGAACCCGATCTCCGCCGTCCTGAACATCCCCGCGGGACGCATCCGGTTCATCGCCGCTGACCGCGCCGACACCACGGTCGAGATCCTTCCCGCGGACACCACGAAGAGCCGCGACGTGAAAGCCGCGGAACAGACCACGATCGAATATGACGACGGCGTCCTGCGGATCGAGGCCTCACCGGCGCAGAACCGGATCGTCGGCAACAGCGGATCCATCGAGGTGACCGTCCAACTGCCCGCCGGCTCCCACATCGAGGCCAGGACCGCCAGCTCCGAGCTCCGGGGCGTCGGACGCCTCGGCGACGTCACCTTCGAGGGCGCGTACCGACAGATCAAGCTCGACGAGGCCGCGAACGTCAACCTCACCGCGATCGACGGCGACGTCGAGATCGGGCGGCTGGGCGGACCCGCGCAGATCAGCACCGCAAGGGGCGACATCCGCATCACCGAAGCCGTCCGCGGCACCGTCACACTGCACACCCAGGTCGGCGAGATCTCGGTCGGCGCCGCCCGCGGCGTCTCCGCCAGCCTCGACGCCGGCACCACCTACGGCCGCATCCACAACACGCTCAAGAACACCGAAGGCACCGCCGACCTGACCATCCACGCCACGACCGCCCACGGCAACATCACCGCCCACAGCCTGTAGCCCCAACGCGACCGCTCGCGGGCCGGCCAGGCAGCACTGGTGGGTGTTCACCAACGGCTGCGGGCGGACCGGCAGACCGTGCCCACGCCGGAGCCCCCGGCTCGCGTCCGCGAGCCGGGGGCCTGCCCGAATTTCTGCTACTTGCTCATGGCGAAGCGCATCAGGGCCTGCTCGTCGCCCTGCTTGATCTTCCCGGTCTCGTTGATCACCTGGAGCTTCCAGCCCGCACCGCTCCGGATCGCCTTGGCCACGGCGCACCCGTTGTCGTTGCTGAGCAGGCTCGGCCAGATGTCGGCGACCTGCTGGGTGCTGCCGCCCGTCGCGTCGTACACCTTGAAGCTGATGTTCCGCGCCTTCTGGAAAGCGCTGTGCTTCTTGTACGCGGCGGCAACGAACACGATGGAGGTGATGTTGGTCGGCACCCGGGCGAAGTCGACGGTCACCGTCTCGTCGTCGCCGTCCCCACGGCCGGTCTGATTGTCCCCACTGTGCACCAACGATCCGTTGCCCAACGGATCCAGGGAGTCCAGACCGGCCAGCCGCACCGGCTCCGTCCCCTGCATGGCGATGGCGATCAGGTCAAGGTCGGTGCCGGTCTTCTGACGGAGCTTCCCTATCAGTCCACCGCTGCTTCCGACGGTGGGATCCCAGGACGCTCCGATGGACAGGTGGGTCACCCCGTCCAGGTCCGCCGGGCCGTCTTCCTTCGTGAGCGTGATCATGCGTGATCCTCTTGATGATGAGACTGCGTACCAGCAGTGTGCCTGGTGCCCTCGCCGACCGGCTCACCAGGTCCAGGAAGAGCAGCGATCGCCGCGCCGTTTCAGGACCTCTGACGTGCGTCGTTTCCGCCCGGCCCGGGGTCACTTCGACGGCGAGCACGGGCCGCTGGTGACGTTCAGTGGCACCTTCGTAACGCATCACACGGACGGCGATCGACCGTGCCGCCGTCATCGCTCAGCAGCCCGTCCTGCGTGCAGCGGCGTCGCCATCGTCCCGGATCCGGCCAACTCAGCCATTGGACGCAACCCCAACCGTAATTCGCTTGACCCCGCCACAGGTCAACGCTGCACTGTGGCGGGGCACCACGAGTCGTGGTGCCGGTATCCCGAGGAGACAGCGGCAGCATGGAGATCCGTCCCACGACCGACCAGGACATCGACGTCTTCGTCGACACCCTCCATGCCGCGTTCGGGCGCTTCCCGGAAACCCCTACGGAGAACGGTGGCGGGGTCTGGTGGTCGGCGCTCGAAATGGACCGCAGCCTGCTCGCCATGACGGCGGACGGGCGGCCCGTCGGTACCGCTGGTGCGTACTCCTTCGAGCTCACTCTGCCCGGTGAGGTCCTCGTCCCGGCCGCCGGGGTGACCGCCGTCGGCGTCGTCCCCTCGCACCGACGCCAGGGCGTGCTCAGCGCGATGATGCGGCATCAGCTCAGCGAGCTGCGGGCCCGAGGGGAGTTCCTCTCCGTGCTTCTGGCCTCCGAGGCCCTGATCTACCGCAGGTTCGGCTACGGTCCGGCGACCTACACGCAGCGGCTGACGGTGCCGCGCCACCAGGCCGGGCTCGCCCTCCCCCGGGCGCAGCGAACGGCCGACGCCACCGCGACCGGCTCGGACATCGGCGCGATCGAGCTGCTGCGGCGTGCCGAGTGCGGCGAGATCCTCGAAGAGGTCTACGACCGGTACCGTCGCGCACAGCCCGGCGCCCTGTCCCGGCCGCACCGCTGGTGGGCCTCGGGCGCGGGACAGCCCCCGATCTCTCCGGCGCCGCGCTACGTCGCAGTCCACCGGGACGCCGACGGCATTCCGGACGGGTACGCCAGTTACTCACTCGACAAGCCCGACACCCTGACGGTCGACGAGACCATCGCGACCGACGATGCCGTCTCCACGGCCCTGGCCCGGTTCGTGCTCGGGCACGACCTGGTCCATCAGGTCGTGTTCAAGCACTTCCCGCCGGAGCACCCGCTGCGCTGGCAGTTTGCGGACTTCCGCGCCGGCGAGGTGAGCGGCGACACCGACTGGCTCTGGGTGCGGCTGCTGGACATCCCGCGTGCGCTGACCGCGCGCGGCTGGTTCACGGACGGCGAGCTCGTCCTCGACGTCGACGACCCGTTCCTCGGCGAGCACGGCCGCTACCTGCTGACCGTCCGGGACGGCAAGGCCGAGTGCGTCACGACGGACCGGGAGCCCGACCTGTCGCTGGACGTGAGCGACCTGGGCTCGGTCTACCTCGGCGGCACCACCCCGAGCACGCTCGTGCGTGCCGGACACATCCGCGCCCACCACCCGGGCGCGGCCACCCTCGCCGACGCCCTCTTCCGCTCCGAACGGTCCCCGCACTGCCTGCACTGGTTCTGACCGCGCGCTCGCCAACCTGCACAGGACGCGATCGGGTAGCAGCGTCGTCCTCCGGCGCGCGGCCGACGACTGACTCCCGGGTTGCCTCCGTACACTGACACGCATGGCATGCCGCATCAGTGAACTGGTCATCGACTGCGCCGACCCCGAGCGGCTCGCCGCTTTCTGGAGCCAGGTCCTCGGCTACGTCGAACTCGGCCGGGAGGACGACGGAAGCATCGAGATCGGGCCGCCCGACGCCGGCTTCGGCGGCCCGCAGCCCACCCTCGTCCTCAGCCCCAGCAGCGACCCGCGGGCCGGCAAGCTCCCCCTGCACATCGACGTCAACGCCACCGACCGCGACCAGGACGCCGAGTTGGAGCGGCTGCTCGCCCTCGGCGCCAGACACGCCGACGTCGGCCAGACCGGCACCGAGAGCTGGCACTGCCTGGCCGACCCAGAAGGCAACGAATTCTGCCTCCTGCGCACCCAACTCCAGCCACTCTGACCACCTGGGCCTGGCGCCGAGCCGGTCGCGGGTGACCGGCAAGTTGCCGCAGCCGCCCCACCCGCAACCAGCATCCCGACAAAGGCGTCGCACCACCCATGGAACGTGAATGGCTCTTCTCGCTCATCCCGCTGACGATCGGCGCGGTCTTCCTCAGCTTCGGCGTGTACGGACTCCGCCGCTCCAGCGCGCTCCGTCGCACAGGTGTCATCGCAGAGGGGCGAATCGTCCGCCACGATGTCAGGCGCGACAACGAAGGCGCCACGTTCCACCACCCGGTCGCAGCCTGGACGACCCGGGACGGCCGCGAGTATGAGTACGCATCCAGGTTCGGCCGCGGCAGCGTTGGGGGCGACTTCGGAGTCGGGAACTTTGTCACGGTCCAATACGACCCGGAAGATCCCCGTCGGTTTGCGATCAAGGGCTGGGACGTAGCGACGGTCGACCGGCTGTTCACCGTGCTGGGGTCGGCTTTGGCAGCAGGCACGTTGGTCGCGTTGCTTGTCCGCGTACTCATTCTCTGACCGCAGCCGACCCGACGTCGAGAACCTAGGTGATCATGCCGTTGACTCGGGCTTTCCAGAGCAAGGTCCGGGCCTCGGGGGTGTCGAGCTCGGTCAGGCCGGCGGCCGCCCGGAGTCGTAGGGACTCGTCAGGGCTGTTGAGCTGGGCGCCGAGAGTCGGCAGAGCGGCGGGAGATCGGGCTGCCCCGATGAGCTCGAGCAGCCAGCAGCGCAATCCGTGATCGTCCTGCTCCTGTTCGAACTCCTCGATGAGCTCGTCGACATGCTCTGCGGCGTGCGGTAGGAGTTGGTGGAACCCGTCCTCACGACGTTGCGGATCGCGAGTTCGCATCAACCGCATCGCCTCACGGAACCTGTGCGTCACACCCGTCAGGCTATGACCACGATCGGGGCTGTGACACCGAAATGCGTACATCGTTTCGGTGAGCTGTCCGCCCGCGGAGCAGCTACTGCGCACGCTCGCACCCCGATGGATCGACGCGTCTCAGCCCACTCCATCCGCCACCTTGGAAGCTGCGAACGATCACCACGTCCCCCGACCGTCGATGCGGGCCCGATGGGTGATGTTCGTGCGGGTCGGGTGGCCGCTGAGCCGGTCTCCGGGCACTCCAAGCCGATACTGCGCCCATGAGACCAGCCCGCCCGATTACGCTGCTGCGCCTCGCCGCAGCCACCGCCCTCCTTGCCCTCTGCGCCCCGGTCACGACCGCCAGCGGTGCGGCGAGCGATCGCGATCACCGCCACCGGCCCTGCGTCAGTTCTCCGCTGCCCGGCCGCGGCCCGGCACGGGACATCCTGCGGATCGCCGAGCAGGCCAAGGCCGAGATGGATCTCAAGTCCGTGATCCTGCGGGTCACTGTCGACGGTCGCGAGGTCATCACCACCGCGCTCGGCGAGTCGATGACAGGGGTCCCGGCCGAGCCCGCCATGCACTTCCGGAACGGCAACGTGGCGATCAGCTACATGGGCACGGCGCTCCTGCGGCTGGTCGACGAAGGCAGGGTCGCCCTCGACGATCCCGTCGCGCGCTGGCTGCCCGACCTTCCGCACGGCCACCAGATCACGCTGCGCATGCTCGGCGCCTCCACCTCCGGTCTCATCGACTACGTCACCTCCCCCGGTTTCTCCGACGCCGTCTATGCGGACCCGTTCCGCCAGTGGACGGCCAAGGAGCTGGTGGCCATCTCGACCAGTAAGCCGCT
Organism: Streptomyces sp. SID13666; assembly: GCF_010548325.1. NCBI lineage: Bacteria > Bacillati > Actinomycetota > Actinomycetes > Kitasatosporales > Streptomycetaceae > Streptomyces > Streptomyces sp. SID13666. The sequence goes on along the minus strand of NZ_JAAGLX010000005.1, from coordinate 109,558 downwards.
GTGGTACGAGCCGGGTACCAACTGGAGCTACTCGCACGCCAACTTCGTCCTCCTCGGTGCCGCCCTGGAGAAGATCACCGGGACCCCGCTCGACGTCCTGCTCCAACAGCAGGTCATGGGCCCGCTCGGGCTGAGCGAGACCCGCAACAGCTTCACGCCCGACATTCCGACGCCCGTCCTGCATGCCTTCACCTCCGACCGCGGAAAGTACGAGGAGTCCAGCTTCTGGAACCCCTCATGGACCACTGCCCCCGGCGCGGTACAGACCACGGACATCTGCGACCTGGCCCGCACGGCCGCAGGCATCGGCTCGGGCGAGTTGCTCTCCCCCGCCACCTACCAGGAAATGCTCAACCCGGGGACGGTGGGCCTGGGCCATCCGACCAAGACCTGCCCGGCAACGGTCTGCATCGCGAACACCGAGGCCACCCACTACGGCATGGGTCTGCTCGTCCTGAACGACTGGGTCTCTCAGCACCCGCTGTTCTTCGGCTACACCGCCGCCCAGGCATACCTCCCCGCTGAGCATCTGGCCATCGCCGTCTCAACCACCAACGGCACCAAAACCCCCGACGGCCACACCGCCCAGACGATCACCCAGCGAATCGCCGCCGCCCTGGTCCCGGACCACCCGATTCCCGACTTCGGCTGAGCCGCACCTCATGGCCTCCGTCACCGCATGAAGTAGTGGCCGATGCAGCGACAGCAGCTGCCGCTCCATAAGAAGACGATCCGGCCGGTCGACCCTTCGAACCGCTCATCCACTTTCCCGACTCGAGTGAGCCTCCCACCCCTGACCGGGCGGGAGGCTCACTCGCGGTTGGCGATCCTGTGACGGTCCGGAGGCCTGCGCTGATCAAAAAGCGGCAACATGCGCCAGGGCGGCGTGTGGTGCCCCACGTAGCGGGCCCGCCTTGATCCGCAGGACATACTCTGGGCCCGTGCCGGCCGGTGCCGGCCTCGACCCAGCCAGGAAGGCACGCCATGTTCGACCCCGCCCGGAAGTACCCGTTTCCCGATGCCTTGGGACCGGACGAAGCGCCGGCGCCACACGCACTGCTCGCCCCGGTGAGCGGGCTACTGGGGACCTGGGCCGGCCGGGGCCGCGGCGGGTATCCCACGATCGGCGAGGAGTTCGAGTACGCGCAGGAGGTCACCTTCAGCCATGACGGGCGGCCCTTCCTCCACTACGAGTCGCGTGCCTGGCTGCTCGACGCGGACGGCGCCCCGCTGCGTCCGTCAGCCCGGGAGAGCGGGTGGTGGCGCATCCAGCCCGAGGGGCGCGTCGAGGCGCTGATCACCCAGCCCACCGGCATCGCGGAGATCTCGGTCGGCAGCGCGGCCGCAGGTGTGATCGACCTCGCCAGCGATCAGGTGGCCCTCGCCCCCACCGCCAAGAAGGTCACCGCCACCCGCCGTCGCTACACCCTGGTCGACGAGGACACCCTCGACTTCGTCCACGACCTCGCGGCGGTCGGCCAACCGCTCCAGCACCACCTCGCGGCCCGGCTCCGTCGCGAGCGCGCCGAGTAGCCCCGAGACCGCCAGCGATCCCGCAGCACCGCCGCCGCTCTCGCGGCCTTGCTGCACCTGTGACGGCCCGTCATCAACGCAGCGCTGCACGGCAATTCGCGCGTTCGCGGCGCGGTACCGGCCCGACGAGGGGCTGGTGCTTTCGGCGATCGGCCTGCGCCCCGGGGCGGGATCGGCCAGGATACTCACGGGTTCGACGGCGCCGACGAACCGGGGGGTGGGGGCGATGACTGCTGCACGGCCAGGCCTGGCCGTGTTCCTCGCCGCGAAGGCGGCGTCGGACACCGGGTACGCGCTGGACTTCGTCTGTCTGTCGGTGTTCGTCTGGGAGCGGACCGGCTCCGCGCTGGCCACCGGGTTGGTCAGCGTCGCGCTCTACGCCGGGGCGATCCTCGGCGGGCAGGCGGGCAACCGCTACGGGCGCGCCTGGAACCGGCGCGGGGTGATGATCGGCGCGGACGCCGTCCGGATGGCGGTCCTGGTGCTGCTCGCCGTGCTGCCGGCCGGGGCGCAGTTGGCGTGGCTGTACCCGGTGGTGTTCTTCCTGGGGGTCGGCCGCTCGGTCTTCGAGGCCACGTTGTCGGCGGCGACGCCGGTGCTGGCCGGCGATCGGGTGCAAACCGTCAACAGCGTGCTGGCCGGGCTCAAGGGGATCGCGTTCGTGGTGGGGATGGGCGCGGCCACGGTCGTCGTGCCGGTCCTCGGCTTCCGGGGCGTGTTCGCGCTCGACGCGGGCACGTATGCGCTGTCCGGGGTCGTGCTCATCGCGTTGCGGCTGCCGCTGCGGGAGGCGGCCGCCGTGCCGGTGCCGGCCGGCGCCGGGGCGGCGGGCCGGGATGTTGGTCGGCCGACGTGGCCGCTGTTGGTGCTGACCGGGGTGGCGTCGCTGGTGGTGCTGCGCGGGTTCGACGCGTTCGGCAGCGCCTCGCAGCAGGTGGGCCTGCCCATTCTGGGCAGCCGGTTGCGGCCGGACGAGCCGGCGCTGTTCGCCGGCACGATGTGGAGCGTCTGGGCGATCGGGCTGTTCGTGGCCGGGTTCCTGCTGCGGCCGATGGCCACCCAGATCGTGGCGCGGGCTCCCGCGCTGGTGTTCTGCCTGTCGACCATCGTGATGTCGCTCGGGTTCATCGGGGTGTTCTGGCTGCCGGGTTGGTGGCTGCGGCTGCTGGCGGCGCTGGTCGCCGGGGTGGGCGACGCGTTCAGCGAGATCACCTTCAAACAGGCCCTGCAGCAGCTGCCGGACGAGGAGCGAGGGCAGGCGTTCGGGTTCTGCCAGATCGTCGTCAACGGCGGTCTGATGGCGGGGCTGGCGGTGACGAGCGTGGTCCTGACCCCCGACCTGGCGGCCCGCTGGGTGCTGCTGCTGCACGGCCTGCCGATCGTGCTGGCCGGCTGGCTCGTGCTGACTTCCCGGCGGTCGCGCCGGGTTCAGGAGCAGCCCACATGACCGCCGCCGACGGGCGTGACCAGGCGCCGCGCGCCTACCTCGACCACGCCGGGCTCGGCCGGGTCCGCGCTCCGGCCGCCGACGCGATGCGCAGCGCCCTGGACGAGGTCTATCCGCACGGCAGCGCCCGGATGGGGCGGATCTTCCCGGCCCGGGCCGCGGCCCGGGCGACCGCGGCCGCTCTGTTGGAGTGCTCCCCGGACGAGGTGGCTCTGGTGCCCAACACCTCCACCGGCCTGCATCTGGTGGCCGATGGGCTGCGCTGGGCGCCCGGCGACGAGGTCGTGGTCTTCGACCGGGACTTCCCGGCCAATGTGCACCCTTGGCGGGCCCTGGAGGAGCGCTGGGGAGTGCGGTTGCGGTGGGTGGCGATGCGCCACGGCGGCTATGAGCCGGACGACATCGCCGCCGCGATCGGGCCGTCGACCCGGCTGATCGCGGCCAGCCACGTGAACTTCGCGACCGGTTTCCGGCTCGACCTCGACCTGCTGTGTGCTCTGGCCGCCCCGGTGGGCGCGCTGGTCTGTGTGGACGCGGTGCAGGGGCTGGGCGCGCTGCCGCTGTCGACGGCCCGTACCCCGGTGGATTTCGTCGCCGCCGGGGCGCACAAGTGGCTGGGCGGCCCGCCGGGCACCGGCCTGTTCTACTGCCGGGCCGGGCGGCTGCCACTGTTGCGCTCGGTTCCCGCGGGCTGGTTCGGCTACGACGGGGCCAACGACATGCTCAGCAAGGGCCCCGGTCACTTCCGGTACGACCTGCCGCTGCGGTCCGGCGCCGGCCGCGTGGAGGGGGGCATGTACGACGTGCTGGGCATGGTGGGGCTGTCGGCCGCACTGGACGAACTGGCGGCGGTGGGCGCCCGAGCGGTGGCGGAGCGGATCGAGTCGCTGACGGGGCGGTTGCGCGAGGGGCTGGCCGCAGGGGGCTATCGGGTCGAGTCCCCGGCGGGCGCGGGCGCGTGGTCGGGCATCGTCAGCTTCACCGATCCGCGAAGGGACGGTGGGCGGTTGGTTCAGGAGCTGGTGGCGCGCGGCATCCATGTGTCGTACCCGGACGGCATGATCCGGGTCTCGCCGCACTACTGGACGGACGGGGCCGAGGTCGAGCTGTTGCTCGACGCCTTGGCCGGACCCATGGCGGGCTCGGATGCCCGCCCCTGAAGGGGCAATCGGCGTGGCAGCAACTGCCCAATGTCTTGCGGCCGTTGGCTGGCCGTGCGACAAAGGACGCGTACCCGCACAGACATGTGCGGGTCTTGCTGCGACGGAGGGGATTCCCGATGGAAAAGGAATACGAGAGCTGGGAGCAGCTCGAGGACGAGGTCGAGATCACGACCGGTGCCGCTGACTGCTGGACCTGTCTGATCGACAGCGGCGCCTGACCGTCGCCCCGCACACCACGCTCCCCGCGGTCGCGCCCTGTGCGCGGCCGCGGGGAGACCTTTTCTCACCCGGGAGCTGCGGATGGAACGGTGGCGGTTCAGCCACGGCGTGGTCGGTGTCAACGCCCCCAGCTGGTTGACGTTCGAGGTGCACCGGCCGTATCTCGATGGCGCCGATTCGCCGTTGGCCGAGATCCAGGCCCGCGCCCCGCTGCTGGCCGCCCGCCGGTTCGACCAGCGCGCAGCGACCGCCCTGCGGTTCGGGATGAACATGCCCACCAGCTACCGCCGGCTGCTGATCGAGGAGTCGCGGCTGCGCGAATACCGGGCCGTGGTCCCCACCGACCTCCCGGCGCACTTGGCTTCGGCGTCCTGGACCCGGCTGACGCGGGCGTACATCCGCCGCGCGGAGCTCGACCCCGTCGACCGGGCCACGTTGGCCCAGTGGCTGGTGGCGGTGTGCCTGCCGGCGGCGGTGCTGGAGGTCGTGCCGGACGATCTGGACCGGTTGCGCTGCCGCGACGAGGTCGAGGCCACCGCGCAGGCCGCACGGGCCGCCGCGCTGTTCCAGGCCGAGGGGCTGTCCGCGCGCACCGCCGCGGCCTTTCAGGTTCTGGTCGAGGACCCGCCGGACACCTTGTGCCACGCCCAGGCCGCCGGTTCCTGGGGCTACCTGCTGGCCCGGCACGCCGGCGACGACGCGGCAGCACCCGATCTGGCCCGCCAGGCCCGGGAGCTGCTGGCGCGAGCGGCCGGCGGGCGCACCGCGTTCGAGTGCGCGATCGCGGCGGTCCGGCTGGACCTGCGCGAGGTCATGCGCGCCGAGCGCGAGGAGGACTTCGACGGCGCCGCGACGCTGCTGGCCGCGGCGGCCGCTTCGCTGGAGCCGCTCACCCCGGCCGGCCCGGATGACGAGTTGCTCCTGCTGGAGGCACGGCGGCGGCTGATCGACCGCCGGCTGGAGATCGCGGTGCGCCGCCGCGAGGACGCCGCAGGCGAGCAGCAAGCGCTGGCCGAAGGCATCGCCCTGGACCCCTACTCGGTCAAGATCCGGATGCAGGCCGCGCAGGCGCAGCAGCGGCTGGGCCGGCCCGATCGGGCACTGGCCGGCTATCTGCACGCCGCCCGGCTCGGTCCGCTCGGCACCGGTTTCGCGCTGGTGGCAGCCGCCGAGTGCGCCCGGCAGGCCGGCCACGAGGAGTTCGCGTTGCTGCTCGCGGAGCGGGCCTTTCGGGCCGCGCCGCGCTCAGCCAGGACCAAACAGCTGCTCGTCGACGGCTACGCCCGGGTCGGCGAGGAGGCGCTGGCGAAGGTGGCGCGCCGGGCCGGCCGCCGCACGTGCCGGCCGCCCGGGTACGAGAACAACTGGCACTACCAGATGTACGCGTCCTACTTCAATCTGGGCCGGTCCCGGTCACCGAACCTGTACGCCGAACTGCCCACGCTCGCCTACCGGCACGCAGCGGCGGGCACCGCTCCGGAGATCACCTACCAGCGCCTGATGCCACCGGCCTTCCGCGGCAACCTGGTGCGCGAGTCCGGGCTCGCGGAGTTCGCCGTCGCGCATCCGGCGGAGCTGCCCCAGCACCTGCGCACCCCCGCCTGGGAGCACCTGTGCGAGTGGGTCGACGGCTTCGAGAAGGCGGACCCGGACCGGCAGCTGCTCACCTCCGCGCTGCTGTTCCGGCTCGGCTTCGGCCGGCTGGTGCTCGACCTCATCCCGCAGCGCCCCGCCGCTGAACTGTCCGGTCCGGCCGAGTTACGGCTGCACCACTGGCGCGACCTGGTGCGCTATGTGGGTTCGGTCGGCGGCGGCCGGCAGCAGGTGGCAGCCCCCACCACCTCCTTCGACGTCGCCCGGCACCCCGACTGCCCACGGCGGCTGCGGTTCGTGATCGCGGTGTTCGCCGTGGTCTTCCACGCTCGGGAGACGAAGTCGCTGGACGAGGCGCTGGCCTGGCGGGCCATAGCCGAGCAGGCGCTGACCGAACTGCTCGCCGACCCCGACTGCACACCGCTGGACCGGCTGATGCTGGAGAGCAGGTTCTACCGCAGCGTCACCTACGTACCGTTCCTGCAGCGCGACGAGGCGCGGTTGACCGCCGAGATGGATCGGGCCGAGGAACTGGCCAGGGCGATCACGTCGGCCACCCCGTACGAGGAGTTCCTGCGGCGGGAGAACCTGCGCGCCTGTTTGGAGAGCCGCTCCAAGGAGGCGCTGGGGTTCGGCCGCGAAGACCTCGCCCACCGGCGGATCACGGAAGTGATCGCCCTCGACCCGTACGAGCCCAAGAGCCATATCGAGCTCGCCGAGTCCCTGGTGCGCCAGGGCCTGCACCGGGAGGCCGCCGACGCCTACCTGCGGGCCGCCCGGCTCGGGCCCACCTCGACCGCGATGAGCTACGGCCTGGCCGGCGAATGCCTGGCCAAGGCCGGACTGCCGGAACTGGCCGAGGACTGCTTCATCCAGTCCCTGCGCATCGACCCGTACGCCGTCTCGTCCGCCCGCGGTTGGGCCAGAACCGGCCGCGATGACGGCATGGGGGCGCTGGGCCGGGAGTACCGCGACGGTCTGGAGGCGTGGGCCGCGACGCGACGCGCGGCCAGGACCGAGGCCCGCAAGGGGATGACGGCGGGCGGGGGTACCGCGGCGCACGCGGTGTCGGCGGACGCGGGCGCCGCTGCGCACCAGGTAACGGCGGTAGGCGGCACGGGATCGGCGGGCGCGGGATCGGCGGACGCGGGCCAGGGGAACCGGTCCTGATGCGCTGGTCGCTCGCGGAGAAGTCCCGGCCCGGCACCGACGCGGTGGTCGTGCCCGCTTTCACGGACCGGCCGGGGCAGGTGCCCTCCGCCGGGTTCGTGGCGGCCTGCGGCTTCACCGGGCGGCCCGGTGAAGTGCTCCGGCTTCCCGGAGAGGCGGGCGGTCCGGCGCAGGTGCTGCTCGGCTTCGGGGCTGGCGCCACCCTGGACGACGACACGGTCCGGTCCGCTGTCGCCGAACTGGCCCGGGCGGTAAGCGGGTTCGGACGGCTGGGCCTACCGCTGCCCGCGCCCGGCGGACGGGCGCCCGGCCCGTCGGCAGTGCGCGCCGCCGTCGAGGGATTCCTGCTCGGCGGCTACCGCTTCACCCGCCACAAGTCCGCCGCCGCGAGCGGCTCGTGCGGGCCCGACCACGTCGACCTGCTCCTGCCGGGCGGCGGCGGGGCGGCCGAGCGCACCGCACTGGACGAGGGCCAGCGGCTGGCCGCCGCCACCCTGCTGGCCCGGGACCTGGTCAACGAGCCCGGCCAGGACCTGACGCCCGCACTGTTCGCCGAGCAGGCGGCGAAGGTCGCGGCCGACAGCGGGCTGCGATGCGAGGTGTGGGACGAGGAGCGCATCGCCGCCGAACGCCTTGGCGGCCTGCTCGCGGTCGGCCGCGGCTCGCTGCGCCCGCCCCGCCTGGTCCGGCTGACCTACCGGCCGGACCGGCCGGTGGGCCGCTACGCGCTGATCGGCAAGGGCGTCACCTTCGACGCTGGCGGACTGTCCCTCAAGCCCAGCGCCGAGATGCTCACCATGAAGGCCGACATGGCGGGAGCCGCGGCCGTGCTCGGCGCGATGTCGGTACTGACCGGGCTGGGGTGCGGCACGCAGGTCGACGCCTGGCTGCCCCTGACGGAGAACATGCCCAACGGCGACCCGGTACGCATCGGCGATGTGCTGCGGATGCGCGGCGGCCGCACGGTCGAGGTGCGCAACGCCGACGCCGAGGGACGGCTCATCCTGGCCGATGCCCTGACCCTGGCCGGCGAGTGCGCGCCGGACGCGATGATCGACGTGGCCACCTTGACGGACGCCGCCCCCATCGCCCTGGGCCGGAAGATCGCCGCTGTGATGGGCACCGACGACGTCCTGGTGGACCGCATCCGACAGGCCGCCGGGCGGGCCGGCGAGCCGGTCTGGCCGCTGCCGCTGTCCGACCGCTACCGCTGGCAGTTGGAGTCACCGGTCGCCGACCTGGTCAACTACACCATCGGCAACCGGCACGGCACCGCGCTGCTGGCCGGCCTGTTCCTGCGGGAGTTCGTCCCTGCCGGCGTCCCCTGGGCCCACCTGGACATCCAGGGCACCGCGTTGTGCGACGCCGAGGACGGCGAGTGGGTGCACGGCGCCACCGGCTTCGGCGTGCGCACCCTGGCCGCGCTGGTCCGCGAACCTCCGGCGACCTGACGCCCACGTTCCGGCACCACCGTGGGCAGCACCGGCCGGACGGGCGGCGCGCCGTCGTCACCGGTCCTCTGATCCGTCGCTCCGGCACGGTACCCGCCGCGCCCGGTAGCAGTTCCGCACGGCGTGCGGGGCCTCTCCGAGCGGCGGGGAGCAGAACGGAGAGGCCCTCAATCCTCCTCAGTGACCGAAGTCGAACAGTTGGCATTGACGTAGTCGGCCGGCTGGCCGCTGGTGAAGGTGAGATACACGTTGTGCGTGCCCGTCACGGCGGAGATGTTCGCCGGCACCGTCTTCCAGGCCTGCCAGCCAACGGAGTTGGCGACCGAGAAGCTGCTGATCGGTGCGGCGGTCTGGCTGTCGAGCCGGACTTCGACCAGGCCGCTGACGCCGCCGGCCGCGCAGCTGGCGACCCGCGCCCGTCAGTCGACGGGCCCCCTCTGCCGGGGTATCCGCGCGGGAATGCCGTACGAGATGAACAAGTCGATGACCGTCGTCGCCCGTTCCCGCGCAGCATTCGCGTCGAGGCCGTCGCTGTCGGGATGGAAGCGCCAGATACCGGGAGCCGGGACGCTGACGGCCCCGGTGGCCGCGATCGTGGCCAACGCCGTGAGCACCATGCCGTCCGTCAGGTTCGTGTGCCGAGCCACCCACTCCCGGTCGGGGATGGGAAACTCCCCCTCCACCAGACCCGCGGGCCGCGGCCCGCTCATGATCCACTCACAGAGCGCCTCATGTACCCGGTCCACGTTCGCCAGCACGATGTCCAAGAGCTGCTCGCGTTCACGGCCGATTCCGAACGGACTCACGCAGATCCCCCCTCCGGGTCCGCGGGCGCGGGCCTCCACCAGTTGCAATGCGGTGGCCCACCCCTTCCGTTGCACCCCGCGCGACTTCAGCCCGAAATGGCTGCCGGAGCCTCCCCCGTCACCCGCTCGCGGGCGGCTGCGTCACCGTCTTCCCGCCCCACTCCTCCGGCGCCACATCGGCCAGCGTCTGCGAGAACGTCCATTGATGCCCCGCCGGGTCCTCCGCCGCGTACTGCCGCTCCCCGTACTCGAAGTCCGTCGGCTCCATGACGATCCGCGCCCCCGCCGCGCGAGCCCGCTCGCAATGCGCCCGGACGTCCTCCACCCGCACCATCACCGCGTGCGTCACTTCTCCCGCCCGCGGCGGCCGGCGATCCTGGCGCACGTCGCCGACGATCACGGCTCCCTCCCCGAAGGCCAGCTGCGCCCGGTGGTCCTCACCGATACGGACACGCTCCACGAACCCGAAAGCCGCACCGAGCCACCCGACGGCCGCACGGACATCTGGATAGATCAGGACGGGGACCACCGTGGCCGCGGGAATGGAACGGTTGGCCTTCATACCCGGCTCCAGACGTTCAACTGGCCTCGCTCGAACCGCCACACTAAACGCACGCAGGTGCCGCCACCGCTCACCCTCGCCGCGTCAGGGGGCGTCGATTTCACGGACACCGCACGTGGAAGGCCGGCCCCCTTCGGGCGCCGCACGGTGGGAGACGATCAGCCGAAGCGGCGGAAGAGCTCCTCAAGGTAGTCCTCCAGCCTGCTGGCGAGCAGGTCCGGAGTCAGGTCATCGCGTCCCACTTCCCGCCAGGGCACCGCGACCTTCTCGGCGTCCGGCGCGAAGGCGAGCGCATCCAGGACGCGCCAGTACAGGTGAGCTGCCGGGTCCTCGTCCAGCGTGCCTCCGGATGCCAGATACCGATCGGCCAGCCGCATTCCCTCCTGGGCGCCGTGCAGGAGAGCCAGGGCCGTGGAACAGTGCGCCACGTCCAGATCGGCAGGGCCCCAGGACGTCTCCACCCAGTCGACGACGCCGGTGATCTCCAAACGGGCGCCCTGCCCGGTGAAGAGCACGTTGCCGGGGTGGAAATCCCGGTGCAGGAAGCAGGGCCGGTAGTCAGGGGGATCGCGCCGGATGACGTCCACAGCGCGCTGCCACAACTCCAGCCGCTCGGTGGATTCGGGCAGCCGCACCCGATCGGGCGACGTCCAGGCCTGGTACACGCGCGGCCGGGACGCGACCGGGAGCCGTACCTGGTGAATGGCGACGAGTTGGCGGGCCAGGAGCTCGGTCCGCAGCCCCGCTTCCTCTTTCCCCAACCGCACACTGCCGGGCAGCAGCGACATCAGCAACGACGGGTGGTCGCAGTACGCCGCCGTCGCATCAACCCCGTGGAATGCCGCCACCGGCACATCGGTATCGCTGAGCAGGCGCAGGATGTCCGCTTCGCGAGTGAGCAACCCCTCGGCGTGCTGCACGAAGAACGGCTTCACGAACGACCTCAGCACCAGCCACTGCGGCTCTCCCGTTCCGCTGATGCGCACCCGCCGCATTTCCGAAGTCCATCCACCACGCAACCGCTCGGCGGCGTCGACGCGGCACCCCGCGCCGACACGCTCCTCCACCCAGGCCCGCGTGGCGGACCATCCCTGGTCATCAACATCCGCCCCGGCAAAGGCCTCACCCTCATTCGCAATCATGCGAACAACCTATCGATCACCGCAGGCGCGGTCCCCGTCGACTCGATGTGGGGCTCGTCATGCCATGGGGCGTTCCGCGGTGACCGTGAAGTAGTCAAGGGTGCCTTCGTGGAAGGCATGCAGGAAGTTGCGCGGCCAGGTGCCCGGCTCCCAGGTTCGCGCCAGCCAGCGGTCCCAACCGGGCCACACCGACGCCCCGATCGAGGTGACACGCACCTCGGCCAGGCCGGCCCCTTCAAGGCTGCCGACCAGCAACGGGATGGTGTGCGCGACATCCAGACCGTTCGCGAACGTTTCGAGCAACTCAGCCAGCCGACCGGCGCCGGCGGGATCGGCGCCGGGGACGAAGAAGCTGGCGACGACGACGCGGCCACCGGGCCTCAGCACGCGTGCGGTCTCTCGGGCGAACGCGCCGAGGTCGCGGAAGTGCTGGGCGGCTTCGACGCTGTACAGGCAATCGAACTCGCCATCACCGAACGGCATCTCCTCGGCCGCGCCCTGTGCGAAGCGCAGCTGCTCGGGGTCACGGGCCAGCAGATCGGCGTTGACCCGCCCGGCGCGCTCGAGCTGCTGTGGATGGATGTCCATACCGGTGACATGCGCCAAGCCGCACTCCTCGAGCGCCACCCCAGCACCGACCCCCAGCCCACAGCCGACCTCCAGAGCCCGTAGTCCCTCCGTGGGCGCCAAGGTACTGAGCACATGGCGGTACAGGGCCTGCTGACTGCTGATCCGGTCGTGTTCGGTCAGCGGCCGGTCCAGGTCGATGCCCTGCCAGTAACCGAAATTGATGAACCCTCCGCCGAACAGCGACAGCGAACTGAGATCGGCCGGACCGTACGTCTCCTGGACCGCGGGCGGGATCGAGGGCTGCGTCGCCCCGGAACGCTGCGTCATCTGCGCCACCTCCATGCTGAAGAGCACCCCGCCCCTCGGCGGACCGCACCCTCAGGTATCGGCGCATTCCGGTCATGGCACAACCCCCGTGGCGGGTGATGTTGCCATCCTCGCCGATCGGCAACGCAGCGGGCCGCCTCCTGATGGGGCCGTCGCAGGGGCAGCCTTGGGCTCCCGCAAGTCCACCGGGAATGCGTCACCGCTGTGGGGTCACCGCGGCCGGGGAGTTGGCGTCGTGGATGAGGAGACGGGGGGCGCCGCTGCCGTCGGCGGGGGCGGACCAGACGTCCCAGCCGCCTCCGTGGCGGGGCAGTCCGTACATCACGGTGTGGTCGTCGAGCCAGGCGGCCTGGTCGTCGACGCTGTGCTCCTCCGCCAGCGGGGTCTCCTTCATGGTGGCCAGGTCCAGGACGTAGAGGCGCCAGGGCCTGTTGGCGCTGGCGTTGACCCGCTTCTTGAACACGATGCGGGTGTTGTCGGGCGACAGGGAGGGGCATTCGACGTTGGTGCGCAGGGTGTGGGCGGTCCACTTCCGGAGGTCGCCCTGGATCAGGTAGGTGCGGCCCGAGGTGCGTGCCGTGGCGTAGAAGGTGTTGTCGTCGGAGGCGAAGGTGACGCCCCAGTAGTTCAGGTCCGCGGCGTGGTACGGCTTTCCGTCGAGGGTCAGCGGGATCTGCTCGATGCTGTTGACCAGGTGTCCGGTCCTGGTGTCGAGGATCGAGGTACGGGTCGAGAAGTCGTCCCGGAGGTAGGAGTCGCCCTGGACGAAGGTCGTCCAGGAGAGCATGGCTCCGCTGGCCGAGACCCGGGCCCGGTTGGGGAAACCCTCGGTCTTGACCTGCCGTACCTGGTGCAGGTCGCGGTCGAGCACCGTGACGTGGGTGGAGGGGACCGGGCCCTTGCGCTGCATGCAGATGCCGGTGCCGTGGGCGGCGTAGAGCCGGTCGCACAGCACGGTGCCGGTGGTCCGTGCCGCGTCGGGGCGGTCGCGGGGTACCGAGGCGATCCGGCCGAACGAGGCGCCCGGCGAGGTGTCGCGGAAGAGGATCTGCCCGGACATGTCCAGCCGTACGATCCCGCTCGCACCGCCGGCGGCGCTGTCGGCACGCGACCGGAGCACGTACCCGGTGACGGTGGTGGCCGCGACCAGGGCCGTCACCAACAGGATCAGAAGCCGGTTCCTGGCACTCATGCCGTGCTCTCCTCACGCAGGGGAAGGGTCATCAGGGCCGCGGCGATCGCGACGGCCAGGACGGTGAGGGCCACCGCGAGTGCGGTGTGCAGGCCCCACGCCGACCAGGCGGCGCCGAACAGCACCGAGGACGCCAGCGTGGCCAGTGACTGGCCGGTCTGGATCAGCGACATCCCTGCGGCCCGCAGGTGTTCGGGCACCATCGGACCGATGGCCGCCATGAGCACCCCGTCGGTGGCCGCGTAGAACAACCCGTGCAGCACCAGTGTGGTGATCACCAGCACGGGGCCGCCCACCGGGCCGAACAGCGCCAGGTAGGCGAGGAGCAGTGCCCCGTAGCCGGCGACGAACACGCGCAAACGCCCCAGCCGGTCGGCGAGTTGCCCGAGTGGCATCGCCATCAGCAGGTAGACGCCGGTGGTGCCCAGGGGCAGCAATGGGAAGTACTCGGCGGAGATGTCCAGGCGTTGCTGGATGAGGAGGTAGACGAACGAGTCGCTGAGCGTCACCGCGCCGAGCAGCAGCACGCCGATGCCCACCCGGCGGAATCCGGGCCGGAGCAGCAGGCCGAGCACGTCGCGTACGGTCGCCCGCTCGTGCTCTTCCAGCGGCTGTCGCCGGTCGCGGACGAACAGTGCCAGGATCACGCACGCGAACGCGGCGATGCAGAAGCTGGCCACGAACACCGTGTCGTACCGGCCTGGCGTCGCCAGCAGCAGTGCGAAGGCCGCCAGCGGTCCGAGGAAGGCGCCGGTGGTGTCCAGCGCCCGGTGCGCGCCGAAGGAGCGGCCCAGTGTCTCCGGGGTGCTGCTCAGCGAGATCAGCGCGTCGCGGGGGCCGGTGCGCAGGCCCTTGCCCGTACGGTCGGCCGCGATGACCGCGCCGAGCGCCGGTACGGAGGAGCCGGCCACGAGCAGGCCCAGCTTGCACAGTGCCGACAGCGCATACCCGCTGCCCGCCACCAGCTTGCGGCGCTGCCAGCGGTCCGCGGCGTGACCTCCGGCGACGCGGACCAGGGCGGTCACCCCGAAGTACATGCCGTTGAGCGCACCGAACTGCAGGGGGCTGAGACCGAGGGTGAAGATGACGTACATCGGCAGTACCGCGGTGATCATCTCGGAGGAGATGTCCGTGACCAGGCTGACCGATCCGAGCGCGAGCACATTGGAGTCCACGCCGGCCCACGCCCGGCGCCGGCCGGAGGTGACAGGGGCGGCAGGGACAACAGGAGCGGCAGGAGCCTCGGAGGATGGAGGACGCGCGGCCCGGCTCGTCGAGATGTACATGACTGTCCTCTCTTGCAGGAGCCTTCACGGGGCGGGGGGCCGCCGGCCGGACCGTTCCGGCCGGCGGGCCCGTGAGCAGGAGATGGATCAGTCGTTGATCGTGTACGGGTCGCCGTAGACCTTCCACTGCAGCGGCGGATTCAGGTTGAGGTTGCCGTTGTTGAGGAAGACCCGCTGTTCGGTGTCGACCCGGCTGGTGTCGCTGTGCGCCTCCTCGGTCTTCATCGCCGCCGCGCGGGCGTCGAGGAAGGCATTCAGGTAGGTGGTCTCGTTGCCGCCCTGGGCCGGGGTCTTGGCCTTCTTCATGGCGGTCTTGCGGATCCCGCCGAAGCTGGTCGCGTCGTCGCCGGGGCCGTGCATCACGATGGCGTCGTAGTAGGCGAACTGGCCGAGTGCGTGCAGGCCGTCGGTCATGGCCTGGCTGACGGCCGGGTTGAAGTACACCCGGTCGCGTTCGTCGTTCTGCGCCCGCTGGAACACGGTGTCCTTGGCCGCGGTGTGCCAGGCGGCCTCGAAGTTCGGGTCGAGTCCGGTGTGCGAGGCGCTGCCGTTGACCTTCTCCAGCGCGGGGAGGTACGCGGCCAGGACGTTCCCGGGCTTGAGGTCGGTGTAGTGCCGGACCAGGTCGAGCATGTCCCCGGTGCCGGAGCAGAAGCCGACGATCCCGGCGGTGTAGCCGCGGCCGTCACCGATGTCCTCGATGTACGTGTACTGCGACTTCCAGTCCAGCGAGGAGTTCTCCGCGCTGGAGACGAGCTCCATCGCGATTTCCTTCTTGTGCGGGTCCGTCAGATCGGCGCTCGACCCCCCGGGCGGGGTGGTGGGAGGTGTGGTCGGCGGCGTGGTGGGAGGAGTCGTGGGCGGTGTCGTCGGGGGCGTGGTGGTGCTCCCGGCGCCGTACACCTCGAACTCGTACAGCGAGTAGCCGTAGGCGGTGCCGCGCTGGCTGGCGGACATCCGCACGTAGCGGCCGTGACCGCTGATGGCCAGGTCGTCGGTGCCACCGTTGCCGGTGGTCGTGGAGTAGGCCGTCGTCCAGGTGCTGCCGTCCGTCGAGGTCTGGATCTTGTACGACTTCCCGTACGCCGATTCCCAGGTCAACTTGACGCGGCTGAGCGCGGTGTCGGCGCCGAGGTCCACCGATATCCACTGCGCGTCGGAGCCCTCCTTGCTGGCCCATCGCGTGGTGGCGCTGCCGTCCACGGCCTTGGCGCCGGAGTACGACGTGCTCTCGGTGGACGAGGTGCTGGTCGGCTTCCCCCGAGCCAGGTTCACCGACCCGGAGGGCGGTGTGGTGGGCGGGGTGGTGGGAGGAGTCGTGGGCGGGGTGGTGGGCGGCGTGCCCGTCACGTCCCAGATGTCGGTGATCGGCTTCGCCGTTGCCGCGCTGCCCAGGGCGGGCAGCCCGTACATGTCCTCCAGCGTGCGCAGGATCGAGTAGTGGTTGTACTTGGTGCTGGAGGTGACGCCCTTCTTGACGTTCGCACCGACGACCATGGTGGCGATCTTGTTGTCGGAGTCGTCGCCGTCGTCCTCGTCCCAGGTCAGGATGAGTGCGCTGTTGTGCGTCTTGGCCCACTGGACGTAGCCGTCGAAGTTCTTCTTCAGCCAGGCGTCGCCCTGCTTGACGGTGCCGTCGTGCATGTCGTTGTCGAGGTTCGGCGTCACGAACGACACGTCGGGGAGCTTGCTGTAGTCCGTGGGGAAACGGCTGTAGCGCAGGTTCGAGGTCGCCGGGACGTTGGTGAAGTTGACCCAGCCGTTGTGCTTGCGGGCGTAGCCGTTGCTTCCGTCGTCGCCGCAGTCCTTCGATCCGTCGGCCGGCAGGTCCTCGGAGTAGCCGACGAAGGAGTGCCCGCTCGTCAGGAGCTGGTTGCCGAGGTTGTCCGACGTGTAGTCGTGCGGACAGTCGTCGTCGTTGACGCCGTGCGTGGAACCCGAGAAGAGCGCGATGTAGTTGCCCTGGCTGGGGTGCGTCGTGCCGTGCATGTTGGAGAACGACGCGCCCTGAGCGGCAAGGGAGTTGATGTACGGGGCGTTGGAGCTGCCGACGACGTCCTCGTAGAACTTGTTCTCCTCCGTCACGACCACGACGTGGTCGAACTGGGGGATCCCGTTGGCGGTCACAGCCGCCGGGGACGCCGTGGCGCCCTTCGTGCCGGCGGAGGACGCCATGGCCGTCGCGGTCAGACCGAGCAGGCCCACAGCCACACTCATGCCGGCGGCGATGAGGGCGCGCCGCGACCGCTCGCCGCGCCGCGCGTGTGCCCCGTGCCCCCCGGGTGGGGGTTCGGTGCGCCGGGAGCGCAGGGGAGGGTAGGGAGGCGTCATGCTGATCTCCTTGAACAGGCGGAAGTGCTGTCGGTGCGATGGACCGACCTGAGCAGCGCCTGGGCGACATCCGGCAGGGCGGCGAGCCGGCACGCGCGGCATGGTGAACGCGTGCGGGACAGACGGCACTGCGGCAACAGGCATGGCGGGATACGACCGCGACGGCCGGGTCAGCTGCATGTCCACGCATGCAGGTGAGCGCGTCAAGTTCGGAACGTCCGCGCCGAGCCGCTGACCGGATTCTTACGCGGCTCGACGATGCCCTGTCAAGCGGTCCGGTTCGACTTGGCGCAGCCTCTTGACGAGGTATCGCAAGCGCTGATAATTCTTCCGGATAGGAAAGTTAACTAACAGATGTCTCCCGAGGGGAACCACGGAACACGGCGAGGTCAGGGCACGCGGCGACCGTGACCCCGGCCGCGCACACCCCCCGGAGCGACCGAAAACCGGCATGCCCGACCGCGGTGGCGAGGTGCTCCAGCCCGCAGCATCGGCGCCTCCCCTGGGCAGGCCGAGTTCGCCGTGGAACAGGTCATGTTCGCCGTGGGGCGGGCCGTGTTCGCCGTGTTCACCGAAGCCGATCCGGCGGCCGGGGACCGGAAGCAAGCCCGTTCCATAACTCACCCGCACCGTTCGCAGCCCGCTCAGCCCCTGGACGCCGGCATGCCCGAAGCTTCGCCGGGAGCGCGAGCGCGCTTCCCCCTGCCCGACTCCTGAAAAGAGACCGGCCACCTTGCGTACACACTGGCACACACAAGCCCGCAACACCGCCGCCGCCCTGACCGTCCTCGGGCTCGCCCTTGGCCTGTCCGGCGCGCCGGCCTCGGCGCAAGCCCAGTCCACGGTCCGCATCAACGAGGTCGAGTCCAACGGCGGCAGCCCCGGCGACTGGATCGAACTCGTCAACACCGGCACCGCCGCGGTCGACGTGTCCAAGTGGATCGTCAAGGACAACGACAACTCCCACTCCTACAAGATCCCCTCCGGCACATCGCTGGCCCCGCATGCTTACCTGGCGCTGAACGTCGAGTCGTCGTTCGGCCTGGGCAGCTCGGATGCGGCACGGCTGTTCAAGGCGGACGGCTCCACCGTGGTGGACTCCTACACCTGGACCTCCCACGCCACCACCACCTACGGACGCTGTCCGGACGGCACCGGCGCGTTCACCACCACCACCGCCCCGACCAAGGGCGCGGCGAACGCCTGCGGCGGGGGCGGACAGCCGTCCGACACCGTGTGGCCGGGCGGCGCGGGGGTCACCATCGCCGACACCTCGAACGCCTTCGGGGAGAACCTCAGCGGTCTGTCCTTCGAAAGCCCCGGTGTGCTGTGGGCGGTGAACAACGGCCCGGGCAAGCTCTACCGACTGGTCCCCAACGGCACGACGTGGCGTCCCGACACGGCCGGCGGCTGGTCCTCGGGCAAAGCCCTGCACTACGCGGGCGGCAGCGGTGACCCCGACGCCGAGGGCGTGGTCGTCACCCCCGACGGAATCTTCGTCGCCACCGAACGCGACGGCAGCCACGATTCCACCAGCCTGCCGAAGATCCTGCGCTTCGACGCCTCCTCCACCGCGTCCTCACTGAACGCGACCGCCGAGTGGAACCTCACTTCTGACCTGCCCTCCCTGCCGGCCAACTCCGGCCCCGAGGGCATCTCCTGGATCCCGGACACCTTCCTGACCGCGTACGGCTTCCACGACGAACACGCTGGCGCCACCTACAACCCGGCCGCCTACCCCGGCCACGGCAGCGGCCTGTTCTTCGCCGGCGTCGAGGACAACGGCACCGTCTACGCCTACGCCCTGAACCTGTCAGGCGGCGGTTACACCCGCATCGCCACCTTCGCCAGCGGCTTCCCGAGCGTGATGGACCTGGAGTTCGAGCCCGCCACCGGACACCTGTGGGCGGCCTGCGACGACACGTGCCAGGGCCGTACCTCGACCCTCGACATCAACGCCCAGGGCAAGTTCGCCGTCACCCACACCTACAACCGCCCCACGGGAATGGCCAACTACAACAACGAGGGCTTCGCCATCGCCCCCCAGACGACCTGCACCGCCGGCCACAAGCCGGTCCTCTGGTCCGACGACAGCAACGACGGCGGCCACGCACTGCGCGCCGGCACCCTGAACTGCACCCCCTGACACCCACCGGACGGGACGGGGCGGCCGTCAACCGCCCCGCCCCGGTGCCGGAGGTGCCGGAGGTGCCGGAGCTCCGACGGAGGCCGTGGTCCACAAGGACCACGGCCTTCGTGATGTCCCCCAAGACGCTGCTCCCCCATCTGCTGTCGGCGGATTGGCATCGGCGGTGCGAACGCGGGGGGGCGGATCTCGTGTCCGATGTGCGTGGGGAGTTCCATCACCGGTGCCGGGCCATGCCGGTAGTAGAGGTTGGGGGCGAGCACGTAGTACCCGTGCCGGGCCGGTTCGCGGGCCCTCTCCTCCAGCTCGGGCCGCACGCCGAAGACGTCCGTGTACAACAGCACCCCTGGGTGCCGCTCGCCATGGTCGGGGAAGGCGGCGAAAGCGTCGGCCTGGCCGTCCGGGGTGGGAATCCGCAGTGTTCTGGTGGGCAAAATCTTCCGTCCTTGGAGTTCACCCAGACAACGTTTGTTGCACTAACGTTTGTGGCGCGAATGAACGTATATCGCTAGTCGAACTAACGCAACGGGTAGGATGGGCGCCATGAGCAACGCCGAAACAGCCGACATGCCCGACGACGGCGCGCCCAAGACGCCCGACAGGCTGCGTCGACGGGCGAGCCGACTGTTGTCGCAGCTGTCCACGCGGTCGGACCGGCTGATGACCGAGGGACTGGCCCAGGCCGACGCCCGCAAGTGGCACTACGCCGCGCTCGCTTCACTGCAGGAGTACGGGCCGGCCAGCCAAGCGGCGCTGAGCAGGCGCACCGGCATCTTCAGCAGCGACATGGTCGGCGTGCTCAACGAACTGGTCGCGCGTGACCTCGTCGAGCGGGGGCCGGACCCCGACGACCGGCGCCGCAACATCATCACGATCTCCGCCCAGGGCCGCCTTCACCTGCTGCGCCTCGACAAGGTCCTGGACGGCCTCCACGACGAACTGCTCGCGCCGCTGAGTCCGGCCGAACGCGACCAGTTCGTGGAGCTTCTCAACCGCTTGCTGGACCACCACACCCGGAGCTCCTGACCCCGAGGGGCCTCCGACGCCCCTCCCCGCACACCGGCCGGACGAGCGCGGCATGCGGACGTCAGCTCCGCGACGACATTTGTACAAGACGGGTGGTCCGCGGCCCATGCATCATCCGTTGCATGAGTCAGGACGACGTTGAGTACAACGCGCACGGAATGCATGTGGTCCACAACGGCCCGCGGCACGCGCCGCCGCTGTTGCTCATCCACGGATCAGGCGCCTCGGGCGCCTCGTGGAGTCCCTTGGTCCCGGCACTGGCTGGCCACCATCACGTCATCCGGGTCGACCTCCCCGGGTGCGGCCAGTCCCCGCCCGCATCGTCATACGACGTGCCCGTGCAGGCGAGCCGGGTTGCGGCGCTGCTCGACGATTCCGGTCTTCGTCGCGTCAATGTGGTCGGGCACTCCAGCGGCGGCTACGTCGCCACCGCGCTCGCGGAGCAGCGCCCCGATCTGGTGGGGTCGCTCGCGCTGATCAGCACCGGCCCGAGCATCGATGCGTTCCTTCCGCAGCCGCTCATCCTGCGGGTCATGTTGACCCCGCCCTTCGGGCCGTTCGTGTGGTCGCGGCGTTCGGACGCGATGATCCGCAAAGGGATCAGCGCGACGCTCGCCCGCCCGGTCGACATCCCGGACGCTGTGGTCGCCGACCTACAAGGCACCACGTACCGAGCGTTCAGGACGGTGCTTCGCCGGAACCTCGCGTACATCACCGAACGGAACGTACCCGAGCGTCTGACCACCCTCGATGTCCCCGTGCTGGCGGTCTTCGGCGCCGCCGATCCCCGCTGGGAGCCGTCCTCGGCCCATCAGTACGACGCGGTGCCGACCGCGCGGGTCGAGCTGCTGCCGGGCGTCGGCCACATACCCATGTGGGAGGCGCCCGAGACGACCGGCCGACTGCTGCTGGGCTTCGCTGCGGAGGGCGCCGACACCCCCTCCGCGATCCCCTCAAAGGATTAGGCTGGTTGCGTGTTATCGACCGGGGTTGCCTTCGACTGGGCGAGCGTGGACGTCACGGTCCCCCGCCCCTCTGATCGGCTGCCGGGAATCAGCATGGCCGGGTTCGGCCAGCGTGTCCCCACCTTCGTGGACATCGCCATGGTCGCGCACCCGTCCGTCGCCCTGCTCGTCGATCTCAGCGAGGGAGAAGGCCTCGTCTACGGCACCGCTGGTCGGCACGGGCGCGGCAGTGTCATCGTGGGGCTCCTCCCCGGAGATCTTCGGGCCTCGGGCCGGGTGGGCGAGTGCCTCCAGATCCGGCTGGACCCGGTCGCGGCGGCCGCGGTGCTCGGCTCGTCGACGGAGTTCTGCGGGACGGTGGAGTCCCTCAGGGATGTCTGGGGCCACGACGCCGAGCGGGCCGAGGACCGACTGCGCGCCGCCGCCTCGTGGGACGAGCGCTTCGCGATCGCGGTGGAATTCCTCGGCCGACGGATGACGGACCGCCGCCCATCGGTCGATGCGGAGGTCGCCCACACCTGGCGGCGGACGCTCACCAGCCGGGGGCGTATGCGGGTGGACGGCCTGGCGGACGAGGCCGGCTGGAGCCGCAAGCGCCTGTCGGCCCGCTTCCGGTCCCAGCTCGGCATCACACCCAAGCGAGCCGCCCGGCTGGTCCGGTTCGACCATGCCGCTCACCTCCTCGCGGCGGGCTTCGCTCCTGCGAGCGTCGCCTCCGCCAGCGGCTACGTCGACCAGTCCCACCTCCACCACGAGGTCAAGGCCTTCACCGGGCTCACCCCCACAGCCGTGGCCGCCGCACCGTGGCTCGCCATCGACGACGTCGCATGGCCGGGGTCATCGCCGACCAATCAACGCAGTACGGCCGCCCTCTACGGCTGTGGCCCGGAGCGGCGGGTATCGGAAGCCGGGACCGAACGTGGCGGCCGCGGGGCCGGAGCGCGGTGACGTCCACGTGCCGCGGCAGGGGCCGGTGGTGCCCAACGTTTCTACGCCCGCCCCCGGGGCACGTCACCCGCCCGCGGCGTCCTCGGCCTCCCAGCGCAGCAGGTCGCCCGGCTGGCACTTGAGCACTTCGCAGAGCGCGGCGAGCGTGGCGAAGCGTACCGCCCTGGCGCGGCCGTTCTTGAGTACCGCCAGGTTGGCGGGAGTGATCCCTACGCGCTCCGCAAGCTCACCCACGGACATCTTCCGCCTGGCCAGCATCACGTCGATGTCGACGGTGATCGGCATCAGATCACCTCGTCCAGCTCGGCCTGCATCTGCGCCGCTTCGACGTCGCGCACCACGGCCTGGGCGAGCAGCATTCGCAGCACGAGCACGATGAGCGCGACCCCCAGGATGGCCACGCCGATCCCGGCCATGATCACGGTGACACCTGGGTCCTCCCGCTGGCCTGGCGCGTTGATGGCCGTGACCGCGAACCACACGAGGGCAGCCCCCACGATCGCGCCGATCACGCCGTCCACGTAGCGGAAGGCGGCGTGGGAGAACACGGTTCCGCGTCGCACCATCGCCACCAGCCGCCATACACAGACCAGGGCGACCTGGGCCGACACCATCCCCAGGATCGTGATCACGCGCAGTGGGGTCAGCGGGATCGATCCGTCCTCCGGGTCGTTCCCGCTGATCAACGTCCACAGCATCAACACCTGTACGAGCGCGGTGCCGGTGATCACCACCACGAGCACGGCGCGCAGCGCACCCACTGCCAGCTTTCCCATGACCCATCCCTCCATCGAGCTACGATGGGAATCTATCGATTTTCGATAGGCCAGGCAAGTCCTGGACCGGAGGTCGGGCGGCGGTTTCACCTCGCGGCGGGAGCCGACCGTTCCGCCACCCGCGCCGGCCGGACACCTACGCCCATCTCATGGCGGCAAGGACGAGAGAGGCGACGGCCCCAGAAATGTAGGCGCATCGCCGTCGCTCCCGAATCCGCCGCCCGCCTATACGCCCGCCCCGGCGTCACCTACCGACCCGTCAGCGGCGTCAGCCCGAGTCAGGTCGGCGTCGCTTGGGCACCCGCCGACGACACCAATCCCGTCATCCAGGACTTCGTCCACTGCTGCCTGGACACCTGACCCCCAACGACGTGAAAGTGCCCAGCCCCTTTCCCGCTCAACGGGCCGACTTCGCGGCACTGGCCTCGCGCCACTAGAACGGGCGGGCGTACGGCTGCGCGCTCACGTCGTCGTAGATCCGGTGCAACCAGGGCTGACGGACGGCGGGCAGCCGGGCCAGCGTGCTGCGGAAGACTCCCGAATCGGGCCGGAACGGCCCCCATGGGTGGAGCGGCAGGGGATCATCGCGCAAGACGCCGTCGGGCAGTCGACCACTCGCGGGAACCAGCAACTGTTCGCTGTGGAAAGCCAGATACGCCCACACCTCGACGGCCAATGGCACGGTGTCCGCGGTGCCGGACGGCTGCCATGCCCTCCCCGTCTGCGGATGCCGCGGAACCAGGACGATGTCGGCGGCGGGGTCCGGGGCCGGCAGGCCCGGTCCGGCCAGGACGGCGGTCTTCGCCGTCGGCCCGGACGGAAGCAGCGCGTCGAGCGAACGTCGGAAGATGTCCGCGACAGGGCCGTCGGGGACGGACACCGCTGTGCCCGCCGAGGCCGCCACCAGGTGGGCCAGCGCCCGCCGACCGCCGCCGCCCATCGAGGGCTCCAGGCCCCGGACGGCTCGACCGGCGGTGTGCCCTCCCGGCCGTTCGCCAGTGCCTCCCAACCGATCCACTCGGTCTCGGGGCCGTCAGTGGGAAGCCGGTGTACTGCCTTCGGGTCGAGCCACACCGCCTGCCAGCGCGAGCAGTCGTCGATGCGGGTCGCCACCGCCCGCCCGCACCCCTCGCATGCCAGATTCGGGCCGTCCCTCCCGTCCAGCCCGCAGCAGCCGCCATCACACTGCTCGAGCATCAGGACGGTACCGCGGGTGTCACCGGGGCTGACGAGGATCGCTCCGGGCGCCCCGAAGGACAGGGCAGAGACCGGCGCGAACACACCGCGGATCTCCGCCTCCCCCTCACCGACCTCGTCCCACAACCGCCACGGTGGCCCGGAGGGCTCCGGATCGACGGCGTACGTCCCCGGGTCCATCAGCACGGGGAACAGCCCGTATCCATAACTCTGGTGAGCATGGTCGGGAAGCGCCACCCGCGACAGAGGAGCAGTCAGCACGGCGCCGCACCCCACACACGCGAACACTCCGGCCATACGCACTCCCCCGCCCCTGGAAAGCCGGATTATCCCGGCCCGACGATCGACCGCCAACACCTTTTGTGACCGCGCGGGGCTCAGGACGGGGCCGGCACCCGCCGACCAGATGATCGGCGGTCGGCCCGGGCCCTGTGCTCCTCCACGAGCCGCACCCTTCCCGATCGCGGCAGATGCCCCCCGCCCGATCGAGCCGGCCGGGGCGGACCGTTCAGCTGTGCGCGAGTTCGGCCAGGGCATCGAGACGGGTGGGCGTCCAGCCGAGCTCGCGTTGGGCGCGGGCGCCGGTGAGTTGCTGGTCGAGTGCGAACACCTCGGCGATCGGACCCATCTGCTGCAGAGCCTCGTCCAAGGTCAGCGACCGGACGCTGCCGGGGCACCCGGCGGCGCGGACGGTCCGGAGGTGGCTCCGGGCGTTGCGCGGTGCCACCCGCGAAGACAGCCGCAACCGGGAGGTCAGTGGTCGTGGGGGACCGAGCGGTGGACGGGTCCGTGGGAGTCGTCGCAGTGCGGGTCCTCGTCACCGCCGGGCGGCGTGGTGATCTGCAACAGGTCCGAATTGTCCTCCTCGCCGACGTGGTCGACCTGCAGGGTCGCGTGCTCGATGCGGTACTCGTCCTGGAGCAGCTGCCGCAGCGTGCGGCGTACGGCGTGGCAGTCCTTGCCGGGCTGGACCAGCACGTGGGCGGACAGGGCGTTCTGGCCGGAGGTGATCTGCCAGACGTGCAGGTCGTGGATCTCCACGACGGTGTCCTGCGCGGCGAGGCGGTCGCCGAGGGCGTCGGGGTCCACTCCGACGGGCGCGGCTTCGAGGAAGATCCGCGCCGAGTCACGGATCAGTCCGTACCCGGCCTTGAGCATCAGCGCGACGACGAGAAGGGAGGCGATGGCGTCCGCGCGCTCGAACCCGGTGGTCAGCACGATCGCTCCGGCGACCGCGGTCGCGATGAAGCCGAACAGGTCGGTGAGGATGTGCTGGTAGGCGCCCTCGACGTTCAGCGAGGTGCGGTTGGCCTTGGAGATCGACCAGGTCGCGACGAGGTTGACCGCCACGCCGACCAGGGCGGTGATCAGGACGAGGCCGCCGGTGACGGCGGGCGGCGAGATCAGCCGCTGGACGGCCTCGTAGGCCAGCCACACCGACAGGAGCAGCAGCGTCAAGCCGTTGGCCTGTGCGGAAAGGATCTCCACGCGCTTGAGACCGTAGGTGTAGTGCCCCTTCGCCGGCCTGGCCGCCAGGCGCATCGCGACCAGTGCCAGCACGATCGAGACGACGTCCGTGAGCATGTGCGCGGCGTCCGAGATCAGCGCGAGGGAGTTCGCGGCCACCCCGACGACAACCTCGGCGCACATGAACACGCCGATCAGCACCAGGGCGATCGTCAGCCACCGCCGGTCCGCATCCGCGGCCACCCCGTGCGAGTGCCCCGCATGACCGCCCCCACCGCCGTCGGGTCCGGCGGCGTGATCATGCTCGTGGTCACTCACAAGGACCTCCAAGGTGTGCGGACGGATGCGGCTGGGGTCAAGTGAACCGCAGCAACGCCGCTTCCACCAAAGGTTGTAATGGGGACCGTTACCACTGTCACCTGCGGCGATGTGGCAGTACTCGCGGCGCACCGGCCGGCTCGACGGGTTTCGCCCGGGTGGCCGCGACGGAGCGGGCACCCGGGACGGACCTTCGCCGTCCGTCGCCCACGTCCGTGGTCATTGCGCCGCCACCTCCTCTCCCACAGGGAGCGTGAACAAGTGGCGTAGGTGGTCGTCAGGGTCCAGGTCGCGGCCCTGCTGGAAGGCGGTGGCGAACGCGTCCGTGCCCAGGGCCTCGGTCGCGCGCGCGGTGGCGCGGGCGACGTCGCCGCGTTCGGCTGGGGGAAGCGGGGTGCCGACCGACTCCCGGAGGGCGGCGGCCGTGCCGAGCAGGCCGGCGGCGGGGGTGGATCGGCTCGCCAGTGCCTGAGCGCCGGCCAGCCCTTCGAGTGCGAGCGCGACCGCCCGGGGATCGCCTGTCCTGCGTGCCGCGGTCAAGCCCTCCAGGTGCAGTACGTACGCCTGCTGGGCGTCGCCGCGCTGCTCGGCGACGAAGCCGAGCTGCTCGAGGATCAGCGCCATTCCGGAACGCACACCCATCCTGCGGTTCCAGTCCAGCCAGGGCCGCAGGTGCTTCTCCGCCGCATCGAGGTCGCCCTGCCGACGGGCTCCGAGGGCGAGTCCGGTCTCAGCGAACTGCTCGGCGGGTCGGTGGGACTGCTCGGCGGCCAGCCGTCGGGCCCGTTCGTGGAGCTCTGCGGCGGACCCGTACTCCGCGGTGAGCAGTGCGATCCTGCCCAGTCTGGACAACCGGAACGAGACATCCGTCCACAGCTGGAGTTCCTCCGCGATGCGCACGCCGTCGCCGTGCAGACGCGCGGCCTCGTCGTAGTCGCCGGCGATCTCGGCCAGGATCCCCAGTTGTTCGGCGGACTGCAGTTGGCCCCATCGGTCGCCGAGTTCGGCGAACCGGGCCGCACTGTCGACGGCGTGCTCTCTGAGGGCTGTCAGGTCGCCCCGGTAGATGGCTTCCGTGGCGCGGGTGCTGTGCGCCGCCGCGATACCCCAGGAGTCGCCGGCGGCGTGGAACTCGGCCAGCAGTTCTGCCGTCGGAACCCCATCGGACGGGACCCCATCGGACGGAACCCCATCCGACGGGATCTCATCGGACGGACCGGCGAAGCCGCACCGGGCGTGGGCCAGGAACCATCGCGCCCTGGGGTCGGCCGCGTCGTACTCCCCGCCGTTCGGCTGCTTCGGTTGCGCGTGGTCGCCGGCCAGCAGCGCGAACCCGGCCTGCCGCGCCAGCGCGCTGCTGCGGCCCGCGGAACGCCGGTCGAGGGCAGGGACGTCGTCACCGAGGACGCCGCAGCCCCCGCAACCCAGTGCCAGGTCGAACGATCGCCTGGCCTCGCCCATGCGACCGCGCAGAAACCAGTACCAGGCCAGCGCGTTGACCTGCCGCACCGCCAGACCCGCATCCCCGTCGGCGCCGCCGTCCAGGCTGGACCCGGATGTGGCATCGGCCAGCGCGCTGCGCAGATTGGCGCTGTCGCTGTCGAGCCGACGCAGCCAGCGGCGCTGGTCGGGGCCGTACAGCCACGGTTCGGCGCGTTCGGCCAGCTCGGTGTAGTGGATCCGGTGCCGTCGGCGGGCGGCCCGGGTCTCACCGGCCTCGTCGAGCCGTTCAAGACTGTAGGCGGCGATCGACTCCAGCATCCGGTAGCGGGGCCCGTCCTCGCTGTTCAGCAGGGTGACCAGCGAGCGGTCCACCAGCCGGGTCACGACGTCGAGGACGTCATCGGCGGGTACGTCCTGCGCGGCGCAGACCTCTTCGGCTGCGGGCAGCGTGCATCCACCGGCGAAGACCGCCAGGCGGCTCAGAACGGAGCGCTCGGAGTTCGTCAGCAGCCCCCAGCTCCAGTCGATGACCGCGCGCAGGGTCTGGTGGCGCGCCGGTGCGTCGCGGCGCCCCGCGTTCAGCAGGCGGAAGCGGTCTCTCAGGCGCTCGGCCAGCTCGTGGACGCCCAGGGCGCGCACCCGGGCGGCCGCGAGTTCCAGCGCCAGGGGCATGCCGTCGAGACGCTCGCAGACCAGTGCCACCGCGTCGGCGTTGGCAGGGCCGAGGGCGAATCCCGGGGCGGCAGCCGCCGCCCGTGCAGCGAACAGCTGCACGGCGTCGGACTCCCGCAGCGGCTCGACCGCGTGCAGTGTCTCGCCGGAGATCGCCAGCGGCTCCCGGCTGGTGGCCAGAATGCGCAGTCCGGGAGCGTGCCGCAGCAGGAACTCGGCCAGGTCGGCGACCGGCTGGACCAGGTGTTCGCAGTTGTCCAGGACGAGCAGGAGGCGTCGGGTGCCGAGCGCGTGGGCGAGCCGGTCTTCGGTCCGCGAGGACGGCGGGTCACCGGCGGCGTGATCGCGGATGCCCAGCACGTCGGCCACGGCCGTGGCCACGTCGGCGGTACCTCCGGTCCGTACGGTCTCGGCCGCGAGTTCGATCAGCCAGGTCCCGTCGGGAAAGGCGTCGCGGGCCGCTTCAGCGGCCGCCAGTGCGAGCCGGGTCTTGCCGACGCCACCGGGCCCGGTCAGGGTGACCAGGCGACCCGAGGCGAGCAACCCGCGCACCTGGACGACATCCTGGCCTCGTCCGATCAGGTCGGTCGATGCGGCCGGCAGGTTGGTGCGCGGCGCAGCCGCAGCGACGTCCGGGCCGGGCATCCGAGCCGCGTGGACGGAGGGGGCAGTAGGAGTCGGGTCGGGCACCAGGTCCGGATCCTGCCGCAGGATCGCCCCGTGGAGGGCGACCAACTCGGGGCCGGGATCGAGCCCCAGCTCATCGGCCAGGTGTTCCGTCAACTCGCGATAGCTCTCCAGTGCCTCGGCCTGCCGGCCCGAGCGGTACAGCGACTGCATGTGGACGGCCCGCAGCCTGTCCCGTAGCGGATGCTCACGGACGAGGTCGCCCAACTCATCGGCCAGCGAACGGTGTTCGCCGAGCTCCAGGCGTATCCCGGCCAGCTCCTCCACCGCCGTCAGCCGTTGCTCGTCCAACCTGATGGCGGCCGGCTGCGCGAAGGCGTGGTCGCGGAACTCCGCGAACGCCGGCCCGCGCCACAACGCCAGAGCCTCCCGCAGCAGCGGCACCCGGCCGTGCGAGTCCGGCATCCGGCGGACCTGCAGCGTGAGCGCGGCGAACCGACCGGAATCCAGCGCGTCGTCCGGTATCTGCAGCAGGTAGCCGGCCGGCCGGTGGACGACCAGCTCCCGGCCGCCGGGCTCGGCGAGCTCCAGCGCGCGCCGCAGTTGCGAGACCTTGGTTTGCAGGGTGTTGACCGGATTCCCCGGCACCGCCTCGCCCCACAGGTCGTCGACCAGACGGTCTGCCGAGATCGGCCGGCCGTGGTGGGCGAGCAGATCGGCCAACAGGGCCCGGACCTTGGGCTCGCGGACGGTGACCAGAGCCCCCTGGTCGGTACGGACCTGCAGCGGGCCCAACACTTCGAAGCGCATGGCGCCACGTTAACGCCCTCCTCAGGGCGGGCCGTGCGGGGCGGTTCCTGGACCGTGCGTGGGCCGTGGGAGCTCGTGCGTGGACCGTCAGTAGATCGTGCGCGGCCCCCGGCAAGGTGGTTCCCATGAACGACAACGGCACCGAACGAAAGAGGAAGCCCACCATGTCGAACCAGGCGAACCACACCAGCCCCGCGACCACAGCGAGCACGACCGGTACGGCGAACATCGTCTCCGGGGACATCCGGCTCGCGGCGCGCCCGGTCGGTGAGCCCACCACGGACACCTTCGAGTTGGTCCGCACCGACGTACCGGAACCGGCCGAGGGCGAGATCGTCGTCCGCAACACCTGGATGTCGGTGGACCCGTACATGCGGGGCCGGATGGACGACCTGCCCTCCTACATCCCGCCGTTCCCCCTCGGCGCCGCGCTGGAGGGAAGCGCCGTCGGCGTGGTGATCGCCTCGCGATCCGACAACGTTCCGGTCGGCGCTACCGTCTCCCACTTCCTGGGCTGGCGCGAGCACGCCGTTCTGGATGCCGCGGCGGCAACCGTCATCGACACCACCATCGCTCCGGCGCAGGCGTACCTGGGCGCGCTGGGCACCACGGGACTGACCGCCTACGCGGCGCTGACCCGGGTCGCACCGGTGCGCGAGGGTGATGTGGTGTTCATCTCCGCAGCGGCCGGGGCGGTCGGCAGTGTCGCCGGACAGCTGGCCCGCAAGCTCGGGGCGTCCAAGGTGATCGGCTCGGCCGGCGGCCCGCAGAAGGCGAAGAAGCTGGTGACGGACTTCGGGTACGACGCCGCCATCGACTACCGCGCGGGCTCGCTGGAGGAACAACTCGCCCAGGCCGCCCCGGAAGGGATCGACGTCTACCTCGACAGTGTCGGCGGTGACCACCTGCGGGCAGCCATCGGCGCGATGCGCACCGGCGGCCGGATCGCCCTGGTCGGCGCGATCAGCCAGTACAACGCCACCATGCCGGCCGCCGGTCCCGACAATCTGTTCCAGGCGGCAGCCAAGGAGCTGACCCTGCGCGGCATGCTGGTCAGCAGCTACTTCGACCTCTTCCCCGAGTGGATCGGGCGCGCCGCGGGGTGGCTGGCCGACGGCACCCTGCGCACCGAGGAGACCGTGTTCGAGGGCATCGACCAGGCCCCGGCCGCCTTCCTCGGCATGATGCGCGGCGCCAACACCGGCAAGATGCTCGTCCGGCTGGACGGCTGACGGCCATGACACAACACGCCCTGCTGGTGCTCGCCCACCCGCGCAGTGACTCCCTCACCGCGCAGATCGCCCACCGCACCCGCGAACGCCTGATCGCCGACGGATACACCGTCGACCTGCTCGACCTGCACGCCGAGGGCTTCGATCCCCGCACCGGCCCTGAGGACGAGCCGGACTGGGCAGACCGTGACAAGCACTACTCCCCCGAGGTCCGGGCCCACATGGTCCGGATCGACTCCGCCGACGTCATCGTCGTGGTCTTCCCGATCTGGTGGTTCGCCCTCCCCGCCATTCTCAAGGCTGGATCGACCGGGTGTGGAACTACGGCTTCGCGTACGGCCGCAGCCGTCCTCGTCTGGGCGCCAAAAGAATGCTCTGGATCGGGCTCTCCAGCTACCCGCGCGAACAGTTCACGGAGCGCGGCTGGAACTCCGTCATCGACCGCCAACTCCGGTTGGGCATATCCGAGTTCTGCGGCATCAAGGACGCCACGGTGGAGTTCGTCCACGACTCCCTGAGCGCCGGCCCCCTCGCGCTCACCGCGGCCGACGCCGCCCTCACCGCCTTCCTCGGCGCGCCTGCCCATGCTGTCGAACCTGTCGCACCTGTTCAATGACCGTGCGGGCGACGCCAGGACACCTGACGACACGTACCACCACCGCGGCACCGCCGCACAACCCACTATTGAAGGAGCCACCACACATGAGCGACAACCGCACCCTCACCAACCCTGCCGGGCTGCACGATCCCACCCCGTTCGGATACAGCCATGCCGCCTCCGCACCCGGCGAGTCGGTGTTCATCGGCGGTCAGTACGCCTCCGACGAAAGCGGCCAGGTCGTTCCCGGCGACTTCGCCGCCCAGGTCGAGCGCTCCGTCGCCAACCTGCGCATCGCGCTCGCCGGCGTCGGTCTCGGGCTGGAACATGTCGTACGACTCGGCTCATACATCGTCGACCACGACCTGGAGAAGCTGGAGATCCTCGGCAAGGCGCTGCACGGCGCCTGGGCCGACCGGCTGCCCGCCCAGACACTCGTCGGGGTCGCCGCGCTGGCGCTGCCCGGGATGCTCTTCGAGATCGACGCGGTCGCGGTCCGCCCGACCGAGAAGACCGACGCCTGATCCAGGACGGGATCCTGATGGACGGGCACGTCAGTCGGTGACGACCGCCGTGTTCTGGCCGACGGTCAGCAGCCAGCGGCCGTCGGCCTGCCGGGAGACGACGTACAGCGGAGCGCCCTCGCTCTCGTCCCCCGGGGCCAGGTAACGCTGACGGACCTTGACCGCCGCGACATCGGGGCGGATGAAGAACACGTGGATCACCTCGTAGGTGACCTTGCCGTCCCAGTTCGCCCCAGGGAGCACCTCGCGGGTGAACTCCGAGATCGCGTCGAGTCCGATGAGGACCTTGCCGTGGGCCGTCGTCCATACCGCGTCCGGGTGGAAGAGGCCGAGGAACTCCTCGGGGTCCTTGTTCCGCTGGGAGCGCTCGACGGTGGCGACGAGTTCGGTGATTGCTTCGATTGCTGCCGCGTGGGCCGTGGATTCCGTGGTCATGTGGATCATCGTTGTACTTCAAGTGGGGTTTAAGTCAAGCGGGTGATCGCATCGCAATGCGAGCACCGGACGGCATGGGCAGGTCTTCGAACCGCCCAGCGCACTCGGCGCGTTCCGCCCGCTCAATGGCCGCCGTTGTTCGAATCCGGCCGGAGCTGTGGCAAGATTGTTGTCTTACGACAACAGATCACTTGGAGCGACCGTGGAATCCATGTTCGCCCCCGTTCCACGGGGCGCCCGCCTGACGGTTTCCCTCGCCCTGGGCGAACCCAGTGTCCTCACGGTCGCCGGAGAAGTCGACCTCGACGGGGTCGGTCCCGTGCGGGACGCGGTGGATCGCGCCCTGGACCATCACCCGCATCTGGTCTTCGACCTGGCCGGCGTGAGCTTCGGCGACTCCACCTTCCTCAGCACCCTTCTGCAGGCCCGCCTCCACGCGCTGGAGCGTTCCGGGAGCGTGATCCTGCTGGCTCCCAGCACCCCGGTTCTGCGTGTCCTGACCATCACCGGAGCCCTGGAGTTGTTCCCGGTCATGGACCGGGAAGAACGCCGACAGACGGAACCCCGCCGGGACCTCGGCGTCAGCTAGCCGGGTGCGCTTGTCGCCGCGCGTGTTCGATCTCGTTGATGTGGTTCTCCGTCCACTCGCGGAGCGCACTGATGGGCTCGGCCAGGCTGCGGCCGAGCGATGTGAGGTCGTAGTCGACCCGGGGCGGGATGGTGGGATGGATCGTGCGGGTGACGAACCCGTCGGCCTCGAGACTGCGCAGGGTTTGGGTCAGCATCTTCTGCGAGACGCCCTCGATGCGTCGACTCAGGTCGGTGTGTCGCATGGTGCCCCCAATGAGGGCGTCCGAAGCCCCGGAAGTCCAGTTCCCCAACGGCTCGCTGGCCACCATGGTCACGCCGACGGACCCCAGCCGGCGGTCGGTGGGGAGACCCGGACTACTGGGGAGGAAGCCCACCCCACTGCGGCGACGGTGCGATGCCGGACACCCCCAGGCCGTACGGTCGGGTCATGCGCATCGTCTCCCTGCTCCCCGCGGCCACCGACATCGTGGCCGAACTCGGTCTGGCCGCGGAACTCGTGGGCCGCACGCACGAGTGCGACTGGCCGCCGGCACAGATCTCGTCCGTGGCGGTCGTCACCTCGGCCGGATTCTCCTCCGAGGAACTGAGCAGTCGGGAGATCTCGGCCGCCGTCGGCGGGAGCACGCACAGCGGGTCCTCGCTCTACACCCTCGACGTCGACGCGCTGGCCGCCGTGGCTCCCGACGTCGTACTCACCCAGGACCTCTGCGACGTGTGCGCGGTGTCGTACAGCAGCGTGGTCGAAGCGGTGCGGGTGCTGAACGGGGACGAGGGCGGGGACGGGCCCAAGGTCCTGAGTCTGGAACCCCGCACGCTGGACGACGTATTGGACTGTCTCGTACGCGTGGGGGATCTGCTGGGCGTCCGCGGAATCGCTCTGGAACGCCGGGCCGCGCTGCGGGGACGCCTCGCCACCGTGCGGTCACTGGTGGCGGGACGACCCCGGCCGCGCACGGTCGCCATCGAATGGCTGGACCCGCTGTGGCCCGCCGGCCACTGGGTTCCTGAGCAGATCACCAGTGCCGGAGGCGAACCGCTCCTCGCGTCGCCGGGCGAGCACACCAAGCCGATGGAGTGGCAGGCGGTGCGCGCCGCACAGCCCGAAGTCCTTCTGCTGCTGCCGTGCGGCTTCCACCCGGACCGCACCGAACGCGAGCGCGAGCTGCTCACCGGGCTGCCGGGCTGGGACGAACTGCCCGCCGTACGCAGCGGCCAGGTGTGGGTCCTGGACGGTCCGGCGTACTTCAACCGGCCGGGCCCGCGTGTCGTCCGCGGTGTGGAGGTGCTCGCGCATGTCCTTCATGGCGTGCCGGCGGGGGAACCGGTTGGGGCACACGAGGCGAGGCGCCTGAGCTGAGAGATGGCTCGAACCCAGCGAGCCCCTTTCGGACGACGGCCGAAGAGAGGCAGACACGTGCCGCGTGCGGAGCATGTCACCAGGGGCCGTGGTAGGCCAGGTTCACCGTCAGGGCTGCCACCGCGGTGACGAAGAAGACGGCCCATCCTTGGAGCTGACGGGAGCCCACCCGCAGGTGGGCGATGAGTGCACCGGTGAAGTACAGCACGAGGCCGGTGGCGGCGAGAGTGCCCAGCAGTGGCACCGCGAACCCGGCGAGCAGCCCCAAGGATCCCATCGCCAGTAACGTGCCCAACCGTGGTACCCAGGACCGGGGCACACGCTTCATGTCCGCCTGGGCCTTGGGGTAGTCGTGGCCGATCAGGTAAGTGACGGCGGCTATGCCGTTGAAGACCGCGCCGAGGATGGTGACCGTGACGTAGGCGGCGAACATGAACTCTCCTTGTCCGTGGGGATCATGCGGGTGAATGCTCGCTCGACGACGGGTCAGTCGTGGGACTCCGATGCCGCGGTCGAGGCGAGGAATTCCAGGATCCGGGTGTCCACTTCTTCCGCCTCGGTCATCGGGAGGCCGTGGTGGGAGACCCCGGGAATGATGGCCACCGTGGCGTTGCCCAGCAGCATGCGGGCAACGGCGGCCGCCTGGTGACTGTCGTGCGCGCGGCTGTTCTCCGCGAACAGGGCCAGGGTCGGTACGTCGAGCGCCCGTAGCCCGGCGGGCTGGGGGCGGCCGCCGGTGACGATGCGGCCGCGCGGAAATTCTGCGGCCCGGGCGTACAGCTGGAGCCACGCGTCGCTGAATGCGGCACCGCCGGTCTCCCATGCGAGGAAGGCGCGGGCGCGCCGTGCCGTGGGCCGCGCGAGCATCGGGAGTGCGTGGAGGAGGTAGCCGGGCTTGAACCCGGCGAAGCTCTGGGTCGGGTCGAGCAGTATCAGGCGGCGCACTCGCTCAGGGGATTGGAGGGCGTGGTTGAGCGCGATCCAGGCCCCGTACGAGTGCCCGCAGATGTCGGTGCGTTCCAGGCCGAGGCCGTCGAGGGTTGCGTCGAGCCAGTCGCACAGGTCCGTCGTGGTGCGGATGCTCTGCCCGCCGCGCACGCTGAGTCCGGGTTCGCCGATCCGGTCGATGGCGTACAGGCGCCGGGTGCGGCTCAGTCGGGCCGCATTCGCGTACCAGCTCGCGGCCGTCGTCCCGCCTCCGTGGAGCAGCACCAGAGGTTCGCCGTCCTGCGGTCCGCAGGCGTTCACGTGGGTGACGCCGTAAGGGGAGGTGAGCGCGAGCGGTTCGACCGGCATTCCCCAGTCGGCAAGAACCGCATGGTACGCAGCGTCGAACTGCGCGCTGTCGCCGCGCGTCGGGCTGCCTGTCATCGGACCTCCTCCAGCACACCCCAAAAGTCTCTCGTTCGACGAGATACTCGTTTGGCGAGATACTATGCACCGACGTCGATCAGGGGAAGGCCGGTGGCATGGGCGAGACAGACGACCCCCGGATGCAGACGGTGCATCTGCTGCGCGCGATCACCGTTGAACTGCATTTGTCCGCCGGTGGGTTCGCCGAACGCAATGGCCTGCACCCCACGGACCTGCGGGCGTTGATCTCCCTGCTGGACGCCGCGCGCGCGGGCACGCCGGCGACTCCGGGGTGGCTGGGCGCCCAACTGGGCCTCAACTCGGCCGGAACGACGGCACTGGTCGACCGACTGGAGCGGCTGGGACATGTGCGGCGCACGCGGGACGGGCAGGACCGACGACGCGTGCTGATCGAGGTGTCCGATGCGGCTGCCGCCCTCGGGCGGTCGTTCTTCGGACCGCTGATCGAAAACGTGCTGGGCGTGGCCGATGCGTTCGATGCCACCGAACTCGCCACCATCGACCGCTTCCTGCGCGGCGTCACGGAAGCGGTGGCCTCGCCGAGGACCCGTGGGTAGTCGGACCGAGGCCTGTTTGCATGTGTTCGCAATTTCGGTCGGTTGTGTTGACAGGTGTTCAGGTCCTCCCCTTTGCTGGCCTCGACCCCGCCGCCCTGGTCACGTCTGACAACGTTGTCAATGGGTTGTGGACGGCAGAGCGACCACGAAGCGAAGCGCCTCATGAACTCCTCCTCCCCCGCTGAAGGAAGTCAACGATGAGACATCTGTGGAGACTCGGACCCCTGTGGGTGCTGGCGCTGCTGGCCACCGTGCTGGCCGTGGGCAGTGAGCCGGCGCAGGCCGCGACCACGTCGATCAGCGTGGACGGCAGCCAGGGCGGGCGGACCTTCGACGGCATCGGCGCGATCAGCGGAGGCGGCGGCAACTCCCGGCTGCTGACCGACTATCCGGCCGCGCAGCAGTCGCAGATCCTGGACTACATGTTCAAGCCGGGCTACGGCGCGAACCTGCAGTTGCTGAAAGTGGAGATCGGCGGGGACGCGAACTCCACCGACGGGTCGGAACCGTCGATCGAGCACTCCCGCGGCACCGTCAACTGCAACGCCGGGTACGAGTTCTGGCTGGCCGAGCAGGCCAAGGCACGCAACCCCGACATCGGGCTGTACGGTCTGGCCTGGGCCGCACCGGGGTGGATCAACGGCGGTTTCTGGTCCACCGACACCGTCAACTACCTGATCTCCTGGCTGGACTGCGCCAAGCAGCACAACCTGACCATCCAGTACCTCGGCGGCTGGAACGAGCGCGGGCATGACGCCAACTGGTTCGTCCAGCTGCGCTCCGCGCTCAACTCGCACGGCTACAGCGGCGTCCAGCTGGTCGCCGACGACAGCGGCTGGGGCGTCGCCGACGACATGGCGAACAACTCCGCGTTCAACAACGCCGTCTCGATCATCGGCGCGCACTACTCGTGCGAGGGCGGTGACGGCGGCAACGCCCACACCTGCTCCAGCACCACGGCGGCGAAGAACAACGGTAAGCCGCTGTGGGACAGCGAGAACGGCTCGCAGGACATGAACACCGGGGCCCCGGCCCTTATCCGTTCCATCACCCGCGGCTACATCGACGCGAAGATGACCAGCTACTTCAACTGGCCGCTGATCGCCGCGATCTACCCCAACCTGCCCTACAACACCGTCGGGCTGGCCACCGCCGGCTCCCCCTGGTCGGGCAACTACACCATCGGGGCCAGCACCTGGGCCACCGCGCAGGTCACCCAGTTCACCAAGCCTGGCTGGAAGTTCATCGACTCCGCGTCGGGGTACCTCGGCGGCACCGAGTCCAACGGCACCTACGTGACGGTCAAGTCCAACACGAGCGCGGACTACTCCACCATCCTGGAGACCACAACCTCCGGCTCCTCGCAGACCGCGAACTTCATGGTCAAGGGCGGCCTGTCCACGGGCACCGTCCACGTGTGGGCCACCGACGTCAACAGCCCCAGCAGCGCGTCGTCGTTCGTGCACACCCAGGACATCACACCGAACAACGGGTCGTACTCGCTGACCATGCAGCCGGGCTATGTCTACACGGTGAGCACCCTGGGCGGCCAGGGCAAGGGCACCGCGACCGCGCTGGCCGCCCACGCCCTGGCGCTGCCGTACAGCGACACCTTCGACGGCAACGGCAGTGGCACCGAGGCGAAGTACCTCTCGGACATGCAGGGCTCCTTCGAGGTCCAGCCCTGCACCGGCCGATCCGGCCAGTGCGTGCAGCAGATGGCTCCGGTCAAGCCGATCGAGTGGCAGGACGACTCCGACTCCTACGCGCTGATCGGCGATCCCACCTGGTCGAACTACACTGTCAGCTCCGATGTCTACCTGCGCGGCGCGGGAACGACCGAACTGCTGGGGCGCGCCAACACCCAGCAGCGGCCGCAGTCGCACATGAACGCGTACTACCTGCGGATCCGTGACACCGGCCAGTGGTGGATCGAGAAGATGTACACCGACGGGTCCAACCACACCCTGGCCACCGGGACGACGACCGCGCTGGGCACCGGGCAGTGGCACAACCTGTCGTTCACCTTCCAGGGCTCGCAGATCAGCGCCAGGCTCGACGGCAACCAGTTCGGGTCGGTGACCGACTCCTCCTTCCAGACCGGACAGGCCGGTCTCGGTATCCAGGGCTACCGCACCGACCAGTTCGACAACCTGTCCATCATCCCCGGCACCGGAGGCAGCACCGGAACCGGCCAGGTCAGCTCGGTGCTCAATGCCGCCAAGTGCCTGGACGACTACACCGCCTCGACCACCCCGGGCGCCGTCGTCGACCTCTGGGACTGCAACGGCTCCTCCGCCCAGCAGTGGACCATCGGCAACGGATCCGTGCGCACCGCCGGCCTGTGCCTCGACGTGATCGGCGGGGCCACCGCCAACGGTTCGCTCGTGAACCTATGGACCTGCAACGGCGCCGGAAACCAGCAATGGACGGTCAGCAACGGCACGCTGGTCAACCCCGCGAGCGGCCGCTGCCTCGACATCCCCGGCTTCACCACCACCAACGGCACCCAGCTGGAGATCTGGGACTGCAACAACGGATCCAACCAGAAGTGGAACCTTCCTCTGTGATCCGGCCGTGACGGGACTCGGGCGGGGGCCGGCGACGGTTCCCGCCCGAGCTGCTCTCCGACCCCCGCGTCCGTGGCGTGCACTCTGCCGGGAAATACTCCGGGCATGGATGAGCGAGCGCGGGTGGACGGAGCGCGGACCGCGCCCTACCTCGCGCCGCACCATCAGGGCCGGGGCCTTGGATCGGCCGTCCTGCACGCGGTATTCGCCCGCACCGACGCTCAGGGCGCGACCGTCCGCCTGAACGTCCTGCAGGGCAGTGCCGCCCGACGGTTGTACGAACGCCACGGATTCTCCGTGGAGGCCCAGGACCCGATCGATGTCTTCATGGTGCACCTCCCGGAGGCGGGCACCGACCTGTCCGGCTGACCGGCATCGTCCTGAGGGCCGGCAGCCGCGCCGTCGGGCCCCGGACCGGCGGGCGGAGTGCTTCCGCGAGCGGATCCGGGGCCCGACCGTAGCGAGGAAAGGCATCCGCGAGGGCCTGAACGGGGGTGTCAGCCGTCGCGCGGGCCGGTTACGGCCACGGGTTCGGATTGTCCGGGCATTCCTTCCAGGCGAGGCGGTAGATGGTGTTGACGCTGCCGTCCGTCGAGTCCATCGTCATGAAACTCGTGGTCTTCTTGTCCGAGCTCCCGAGATTGACCCGCAACTCCGTGTTGATGTTGAAGTTGCGAATCTCCCCGCAGGGGGCCCAGACCAGGGCGCCGACGTCGGTCACGTCCGAGGTCTGCCAGTTGTCGCTGTACGGGCCGCGGAACGAGTGGACCTTGCGGTCCGTCTGCGATGAGCCCTGGAAGTAGTAGCCGGCCCGTTCCTCGCTGCTGGCCCCTCGCTCCAGGGACGCGAAGCCGCGGTAGTCGGCCTGGGCAATCGCGTAGGTGAAGCCCTGGGGAACGAAGACCCGCAGGTTGAGCTGGCAGTTCTTGCGGAAGTCGGTCGGCAGGGCCCCGGCGCCCACCTGAGCGAGGTAATCGCTGTAGGTGACGGTGAAGGCGGTGTTGTCGGGAGAGACGGCGATGGCGGCCGTCCCTTCACGACAGCCGGAGCCGTTGACGGTCGCGACCTTGATCACGATCTTGTCGGGCGGCGGTTCCGCTGCCGACGCCTGCTGGGGGGAGACGGTCGCGGCCATGAGGGTCACGATGGCTCCGCCTGCGGCAAGGAATCCGGACATGAATTCTCCAATCGGCCGTGTTCACGTCGTGGAGGCTGGGTGAGCCTCCGGTGAAGGCCGTGTACATGCCAGCACCTCGGGGGCCTTGCTGAACAGAGCGAGAACCGGCCGCGGATAGCCGCCCGGAATTCGACCGCAGAGATACCGGCCACAATCGCTTCGACCGGAAAGAGCATTGCGGCGGGCGACCGGACGGAATCGAATTCACGTGCCCGACGGAAATCAGAAATCGGAAACCACCCGGCGGGGCGCTGCCGGCAGGTGTTCGTCCCCTCGGCCCGGCCACCCGGACGGACCACGGGTGCCCGCCTGGCCGACGGCGGCGCCGCCCGGGGTGTTGCTCCGCACTCCGGACGGCTGGCGGATCGAGCGCCTCATCCAACATCGCAGCTGGGAGTACGGCAACAAGACCTCGGTTGCCGAAGCGATCGCCCGCTCGGAGCGGGTCTGAGAACATCAACCGCCGGGTTGGCACCGCCGCCGAGCAGCGACCCGCCCCGAGGCCCTGGGGATGCACTCAATGAGGCAGCGGGACGAGCTCCATCTCGTATGCGGTGATCACGAGTTGAACCCGGTCCCGGGCGCCCAGTTTGGCCATCAGTCGTGATACGTGCGACTTGGCGGTGGCCACCGTGATGAAGAGATCGTCCGCGATCTCGTGGTTCGTCCGGCCGAGTCCGATGAGGGTCAGGACCTCCCGTTCCCGCTCGGTGATGCCCTCGACGGGTCGTGGGGAGCGCTTCGGGGCGGTACCGGGGCGCCCGACGAAGTCGGCGATCAGTCGGCGTGTCACACCTGGCGCGATCAGCGCATCGCCGGCGGCGACCACGCGGATCGCCGCGAGGATGTCGTTCAGCGCCATGTCCTTCACCACGAAGCCGCTCGCGCCGGCCCGGAGCGCGCCGTAGACGAGGTCGTCCTCGTCGAAGGTGGTCAGGACGAGGACCCGGGTCGTTGCCGGGCCGGCGGTGATCAGGCGAGTGGCCTCGATGCCGTCCATGCCCGGCATCCGGATGTCCATCACCACGACGTCGGGGCTGATGTCCCGCACCAGTTGGACCGCCTCGATGCCGGTGGCGGCTTCGCCGACGACCGCCAGGTCGGGATGATCGGCCATGATCATGCGTAGACCGGACCGCACCAGCGGCTGGTCGTCGGCGAGTACGACGCGAACGGTCATCGGGCCTCCACGGGGATGGCGACGGGTTCGGGCAGCGGCAGCCGGGCCGCCACCCGGAAGCCGCCTTCGGGACGCGGCCCGGCGCTGAGGTGACCGCGCAGCAGGCCGGCCCGCTCCCGCATGCCCACGATGCCGAAGCCGTGGGCCGAGCCGTTCGCAGCGGTGCCGCGCCCGTCGTCGACGACCTCCACGGACAGCGCCTCGTCCCCGTAATCGATGAGCACCCGGCAACGTCCGATGCCCGCGTGGCGGACCACGTTGGTCAGCGACTCCTGGACGATACGGTAGGCGGACAGGTCGATGTCGGCCGGCAAGGAACGCTGCGCCCCACTGCGGTGCACGTCGACACGCACCCCCGCCTCGGCCGTGGCCGCTGCCAGCCGTTCGATGTCTGCCAGACCCTGTGAGGGCGCGAGCGGTGCCTGCCCCGAGGCCGCCGCGTCGAGGTCGGCCTGACGGAGCGCCACCAGGGTGCGCCGCAGGCCCGACAAGGTCTCTCTGCTGGTGGCCTCGATGGCCCGCAGCGCCTCACCGGCCTCCGCGGGCCGGGTCTTGACGACCTGGCTTCCCGCGCCGGCCTGGATGGCGATGATGGCGATGCTGTGCGCGACCATGTCGTGCAGTTCCCGTGCGATCCGCAGCCGTTCGGCGGTCACGGCCTCGGCCACTTCCTGCGAACGCAGCGCCACCGCGTGCTCGCGGCGCTCGCGACTGAGCAGGCCGACCGTGCAGGCTGCGGCCATCGCCAGGAGGGCGATCACGACGTTGACGGTCACGTTGTCGCCGTGAGCGAAGCCGCCGATGACCAGGAGCTGCACGGCGAACGACACGGCCACGCCTGCGATCGCAGCTCGCCGTGTACAGGTGGCGACGATGAAGCCCAGGACGAGGTCCACCGCCAGATACGACAGGAACTGGCCCTGGTATCCCACGGCCCGGTTCACATGGACGGAGCTCGGAGTGCCCACCACCACGGCGGTGGATCCGACGAGCGCCATGGCCAGAGCCGGCAGCGGCATCCGTCGCAGCACCCCGACGAGCAGGCTCACGGCCAGCATCGCACCGACAGCGTGGAGCGTGCCCGAAGCCTGATTCGCACCCCCGATCAGCAGACCGACCACCAGGACGTAGAGCACGCCCCCCACCCAGGCCATGGCCTTCGTTCTCGTCATCGGCGGTGTGCTCGGTCGACAGGGAGACCGCGATGCGCAAGGCACACGGACAACAGGGTGGTCGGTATGGCGTCCATGCCGCAACATTAACCTGTCGCCGCCCGCCCGGCATTGGCCCGTGGACGTACGTCCCTGGGCGGAACCGGCCGCGCGATTGCCGTCCCTGGCCGCATGACCGGGAGTGGGTGTCCCGGCAGGGTTGCTCCTGTGATCGAAGTCAACGAACTCACCAAGCGCTACGGCGGCAAGACCGCCGTCGACCAACTGTCCTTCACCGTGCGGCCTGGTCAGGTGACCGGGTTTCTCGGCCCCAACGGAGCGGGCAAGACCACCACCCTGCGGATCATCCTCGGCCTGGACGCGCCGACCGGCGGCACCGCCACCGTCAGCGGCGTCCCCTTCCGCAGCCACTCGCGCGAACTACGGCACGTCGGTGCCCTCCTCGACGCCGGCCAGGTCCACGGTGGACGCAGCGCGGTGGCCCACCTGTCCGCCATCGCCCGCAGCAACGGCATCCCGCTGCGCCGGGTGGACAACGTGCTGCAGGAAGTGGGGCTGGCCGACGTGGCGACCCGCCGCATCGGCGGGTTCTCGCTCGGCATGAAGCAGCGGCTGGGGATCGCCACCGCCCTCCTCGGCGACCCGCCGGTGTTGATGTTCGACGAGCCGGTCAACGGTATGGACCCGGAGGGCGTGCTCTGGATGCGCCGCCTCTTCCGGCGCCTGGCCGCCGAAGGCCGCACGGTCTTCCTCTCCAGCCACCTGATGTCGGAGATGGAGAACACCGCCGACCAACTCGTCGTCGTCGGCCGGGGCCGGCTCATCGCGGCCGAGTCGGTACGGGACTTCGCGGCCCGCAGCACCCGCCTCAGCGTCGTGGTGAGCACCCCGCGCACCGCCGAGCTG
The DNA here is from genome assembly GCF_010548325.1 of Streptomyces sp. SID13666. Classification (NCBI taxonomy): domain Bacteria; kingdom Bacillati; phylum Actinomycetota; class Actinomycetes; order Kitasatosporales; family Streptomycetaceae; genus Streptomyces; species Streptomyces sp. SID13666. Next base: position 66,698 of record NZ_JAAGLX010000005.1, on the reverse strand, counting down.
GCGGCGGTACTGACCGCCGCAGGCGCGTCGGTCGAGGTGGAGGGCGCACCGGACGCCGACAAGCTCGCCGTGACCGGGTTGCCGGCGGACCGGATCGGGGCACTCGCCTTCGACAACCGGATCCTGCTGAACGAGCTGACCACCCGGACCGCCTCGCTGGAGGAGGCCTTCATGGAACTCACCGCCGACAGCGTCGAATACCTGGCAGGACAGCCCCGATGACCACACTCACCACCGTCCCCCCGACCACCTCGGCCGCACCCCTCGCCGAGCCGCCCGCCCACTTCCGCGACCTGCTCGCCTCCGAGTGGATCAAAATACGGTCCCTGCGCTCGACCCCGTGGACGCTCGCACTCACCATCCTGTTCGTCATCGGATCCGCCGCCGTCGCCGCCCTGGCGGAGAACAACACCCTGAAGAAAATGAGCCCGGCGGCCAGGACCGACCAGGGGTTCATGGTGTTCGACGCGTTCCCGCCGGCCGGCTACATGACCCTGATGCTCGTCGCCGGAAGCATCGGCGCCCTCACCGTCGTGAGCGAATACAGCAGCGGCCTCATCCGCACCACCACCATGGCCGTACCGGCCCGCGGCACGGTGGTGCTGGCCAAGACGGTCGTCACCGCCGCGCTCTGGACCGCGGTCGGTACGGTCATCTCCACCGGTGGTTTCCTGGTCTCCCAAGCCATCCTGAACACGAACCACGCCGGGGTCCCCCTCACTCACCCGGGTGTATTCCGGGCGCTGGCCGCATCCGCGCTGCTGGCCCCGGTCTGCGCACTGATCGGCCTCGGCTTCGGCGCCCTGATCCGGCACAGCGCCGCCACCATGGTCACCAGCGTCTTCACACTCCTGATGCTGCCTCCGATCTTCTCGCAGAGCTCCCACTGGTCCGCCGCCGTCAGCCACGCGATGCCGGTCACCGCCTGGAAGCGCCTGGTCCAGAACTGGCCCCCGGATCCGCACTCCCTCGCCTACAGCGCCACAGTCCCCGGTTCCTGGACCGTGTACGCGCTCTGGCCGCTGATCGCAGTCGTCCTCGCGGTGACCGCCGTGCGACACCGCGACGTGTGACCGTACCGCCGGGACACGCGGACCGGCCGGTGGGGCAGGGTCCCGGTGCCACAGGACCCGAGTGGCGCAGGGGCCCCAGTGGCACAGGGGCAAGGCCTCGAAGCTCTCCGCAGGCGGCTCCCCGCGCACAAAGAGCTACTCTTTGCATGCATGGCGTAACTTCATCTTGATCAGTGCAGTGTCATTGAGCAGAGAGGAGAGCAACGATGCACGCCTCAAAAGGGGACCGTCTCGTCATGCACGGGCGCGTCGTAGGCCAGCACGACCGAGTCGTCGAGATCGTCGAGGTACTCGGCCCGGACGGAACGCCGCCCTACCGGGTGAGGGCCGAGAACGGCCATGAAACCATCATGACCCCCGGGCCCGACACCACGGTCGACCATCAAGAGTCGTCCGACTGAGCCTGCCCGATTCACGCCGCACCACCCCGAGGGGCCCGTCACCGGCGGGCCCTTTCTCGCATGTCCCCGAGCGCTCACGGATGGCCGCCGCCCATGCCCGAGGGTCAGTACATGCAGCGGCTCACCCCGGCCCATCCACGCGAGCCAAAAAAGATCGGCCGGCGATGTCGAGATCCTGTGTCCGGCTCCGTCCCCGCGGTGAAGGCGACCACAATGGTCGCACCAGTACCGAGGAGAACCACGATGGCCAAGTACCTGCTGCTGAAGCACTACCGAGGCGCCCCGGCGTCGGTCAACGACGTGCCCATGGACCAGTGGACGCCCGAGGAGATCTCGGCACACGTGCAGTACATGAAGGACTTCGCGGCTCGGCTGGTGAAGACCGGCGAGTTCGTCGACAGCCAGGCGCTCGCCCCCGAGGGAGCGTGGGTCCGCTACGACGGCGAGGGGCGCCCGCCGGTCACCGACGGCCCGTTCGCCGAGACGAAGGACCTCATCGCGGGGTGGATGGTGATCGACGTCGACAGCTACGAGCGCGCCGTCGAGCTGGCCGGGGAACTGTCGGCCGAGCCTGGCGCGGGCGGGAAGCCGATCCACGAGTGGCTGGAACTGCGCCCGTTCATGAGCGCCGAGCAGCACACCATCACGGAGTGACCACAACGATGGACGAGGCCCTGCTCCGGAGCCTCACACCGAGCGTGCTCGGGATCCTCGTCCGCCGCGGAGCAGATTTCGCGGCGGCCGAGGACGCCGTGCAGGACGCGCTGGTCAAGGCCATGAGCGTCTGGCCGGCCGACCCGCCGCGGGACCCGAAGGGCTGGCTGATCACCGCGGCCTGGCACCGGTTCCTCGACGCGACGCGGGCGGACGCCGCCCGCCGGCGGCGGGAGGACGTCGTCGACGAGGACCCGGCGCCGGGACCCGCACCCGCGGTGGACGACACGCTCCAGCTCTACTTCCTGTGCGCCCACCCCTCGCTCACGCCGTCGTCGGCGGTCGCGCTCACGCTGCGCGCCGTCGGCGGGCTGACCACCCGCCAGATCGCCCAGGCCTACCTGGTGCCCGAGGCGACCATGGCTCAGCGCATCAGCCGGGCCAAGCGCACCGTCTCCGGCGTGCGGTTCGACCAGCCCGGCGACGTCGCCACCGTGCTGCGCGTCCTCTACCTGGTCTTCAACGAGGGCTACTCCGGCGACGTCGACCTCGCCGCGGAAGCCATCCGGCTCACCCGGCAGCTCGCCGCCGCGATCGACCACCCCGAGGTGGCAGGACTGCTCGCCCTCATGCTGCTCCACCACGCCCGGAGCGCCGCCCGGACCGCGCCCGACGGCAGCCTGGTACCGCTCGCCGAGCAGGACCGCGGCCGGTGGGACACCCGGTCGATCGCCGAGGGCGTCGCGATCCTGCAGGCGGCCCTCGTCCGCGACCGGCTGGGCGAGTTCCAGGCCCAGGCGGCCATCGCGGCGCTCCACGCCGACGCGCCCACCGGCGAGGAGACCGACTGGGTGCAGATCGTCGAGTGGTACGACGAACTCGCGCGCCTGACCGACAGCCCGATCGTCCGGCTCAACCGCGCGGTGGCCGTCGGCGAGGCCGACGGACCGCGCGCCGGCCTGGCGGCGCTCGTCGCACTGGACGGCTCCCTGCCCCGCCACACCGCGGTGGCGGCCTACCTCCACGAGCGCGACGGCGATCTGACAACCGCGGCACGGCTGTACGCCGAGGCGGCCCTCAAGGCACCCAACCTCGCCGAGCGGGACCATCTGACGCGCCAGGCCGCCCGGCTCAACACCCACCGGCGGGACTGACGGGTCGGCCTCGGATTCGCCCCGCCGGCCCGGGCAGCGCTGCGCCTACGTCGCCGGCTCGGGGGATCACGTGCAGCCGGTCGGCCGCCGCGTCGTACGCGATCGGGTCACCTGGCTGCTGGAAGTGGACGGCAAGTCCGCCGCCCATCCGATAGGCGTCGAGGCCGGCCCGGCAGTAGGCCACCATCGGCGCCGCCAGGGCATCGAACGGGTACCAGTCCATCGCGTCGCACACGGCGGGTTCCCTGACCCGGGGTGTTCCCTGCCAGCGCCGGACTTCGAAGAAGAGGCCGATGCGGGCGCTCCCGCCGGGGCTGCGGTGGTGCACGGTGACGGTGGCGCGGACGTCGACGGGATCGATGAGTACACCGGTCTCCTCCTCCGACTCGCGGATCAGCGCGGTGACGACGTCCTCGTGCGGTCCGTCCAGGTGGCCTGACGGGAGGTGCCAGAGTCCGGCCGCGTACACCGTCCCGGCCCTGCGGGACAGCAGCACCTCCGGCCCGCCCTCTCTGTCGCGGCGCAGGATCAGGTGGACGTCGAGTGGCTCGGTGTGCCGCTCCCCCGCGCTCACTTCTCACCTCCGGGCAGGCAGTCCCGCTTCGCGAATCGTTCCACAGCCTTGATCGACCGCGCTGGCGTTCGTCACCTCTGTCACCCTTCCAGCAGCGGACGCAGCTGGGCATAGGCCCAACCGCTGAGCTGGGTGGGGGTCGTGGTGACCAGGTCCCGGGGCTGCTCCGGCACCAGGTCGCGTGATCCGGCGGCCATCCCCACGATGCCCTCCACCGCCGACGGAGGCAGGCCGGCCGAGCGCATCGCGTCCCGCGCCGCGTCGTCGGTGACGGGGTTGATGTGGACCGGGTGCCCGAGCGCCTCGGTGAGGATCTGTGCGACCTGGTTGAAGGTGAGGTCCTCCGGCCCGTGAACGGCCTGCACCACCCGGCCCTGCCATGTGTCGGTGAGCAGCCGGGCCGCGATCACGTCGCCGATGTCGCGCGGATCGACCCACGGCATCGGGTGGTCGGGGTCGAACGCCGTGGTCAGAACGCCCTTCGAGAGCCCTTCGAAGTCAAGCAGCAGGTTGGTGAAGAAGTACGCGCACCGCAGATGCAGTACATCCGCTCCGGTGGCATCGAGTTGTTCCTCGATCGCGGCCAGGGCGTCGATGTGTCCGGCCCCGTGCCGCTTCTCCGCCCCGATACTGCTCAGCAGCACCACCCGCTCCACATCACCCACCTGGGCGGCCTCCACCAACGGCGTCGCGGTGCGCACCGAGACCTCGATCGGATCCTCCACCGCGTGAGGAGTGGGATCCACCCACAACACCGAACGCGCGCCCGCCACCGCCTCACGGACGAACCCGGCGTCCGTCAGATCACCCTGGCGCACGTCGACCCGCGCTCGGGTCTCCTCATCCAGGCGGGCAGGGTCACGGACCAGAACGCGCGGACGAACGCCCGCCTGCAGCAGTAACCGCACCACGCGCGATCCCACGTGTCCGGTTGGTGTGGTGACCACGATGCTCATCGAAATGCCCCTTTCCTGCATAAAAATTGCGATCGATGCACTCAGCTCCGTGTGACCGCAGTCGCCTCACGGGGCAAGCCCGCACCCGCGAACCTGCCCCTTGCGCACACGGACCTCCAGCGGTGGGAGCCTGCCCGCCAGACGCGCATCCATGACCGGCGTTCGGAACCTCGGGGCGAAAGTTCAGCCATACGCGCCCAACCGGGCTCGGCTGATAGGACGGGTGACGGCCCTTGTTCAGGGCCGGTTCGGGTCAGGGTGCAGCACCACGAAGAGCGACCAGGCGGGCGCGGTCGGGTCGTCCGGGCGGGCGGCGAACTCGTCGAGCAGTGCGTGGAGCCGGGCCTGCTCGTCGACGCGGTGAGCTTTCTGTGGTCGGCCGCGTGGGTGACCCGGATCAAGGTCCGGCCACCGCGCCCCGAGCACAGCCCCGACGCCCATCTGCTCCGCGAGATCCGCGACGGCCTGCGGTTCGTGCTCAGCAACCGGATGCTGCGCGCCATCGCCATGTGCACCAGCTCGGCCAACCTGTTCGGTTCGGTGATCTCCGCCGCCTTCTACGTGTTCCTCGCCCGCCAACTGCGGCTCTCGCCGGGAGTCATCGGCCTGCTCACCTCGACCGCGGCGGTCGGCGGCCTGATCGGCGCGCTGGTGGCCGGACGGTTCGCCGCGAAGGTCGGCCAGGGCCCGGCCATCTGGGTCGCGAGCACGGTCGCCGGACCCTGCGCGCTGGGCACCCCGTTCGTACAGCGTGACTGGACGGTGGGGCTCCTCGCGGTCGCGCAGATCGCGATGTGGATGGGCATCGTGGTCTACAACATCAACCAGGTCAGCTTCCGGCAAGCACTGTGCCCGCCGGGGCTGCTCGGCCGGATGAACGCGACGATGCGGTTCCTGGTCTGGGGCACGATGCCCTTCGGGGCGCTGCTCGGCGGCCTGCTCGGCTCGACGATCGGCGTCCGCGGCACGCTGCTGGCCGGAGCGATCGGCCAGTCGCTCACCTTCCTGCCCGTCTTCCTGTCACCGCTGCGCCGCATGCGCGAACTGCCGTCCTACGGGGAGGAGCCGGCGGCCGAGGGTGGCACTGCCGCCGGCTCGTTGGTGCCGAGCAAGCCCTGAGGAGAAGGTGAGTACCTGTCTCGGCACCACCAGCGCGGCCGCCGCCCGGTGCGCCGATGGCCTGTGGTCGCCCTCCGGTATCCACGGCGCCAGGATGTGAGAGCTGGCGAACGTCGAGCTGTCCTCGACGACGTCCATCACCGGGACCGGGTCGATCTCCGTTCAGCAGCACGAGCCGCCGAATATCCGGTCCGGCGCGGCCGCTCCTCCGGGGAACATTTCCTTCGGCCGAAATGCCCATAACCCGTAGCCCGTACTGGCCGTGGACGGAGGAACGGCACGCCCTGAGATCCGTCCAGGTCAGCCGACGCGCTCGATCCGGGCCTTACGGATGAGGAACTTGCCGGGCTCGCGGACCTGCTCGAAGGCCGCGTTGTTGAGCAGGGCGCAACTGCCGGACGTGGAAGCGACCTTGACGGTCGTCGACTTCTGGTTGTCGAGGTTGGTCACCTTGAGCGTGGTGCCGACCGGGAACTGATTGCTGGATGCGGCGGGGACGCCACCCTCACCGGAGAGGGTCACCGTCGATCCAACGCAGACGACGTCACCCACGTTGGTCTGGTCGCCACCCGTCTGGTCACCACCGGCCTGGTCAGCGCCGGAAGGCTGTTCCTCGGCGGGCGGCTCTTCCGCGGCCGGGGGCTGCGCCTCCGCCGGCGGCTGCTCCTGGGCCGGCGGCGCGGCAGCTTCGCCGCCTCCTGTGACCTCGCACCCGGAAGCCGCCTGCATGCGGTTGATCTGCTGGATGACGGCCTGCCGGTTGGCGATGCGCGCCTCGGACTGGGCATCGGGTTGGGCGCGCTGACCTGCGATGAACTGCTCGTTGTTCTGGAGGGCGGTGGTCAGCCCGTCGCAGACACCCGATGCCTGGCTGGTGCCGGTCATCACCACTGCCGTACCGCCGATCGCTACGGCGGTTCCGATGAGCAGAGCGATCTTCTTCTTCGTGGTGAGCGTCTTCTTGCGTGACACGTGGGACTCCTGTGGGGTCGGTTCCGTGTGACGCTAAGTACGAGTAGCGGTTCCGGTTCTTCTCAGCCGACTCACCACAACTTCCTTAACTTTCCTTAAGGTTGTGGTGCCCCCGATGCGAATGCGCTCACACAACGGCGCGCCCCTACGACCTTCGGGCGGCGAGGCCGCTGGCTTCCTCCCGGTTCCTCGGTCAGTTCTCGGGGAGCGGCGGTTGCACGGGTTTCAGTCCGTCCAGGGTGCGGGCGAGGAGGCGTTCGGCCTGCTCTCGCTGCTCGGGCCTGGCCGAGGTGAGGGCGATGCCGGCGAGGGCAGCGAACATGTCGGTCGGGCTGATGTCGGACCGGATCGCTCCGGCAGCAGTGCCGGCGTCCATGAGGGCGGTCAGGGCGGCTTGAATCACCTCGTGACTGTCGGCATAGGGATTGGTTCCCGAGGCGACGACGGCTCGCAGGGCGTCCGCCATGCCGAACTTGGCAGTCGCGTAGTCGATGAGGCGGCGGGTCCACGCACGCAGAGCCTCGGGCGGCGACATCTCCGAGAGGCGACCAGGGACGGCGTCGCACAGCCGGGCCACTTCATTGCGGTACGCCGCCTCGATCAGTGCCTCCCGGGTCGGGAAGTTGCGGTAGGGAGTGCAGGTTCCGACGGCGACAAGTTCGAGTGCTGCCGGAGCGTGCGTGCGCAGGAGGTCGGGGGCCCGACGGGAGACGTCACCGATGTTGTAGCCCGTCAGAGCGCGATTGTTCTTCCACAGCCCCAGGATCGGCAGGTTCAGGTCGGAGTGGCGAGTGGCTTCACCGTAGACGGCGACGCGACCGAAGGGACCCAGCGCGTCCAGGCTCGCCAGGCGCGTGAGACCGCCGACCGGATCGAGAATCACGTCCACGCCCCGCCCGCCGGTCGTGTCCCGCACCGCGTCGGGAAGGCCGTCGCGCCGGAACACCGCGTCGTAGCCGAAACGCTTCGCGTACTCGGCCTTGTCGATGCTGCTGACCGTGCCGTACACCGTGGCCACGCCGAGGGCACGTGCGATCTGGGCGGCGACGGAACCCACGCCTCCTGCCGCCGCATGGACCAGGACGGAGTCGCCGGCGCGGAGCCGCGCCGCCTCGGCGAGAATGCCGTAGGCCGTGGGCAGGACGAGTGCGGCTCCGCCTGCGGTCAATCAGGTCGATCTCGCCCGCAGGCGTGCTCAGCGGAAAGGCGAAGCGGGCTGGGGCGACCGCGTATTCGGCGTAGCCCCCGCCTTCGGGAAGGTATACGGCGACGGGGTCCCCGACGGCGAGTCCGGTGACACCCGCGCCGACCGCGGCTATGTGCCCGGACGCCTCCATGCCGGGATGTCGAGCGGGTCGGCGGGCCGAAGTCACCGAGGCGGTGCTGCACTTCGGCGTAGTTCACTCCTGCCTAGGCCACGCGGACGAGTACTTCTCCAGGGCCGGCTTCCGGGGTCGGCACCTCGACGGTGCGCAGAACCTCGGGCCCGCCGTTGACTTCGCATCCGATTGCCCGCATGGCATGTCCTCCTGTGATCGTCCTGCCCGTGGCAACCCGGGCTCGGATCTCCGGTATTCCTACGGTTCCTGCTCTTGCCGCTGCTCCCGCGGGCCTTGCTGTGGAGGTTCGGGGAGATCCGGTGAATTGCCCGGCCGGGGGGTGACCGTCCGCCGCGTGCCGTTGGAAGTTCTGACTGATGAGCGAGCGGCGGCGTGCGGACGGCTTCTGGAAGAGTCGACGGGGCCTGGGGAGCAGATGGGGAGCACAAACATCTGCGGTTCGCGCTCATGACGCCCGCAATACGGTGATCCTGGCGGGGAACGATCCTGGTAGGAACCGAGAGATCTGGTAGGGGCATGGGCACGATGCACGCGGACGAAGCGGAGACCGACGCCGACCTGGTTCGGCGCCTGCTGCGTGCGCAGTTCCCCCAGTGGGCGAACCTGCCGATCACCCGACTCGCCTCTGGAGGCACCGTCAATGCCATCTACCGGCTCGGTGAGGACCTGACCGTACGGCTGCCACTGCGCCCCGGCGGCGCCGAGGCCATCGCGATGGAGGCGCGGCTACTCCCCCGGCTGGCACCGCTGCTGCCACTGCCGATCCCGGAAGTAGTGGCGACCGGCACCCCGGGAGAGGGATACACCCTGCCCTGGGCGGTACACCGGTGGATCGACGGCCGTAACCCGGCCGAAGGTGACCTGGCCGAGCCCGAGCTCGTGGCCCGCTCCCTCGCGGAGTTCGCAGTCGCCATTCGCACGATCGATCTCCCCGACGGCCCGCCTGCGCACCGGGGCGAACCGCTGATCGCCGAAGACCAAGAGATGCGGGCGGCGATCGAGGCGCTGCGCCGCACCGACGAACCCTTCGACGCCGACGAGATCGCCGCGGCCTGGGAGAAGGCACTCGCGGCACCGCTGTGGACTGGCCCGGCCTGCTGGACGCACTCCGACCTCATGCCGAGCAATCTGCTGCTCGCCGGCGACCGCGTCTCGGCAGTCATCGACTTCGGCACCGTGGGCATGGGCGAACCGGCCACCGACCTCATCCCCGCCTGGAACCTGCTGCCCGCCTCCGCGCGGCGGGTGTATCGCGAAACGGTGGCCGTGGACGACGCGACCTGGGCCCGCAGCCGGGGCTGGGCGCTCTCCATGGCAGTCATCCAACTGCCCTACTACCGGACGACCAATCCGATCATTTCAGCCAACGCCCGACACGTCATCCGGGAGATCCTCGCGACCTCCGCATAGTCGCCGACCACCTTCCCGCGCACGACATCGCTGCCCTCAGCGCTCCCCGACGCCGTCTGCACCGCACCGTCGCATTCTCCAACGAACCACGCTGTCGCCGGGATCTCCGAGAGCAGCCAAATCCCCGTGCGCGATGCCCTGCCCGGGTCTCACACTGCGAGCATGGATGCAGATGCTCTCAGCCCCTCCGTCGTCCCGCCTTCTCTTCAGTCGAGTGAGTTGCTGGGGTTTCCGCCTGATGCCCGACTGCTGATCGTCAACTGCGATGACTTCGGGATGTACCCCGAAATCAACACCGCGGTGGTCGAGTCGATCGAGCAGGGAATCGCCAGTTCCTGCAGTCTGATGGCCCTGTGCCCGTCGGCACCGCACGCCATGCAACTTCTCGGCCGACGACCCGGGATGGCATTCGGCATCCACCTCACCTTGGTCTGCGAGGTGACCCACTCCCGGTGGGCACCGATCACCGCGCGAGAGAAGGTGCCCTCCCTGCTGAACAAGGAAGGGGAGCTGTTCGCACCGACGCCCGCCGGACGGGCGACCCTGCTCGGCCAAGCCCGGCTTGACGAAGTCGAACTCGAGCTCCGCGCACAGATCAATGCCGTCGCCGACCGAGGACTCACGCCGACCCATCTCGATTTCCATTGCCTGGCCGACGGAGGTCGCGATGACATTCTCGACCTGACCGTAGGACTGGCTGCAGAGTACGGCCTTGCGGTGCGGGTCTGGCTTGCTCCCGGGCGTCGGACGGTACGGAGCCTAGGCCGGCCGGTGATCGACAACGACTTCCTGGACAGCTTTTCCCTCGACATCGCGGGAAAGGCCGCCCGATACGAACAGTTGCTGCACGATCTGCCGGCCGGCCTCAATGAATGGGCGGTGCATCCCGGCCTCGGCGGCCAGGAGTCACAAGCCGTGGATGACGGCTGGCTGGTGCGCCGAACGGATCATGAGTTCCTGACATCGCCACAGGCCCATGAAGTTCTCCGCCAGGAGGGAATTGTGGTGATCGACTACAGAGCGATCCAGCAGGTCTGGTCCCGGAACACCGGCCCTTGATGCGCTGACTCGCTCTGCCGCCCGGGAGGACGGGCCCATGGAAGTGAGTGCGGTTCACTTGGTCCCTTTCTGAGACAGCGTCAGCCCTGGGACCGGGGATGTTGCGCCGCCCGTGGAGTGTCGCCGGGCCGCTCGTGCGCGCTGTGCAGTTCTGCTCCCGTAGTCATTGGTTCGGCCACGTTCGAGTGCGTGGGCGAGCAGGTCGCCCTGGTCTCGGTTTCTGAGCGGCATCGCGGATTCCGAAGTCAGGATTCCGAAGGAGGAGAAGTGCTCTCGGACGAGGGCCGGAAACAGCTCGCCCGCGATCTACGCAGCCGCTGACCCGGCAAATTCGGCGGCCTCATCCGATGCCGGATGTGATCCTGCCGGCGACCTGCTCCGCAGTACGGATCGACGTGGACGGCAGGTGCTTTTGTCCCACTCTGGCGGACAGAAGGGCAATCGCCGAGCCCAGTGTGAGCCTCGTCATATGACGCACGCCACATACGACTCTGGATAGTGGTCGATTCCTCCAGTACGCCTGGCGAGGATATGGCGGGAATCGGCTACGGTTTCAGCGGCCAACGATGCCGATTAGTAGCAAGGGTGGTTGCTGAGTCGTTTTACCTGACGCTAGACATCTCCCCCAACCGAAGAGTGCGCCCGCAGAACTTCCGTCCCATTTCTGCCCGTTGAGGCCACTCGCACACCCGGAGAGATGGGGTCAGTCATGGGCAAACACGCCCGGAAACGACCGAATCGGACTCGCGTTGCCGTCGTTGCCACCGCGTCGGCTGCCGCTGTGACGGCGACCATCGCCTGCACCGTGCTGCCAGGAACTCCGGAGGCCGATGCGCAGAACGCGTCCGCGTCGGATGCCGCGCTCGGGCGCGACCTGGTGCCCGCGAACCACGTCATGGCTCAGCAGGCCGGCATCGCCCGGCAGAATCTGCAGACGGCCGAGAACGAAGCCAGGGCCCGCTCGCAGGCGCAGGCGGCCGCACGGTCGCAGGCTGAGGGCCGCAAGAAGGCCGAGGCCATCAGAAAGGCCGAGGGCGCCAGAAAAGCGGAGGCCCGGGCCAAGGCCGAGGCCCGCAAGCGTGCCGAGGAGGCCGCGCAGAAGCGTCAGGACTCCGCAGAGCGCGCCGCGCGATCGCAGACGCCGAAGCCCACTGCCAGTGCGAAGCCGACCGCCGGCGCGTCGGCCACACCCTCGGCCGGCAACTACACCGACGACCTCGACGGCTGGATCAAGGAATCGCTGGCCGTCATGGCCGCCCACGGCATACCCGGCACCTATGACGGCATCTACCGCAACATCATCCGCGAGTCCTCGGGCAACCCGCAGGCCATCAACCTGACCGACTCCAACGCCGCGGCCGGCACCCCGTCCAAGGGCCTGCTCCAGGTCATCGACCCGACCTTCCAGGCCTACCACGTCGAGGGCACCTCGATGGACATCTACGACCCGGTCGCCAACATCACCGCCGCGTGCAACTACGCGGCCGCCAACTACGGCTCGATCGACAACGTCGACTCGGCGTACTGAGCCCGGCGCACTCTCACCCCCGGCTCGGGCCGCACGGCTGTTGCTGTGTGGCCCGGGGTCGTACGGGCGATGGGGCGCCCTGGCGCTTCATGCGGGACTGCCCGGCCATCGGGTCCGGGTCAGGCGGCGGACCAGGAACCTTCGTCGTCAAGGGCCCGGTTGGAGGCTTCCGTGAAGGTGCGGAAAGCGGTGTGGAATCCGGTTTCCATCGACGCGTAGTCCGACGTCCGGAGCGACTGCCGCGAGGCGCCGGCGATCCGTAGGGGCATCTCCATCCAGATGTGGACGCGGTCACCGACGGCTTCGGCCGCCGCGATGACGTAGTCGGGGCCTTCGATCGATATGACCGAGCGGGCGCGCAGTAGCTGAGCATGCGCGGCGGCGGCCTCGCCGTGAATGAGGGCGAGGGCCGCTCGCGTGTCGCCCGTCTCGGCGATCTCATGGATGCGAGCCACGATCTCCATGAAGGTGTAGAAGCACGCGGCGTAGGCCGCGTACGCGCCTCTGCGGGAGTCCCGGCGGACCCGCACGTGGTCCGCGAGTCCTTGCTGTTCGAACTGCGCCCGCTGCTGCTGCAGTTGGGTCAGCATGCCACGGAGGCTCAACCGCACCGTGACAAGGGCCGCCGCGGCAGCGCCCGCCGCACCGATGACCGCGCCGACGAGTGCGGCGACCCCCTGATCCATGCAGGCAGTCTGACCCACCGGGCATTGCTCCGTCAGGGGCATCGAGGAGAAGCCCGACATCCGCTCCGCCCCACCACTCTCGCAGTGAAACCCCCTCGACCTGATGGCCTCCTTGACGAGACCCTGGGGCATGGAGTTCTTCTGCTACCACCGCGACCGGCCCGACTCCGTAGCGCTGCGCGACGAGCTGCTGGAAGAGCACTGGTCCTATATGGACCGGTACGCGAAGGAGCTGATCGCCCGCGGCCCGACTCTCGACGGCGACGGCGACACACCCACCGGCAGCATGCACATCGTCGACCTTCCCGATCCCGCCGCCGCCCGCGCGTTCGCCTTCGACGAGCCCGGCTACCAGGCGGGCGTGTACCGGGATGTGCTGCTGCGACGGTGGCGCAACGCGCTGGGGCGCACCATGTGGGACTTCCCCGGCGGCCGGACCGGTGGCAACCGGTACCTGGTGCTCGGTCTTGGCACGGGGCCTGCCGCCGACCTCGCCGTACCGACCGACCAGGAGGAGCTGATCGCCTACGGGCCACTGCTGTCCGACGACGGCGACACCTGGTTGGGCACGGCGGCATTGGTCCGGGCACCGGACCCGGACACGGCCCGCGCCGTCCTGACCCAGGACCGGTACGCCGATATCGAGGTGCACAACTGGCAGTTCGGCGGACGGTCGTCCTGACCCGGGGACGGCCAAGGGCGCCGGGTGTGTTCAGTGACCGCTGAAAGGTGTTAGTGATTCAGCTTCGAGAACACCAGGTTGAAGCGAATTCCCGTATCCGTAAGTGGTTGGGGTTTCCTGCACCGTCGGCCGTGCCCAACGGTGCTCGAGCCACGGTCGTGTCCGCGACCGGATCCGGGAAGACCTGCACGGCCGCGGCTGCCGCACTGGACTGCTTCCGGGACGGCCGGATCCTGGTCATGGTCCCCACGCTGGCCCTGCTGGTGCAGACCGCCGCCGTGTGGCGCACCATCGGCCACCGCGGCCCGATGGTCACGGTGTGCTCGCTGGAGTCGGACGAGGTTCTGGAGCGGCTCGGGGTGCGCGGCACCACGAATCCGGTCCGGCTGGCCTCGTGGGTGGGCTCCGGTCCTGTCGTCGTGTTCGCCACGTACGCGTCCCTGGTGGACCGGGAGAGCCCGACGGACCCCGAGGCCTTCGGAAGGTGCGAGGGCCCTGGAGCTGGCGCTGGCAGGTGGCGAGTTGTTGTACGGGCAGGCCATGGCCCCCTTCGACCTCACGGTCGTCGACGAGGCCCACGGAACCGCGGGGGATCTGGGGCGGCCGCGGGCGGCGATCCATGACCAGAGCCGTATCCCGGCCGACTTCCGTCTCTACCTGATGGGCATAGCCGGGGACAAGCCAGCTCTCGTCCGCCCCGAACCGAAGGTCCCGCTCAGTTGGGCGCCCAGCTGGACGATCAACCGAGGATGAGCGGAAGTCTCGCGGCCAGCTCGCCCAGTTCGGCCTTCTCCTCGTCGGTCGGGGCACGCCGTCCGGTGCCGACCAGCAGCGCGTCCGTGTCGCAGAACGATGCGGGGAACGCGGCCCCGGCGATCTTCTCCAGCATCTCGCGGGACCGTGCGAGCCCCTCCGCGGGCGGTTCCGCCGCGTCAGAGAGGTGCGCGACGAGGTCGAGATGGTGCAGCGTCCATTCCAGGACGTAGACGGAAAGGTAGTCCGCCACGGTGAGGACCTGGTCGCGGGTCGCGACCCGAAGGCCCGGGTCGGCGAGTTCCGCGGCGCGGCCGGCGGCGGAGCCGACGTCGTCGAGATGGAACTTGAGCAGCCACGGCTCCCCGTACGCGGCGGCCAGCCGCACGGTCAGCGCGTCGAGCGGGTCGTCGCCGGTCGGCGGGGTCTCGGCGACGTCCCAGTAGGTCACCGCGTCGCGGGTCGGCTCTGTTTCGGCGGGGGTGACGAGGGTGATCAGAACGTCCTGGGCGTCGATGACCAGATGGCACACCAGGTCCTGTACGAGCCAGCCGGTACAACCGGACGGCAGTGCGAACGCCTCGTCCGGGAGTTCGGCGACCGCCGTGCGCAACGCCGCCCAGGAGCGTGAGAAGAGATCCACATCGGCACGGTAGTGGGGTGCCGCAGTGGCGGACAAGGGCATTTCTGCCTGTCGTCGCCGCGTGGAATGGGTGGTGCGTTTCACGCGCTATCCGTCGCCGGTGCCGAGGAGCCGACAGTGACCTCGGATGGTCGGCCCGCGGTGGGCAACGGCAAGGACCGGCTTGACCCTGACGTGCGGGTCAGGGGTTAGCGTCACCGCGCCCCGGCTGCGGACGCTTCACGTTCCGCTGCCCCGACCTGCCCACGGAGCTCGACCATGACCGCATCCCTCCCCCGCACCGCTCGCGAAGTCCGCCTCGCCGCCGTCCCTGAGGGACTGCCCACGCGAGAACACTTCACCGTCGCCACGACGCCGCTGTCCCAGCCCGGTCCGGACCAAGTCCTCGTCAGGAACCGGCACTTCCTGGTCTTCCCGGGCCTGCGCACCCTCATCGGCGCAGACGGTGACGACCTGCCCCTCCCGCCGCTGCGCAGCGGAGACACGCTCTTCGGTCCCGCCGTTGGCGAGGTGGTGGCCGCTCCGGCCGACAGCCCGCTGCGCACCGGCGATGCCGTTGTCCATATGCTCGGTTGGCGGGATTACGCGCTGGTGAGCGCAACCGACTGCACTCCTGTGGACGACACGCGGCCACCGGAGAACCGGTCTGCTCGGTGCCCGTGCTCAAGGCGGGCGGCAGCGGCAGCGAGAACTCCCCCATCGCCGCCGGCAACTCCGTCTTCGTCGCCGGCACCTACGGCTACCCCTACCCGAAACTCCCCGCCGACGCGGGCGCCGGCGTGCCCGCCTCCGACAGTTTCCACGGCGGCTTCTCCCGCGTCGACGTCCGGGCCGACGGCTCGGGCTGCGACCTCACATGGGACAACAGGGTGCGCTCAGCAGCGGTGCCGCGCCTGTCGACCAGCGACAGGATGATCCACACGGTCATCCGGAACCCCGTCATCCCCGGTACCAACGGAACCTCGATCCTCGACCCCTACTACTACGGCGAGATCGACCCGGAAACCGGCAAGGTGGTGCGCACCAAGTACCTGGGCGCAGGCTTCATTTTCGACACCCTCCAGATGGCCGGAACCATCGCACCGGGCCGGGTGGTGCTCCAGGGGACGACCACAGGGGTGCTGCGGATCACTGCGCAGTAGAGCGTTGCAAAGCGTCCGCCGGCAGGCAACCGGAGCGGCGCCGGCAGTTGATGTCCATGCCCACGATCAGCCGCGGTCGAAGCAGTGCGATTGGCCGATGGCCGTGAAGCCGTGGCGCTCGTACCAATGACGCGGCCAGTCCACCGCGTCGGCGGTCAGGAACCGCGTATCGCAGTCCGCGTCGGCGGCCCGGCGCAGGGCGGTGGCCAGGACCGCGTTCGCGTATCCGCGCCCGAGGTGGGCTTCCGAGGAGATCAGGTCCTCGATCTGGGCGATGCCTGATGCCGGATCCAGATAGAGATCTGCCCAGGAGGCGACCTCGCCTCCCTCCATGCGGGCACCGATGAACTGCACGACGTCGGCGCCACGGCGGCGGGCCTCACGTCGGTCGACGAGGTGGCGGATGACCTCGTCGTCGACGTCCGGCAGGAAGCCCCGCCAGCGCCGGGTGAGCGGCAGGCGAAGTGCGTCGAGGTCCACCTCCTCCGCCCGGCCGTCGGCCGGCACCGAGCCGGTGTGCAGCATGACCAGATGGGTGGACTGGGTGTATCCGGCCCGGAGCAGCGGCTCTGCGCACGCTGTCCCGACCGCGTCGTCGAGCACGGAGATCATGCGGTGCGGCAGATGCGCCAGCGCCTCGTCGGCGATGGCGGGCAGCGCCTCGGGGTCGACCGACGACTGGTCGATGACGACCTGGTTGTTCGCGCGGGAGTGTGCGAAAGCGTCGTCCAGTACGGCGAAGCCTCCCGGGAGGGAGACGGTGCGCGCAGCCTGACGCCGGACGAAGTCCGACAAAAAGGCGTTGATCCGCCATAGTTCTGAGCTTGCCATGGGGGGAGCCTACGCAGCCGGGGTCCATGACCACCTCCGAATTATCTCGGTCGGCGGGCTCCCGCCCCCGCCCGAGCCCCCTGGCCCAGGCCGACTGCGAGGCGACGGAAGGCCGCTGGACGCTGGTCTTCACCCGCGACCTGCGCCACCCCACCGAGAAGGTGTGGGCCGCGCAGACCGAGCCCGGGCAACTCGCCGCCTGGGCGCCCTACACCGCCGACCGCGATCTCTCGGAGACGGGCGGTGCCACGATCACGATGATCGACGACGAGAATCCGTAGGACATGGCGGCCGAGGTCGTGCGCGCCGAACCGGCGGTATTGCTGGAGTAGACCCTCGGCGCCGAGCCAGCAGCAGGGCGCAGGCAACAGTGCCGAGCGCCACCGTGGCGAGTCCTGAGCCGCCGAGCGTCGCTCGCGGGCCCAGCGCTGTCGTGAGCGGTCCGCCGAGTGCTGTGCCGAGCGGCGATGCGGTGAGCAGCGCCGCGCTCCGGGCCGCGAGCATCGCGGTGAGGTTCTGCGGGGGCGACTTCTCCTGCATGAGCGTCACCGAGAGGGCCACGAACGGTCCGTAGACAGCGCCGCCGAGCGTGAAGCACGCGACGGTGACGGCCGTCGGCACGTCGAACCCGAACGGCAGCAGGCAGAGTCCCCAGGTCACCACGATAGACACGGTCACAGGCCACAGCGGCAGCCGCCGCAGTCCGCCGACCGTGAGCCCGCCGAGCAGCGCGCCGATGCCGAACAGCATCCAGTAGAGGCCGAGGAGCGTTCCCGGTGCGTGCAGGTCGGCAGTGACGTGGAGCGGCAGGGCGACCTCGACGGGACCGTACAGGAGGTTGAAGAACCAGGTGAGCGTCAGCAGCCCGAGCAGTTCGGGGTACGACCGCAGCGCCGCGAGCCCACCGCGGGCGGCCGCCTGGTCGACGGGGGAAACGTGCCCCGACGCCGGCAACTGGGTGCGGACGACGAGCACGGCGAGGAACACGTAGGTGAGAGCGTCCAGGCCGAGCACGAGCGCGGAGCTGACGTACGCCACCAGCACACCGGCGATCGCCGGCCCGGCGATCGTGGCGGCGAAGCCGAGCGAGCTGACGAGGGTGTTCGCGGCGAGTCGCTGCTCGTCGGGGAGCAGCTCGGCCAGCAGGGTGTACTTTCCCGCGCTCCCCCACGCGTGCAGCAGCGACGAGACGGCCAGCAGCCCGAGGTAGAGCGGCAGCGTCAGCAGCCCGGCGAGCCACGCCAGCGGTACGGCGCCGAGGAACACACCGCGCACCACGTTGTCGGCGAGCAGCAGCCGTTTGGCCGGCATCCGGCGCAGACGGCGACCGAACGCCAGGGCGCCGATCACGCCGGGCAGGGTATAGGCGGCCACCGCGCCGCCGACCCACAGCCCCGCGGTCGCCTGCGGCGCGAGTTCGATGGCGAGCCACGCGACCGCGACGAAGCTCATCCCGTCCCCGAGATACGAGACCGCGAAGCCGAGGATCAGTCGCCGGAACACCTGGTGGGCGAGGACGGGCCGGTAGGCGTGGGGGACGAGGCGTCGGAGCGCCAGGGGCACCTTGTGAGGTCGCACCGGAGATCGGTCTCGTCTCAGCGGATCTCGTTGATGCGGATCAGGTTGCCCGCGGGATCGCGGACGGCGCAGTCGCGCACCCCGTACGGCTGCTCGGTCGGCTCCTGGACGACTTCGGCATCGGCCTGCAGCCGTTCGAAGGTGGCGTCGAGGTCGGCGGTGGCCAGGGTGATGATGGCGTAGGTGCCCTTGGCCATCATCTCGGTGATGGTGCGCCGCTCGTCGTCGGTGACCCCGGGGTCCGCGGCCGGCGGGTGCAGGACGATGGACGTGCCGGGCTGGTCGGCGGGCCCGACGGTGATCCAGCGCAATCCGCCGTATCCGACGTCGTTGCGGACCTCGAAGCCGAGGATGTCGCGATAGAACGCCAGGGCGGCGTCCGGGTCGTCGTGCGGGAGGAACGTCGAGTGAATGGTGATGTCCATGGCGCTCACGCTAGTTGCGGTCCGGTGGGCGGCGCTTCTCGATTCCTGACCGGTCCGGCCGCCCGCACCGACCACAACCGTCCACGGTTGCTGAGCAGTTGTCCTGCCCCGTAATCGGGCCGCATCGCATGTGTGGTGCGCGCCCCGGGTCAGGCCGATGCTGCATCCCATGCGAAGCCGTCCGGGTCGGTGAAAGGCCCGCCATCGGTGCCGATCATGAGCCGGTGCGAGCCGGTGCCGTCCACGGGGACGCCCGCGTCCTTGGCGAGGGCACGGCGCCCGTACAGCGCGAGCTTGACGGGACTCGACGGGGTGGCGAACTCGACGTACTTGCGGCCGAAGCTCTTCGCCACGGTCAGGCCGCGGTCGAGGTAGAACCGCTTGCCCGCGACCATGTCCGTGACTCCCAGCAGGAGCACGATGTCGTCGATTTCCCGGGTGGCCGGGCCGGTGTCCTTCTTCGCCGAGGTGGCGACCTTCCAGATCGTCCCGTCCGGGGCCCGTACGACGCCGCCGTGGCCCCAGAGGGACTTCGTGACCGGCTTCAGCGGCGTGGCACCGGCTTCGACGGCGGCGTCGATGAGGCTGTTGACGTTGGCCGGCTGGGACACGGTGAGCGACAGTGTGAACCCGCGGAAGCCGGTCGTGGGTGCCTCCGAGGCCCGCAGGAGCACCTGGGTGTCCAGGCCGAAGGCGGCGGTGTAGAAGTGGGTGGCGGCCTTGGGGTCGGCCACGTCAAGGGTGATGGATTCGATGGAGGACATGGCTTCACGCTAGGCGTGGCGGTGCGGCCGGCGCTTCTCTATTCCTGACCGGTTCCGTCACCTGCGCCGCCGTGCACGGCGACGCCCCCAGCGCGGCGCCCGTCGGCCAGGGGGTGCAGTTGTGGGCGACGGTGTCGGCGAAGGTGCGGGCCAGCGGGCTCAGGGCGTCCCAGCGGCGCACGGCCCATCCGGCGGACAGGGCGGGTAGTACCGGGATCGGGATGAGCCGGAGTCCGGGGTGGCTGGGCCCGCTCCAGCCGGGAAGGGCGGGCACGACGGCATGGCCGAGTCCCAGTTCCGCGAGGAGGATCGCGGTGTCCCAGTCGGCGACACTGGTGTCGGACGCCAGCTGGATCCCCAACTCGGCGAAGCAGGTGTCGAGATGGGCGCGCGAGGTCGAGTTCTCGGGGAGCCGGATGAGCTGGACGGACGCCAGATCGGCGGGCTCGATGCGGTTCTTGGCTGCCAGCGGATCGTCGGCTTTGACGGCCAGCACCCAGGGCAGTTCGACGACGGGACGTTGTTCGATGCCGCGGACGGCGGCACCGATGGTGATCCAGGCAAGGTCCAGGTCGTTGGCGGCGAGTGCGTCGAAGCAACTGCGGCTGGAGGTCTCGGTCTGGAATTCCAGGCTCACCTGGGGAAAGCGCTGCCTGAAAGCGACGACGGCCTCGGACATGAAGTGCCGGACGGTCGTGGCACCGGTCGTGATCCGTACCGATCCGCCGTCCCCACGTGCAAGGTCCCGCAGTCGGCGCAGTGCCAGGTCGATGCCGCCGATACCGTCGCAGGCCGCCTCGTGGAGGATGCGTCCGGCAGCGGTGGGTGCGACACCTCGGGGATGCCGTTCCAGCAGGCTGAGGCCCAGTTCCCGTTCCAGTCGCCTGACGTGCTGGCTCACCGCCGACTGCGTGCACGAAAGGTCCCGGGCGACGGCGCTGAGATTGCCTGTTCTGCACACCGCGACGAAGACACGGAGGTCGTCAAGAGTCACGCGATTCAAGGTATCGCTTGGGGAGTTGCAAGCAAATCAGAGGATTGACTTGGGTCTTGTCGCGGACGACGATCGCTTCCGGTACCAGGGCGGCAACCCGCCCAGCGGTTGGGCGAGGGTCCGGACCCTCGCCCGGGCGCTGGAAGGGTGCCGACCCGACCGTCCGAAGGGAGCTGTCGATGGAGAACGCAGCGTCAGCGCCGACCGGACACGGTCCGGCGCGGGACAACGCCGTAAGTGATGCCGTCGCATTCATGCGCACCTTGGGTGCGGCAGAGATCGAGCATCCCGGAGGGACGCTGCTGAAGCATCTCCTACGGGTCAGCCGGCTGCTGAAGGCATGGGGCGCCCGGCGCGATCTGCAACTGGCCGGCCTGTGCCACGCCTTCTACGGAACCGACGGATTCGCAACGGCGTTGTTGCCGCTGGAGTCCCGAGGCGAGTTGGTCCGACGCATCGGAGCGGGCGCGGAGGAGCTCGTGTACTTCTACGCCAGCTGCGACCGGAAGGCCTCCTACCGCACCCTCACCAGCGAGAGCGGGACGTTCCGCGACAGGTTCACCGGGCGCAGCTTCCTCCCCGGCCCGCACCAACGGCGGGACTTCGCCGAACTCACCGCGGCGAACGAACTGGACCTTGCCGCCATCAACCCGGCCTTCCCCGCAGAATCGGGAGACGACCTGCTGGGTCTGCTCACCCGGCTGCGGCCGCTACTGAGCGACCACGCCTGGGAACACACCCAAAAGGTCCTGACCTGACCTGACGTCCGCTCCGAACTGGGCCGGCCCGGGCCGGCAACACCTTGACCGGGTCCCGCACCTGGAACAGGTGGTCGCCGAGCTCACCCGGAAGGGCGTTCCCATCAGGCCGCGTGACGCGCTCAGGCGGGAAGGAAGAACCCGGTCACGTCGGCGAGGCGGCCATTACGGTGCACCGCGCTGCTCACGCCTGACATGAAAGCCCCGCCGTCCGGTCCGATCTGGGTCCAGCGGGCCAGCGACCGGTCGTGGTGGTCGAAGACCTCGTCGATGCGGAAGCGATGTCCGGGGAACGCCCCGGCGAAGCCGTTCATGTAGGCGTCCAGTTCGGCCAGACCGCCGACCTCGGTTCCCGGGTCCCGGTAGGCGACGTCGTCCACCGCGACCGCGCCGAGCGCGGTGAGCCGTATCGCGGGGTCGGCCGACCAACACGCGGCGTAGTCGTTCCAGAGCTGCTGTTGGTCACTCATCGTTGTTCCTCATTCTTGATGCGTTGGCTTGCTGGGGTGTCTTGGCCTGCCCGGCGCCGATCGAGGCCAGGGCCCCGTCGGTGATGGCGTGCAGTTTGGCGGCGGCCGTACCGGAGCGGACGAGGACCAGGAGGCCTTGGTAGAGGGTCAGGAGCTGGACGGCCGACACCTCGACGTCAAGTTCCGCCGGCAGGAGCTGCTGGGCGCGGGCGCGCGTCAGTGCGTCGGCGAAACCCGACTCGATCGTCTCCAGCCCCCGGCGTACGCCTTCCGAGGCCTGCGGAACGGTGTAGGACTCCACCGCGGTGTTGGTGAGCAGGCACCCCGGATCGGGTTCCGGGCCGGGGTTCGCGTCGAACGCCGAGGTGAAGAACGAGCGGATGCCGGCCACCGGGTCCTGCGTGTCGAGCAGGTGAAGGCGGACTCTGCCCTCGACCACCTGCTCGTTGTAGGCGTCCAGTGCGGCACTGAACAACCCCTCCTTGCTCTGGAACGCGCGGTACAAGCTGCCCGGGTGCATCCCGGTCGCTTCTTCGAGGTCGCGCAGCGAGGCGCCGAGGTATCCACGACGGCGGAACAGCCCCATGGCGGAGGCCAGTACCTCCCCCCGGTCCCACACCTGTTGACGACCCATCACCGCTCCTCGTAGTTGAACGATCGCTCACAAAATAGCATGCGCGACGCCGCGACCGACGCAGAAGCTGTCGTCAGACCCTCCGCCTGAGCGCTCACACCTCGGATAACATCCCATACCCGAGGCAACAAACCGGATATGACGCCCTGTCGGACCGGCGCCCGTGACCGAGGGGAACCGCTGCACGTGACCGAGCCCGCCGAGTCTGCCGAGCCCGCAGAACCCGAGCGCACCCTGCACTACGCCGACGACATCTCCGCCGCCGACGTGGACGCCCTGGCCGCCTTCCTCGACGACCGGCTCAAGGCCCTGGCCAGCCGGCACCGGGGCCAGCCCGAGGAGCAGCGCGCCACCCTGGGGCTGGTCAACGTGACGCACCATCTGATGTCGTCGCTGCGTCACCATCTGGAGCAGCGCTCGGCCCGGCCCGGCGAGGCGGCCGCCGAGGCCCTCGACCGCTGCCTGGACATTCAGCGGGACTGGAACCTGCTGTGCGAAGCGGTGTCCCCCTGGCGCGATGCCGAGGGCTACGACACCGCGCGCTGGCACCACCTGCAGCACCTGGACGCCGCGGCCCGTACCCGGTCCAGCCACTGCTGAATCGGGCACGACGGGCACGACGGACACGCCGGGCCCGATGATGCGGCTAGCGCGGCGCGGTGTCGTCGGACGTGAACGGGCCACCGTGGCCGGGCACGATCAGGTCCGCGGCGGCCAGGACCCGGAGCCGGGAGGCGCGCAGTACGTCGCGGTCCGGGGCCACCGGGTCGTCCGCCGGGCCTTCCGAGTGCCACCACAGGTCGCCCGCGAACGCCACCACTCCCGAATCCGTGCCCGCCAGCAGCGTGATGTCCTCGGGGCTGTGTCCCGGCGTGCGGATCAGCCGCAGCGACGGGGTGAGTTCGTAGCCCTCCGCGTCCCGGTTCGTCCACTGGTCACCCAGGTACTCCACCTTGTGGTCATGGACCCGGGCTCGTCCGAACAGGCCCACGTTCATGGTGTTGTCCGGGTGGTGGTGGCTGAGCACCACGTCGGTGATGTCGTCCGGGCCGAGGCCCAGCTCCGCGAGCGGGTCGAGGATACGGTCGCGGCTCGCCACCATGCCCGGGTCGAAGATCACATGCCGTTCGCCGTCGGTGATGTAGGAGACGGTGGCGGCGACTCCGGGGCCTGTGGAGCCGACGTAGCCGGTAGTCAGGATCGTGTACACGGCGCTGCGGCCGAGCGGTGCGTCTGTCATGCCCCCAATCCTTCCGGGCCGGCCGGCCGCTCACGAGTGGCACTGCTGCCCCTGATCGCAGGATTCGTGCCACAGATGCGACACTGCTCCTGTGCCGCCTTTCGTGACTGTCGCCGCGTACGTCCCGCCGGGTGTCGGCATGCTCGCCCTCGGCATCGTCACGGAGGTGTTCGGCCCGCACGGGGAGGGGCTGCCCGGCTTCGACTTCGCCCTGTGCAGCGACCGGCCGGGGCCGGTTCCCACCGACCTCCGCGTGCCGCTCCTGATCGAGCACGGCCTGGACCGCCTGGCCGCGGCCGATCTCGTCATCGCCCTGCCGTGGGCCGGTTTCCGCACGCCGCTCGAACCCGCGGTGCTCGACGCGCTGTCGGCCGCGCACGAGAACGGCGCGCTGGTCGCGGCCCACTGCGTCGGCACGTTCGCGCTCGCCGCCGCCGGACTGCTCGACGGCCGACGGGCCACCACGCACTGGCGGTTCGCCGAACTGCTGGCCCGCCGCTACCCGGATGTCGCCGTCGAACCCGACGCCCTGTACATCGACGAAGAGCGGATCACCACGGGTGCGGGAGCGGCCGCGGGCTTCGACCTGTGCCTGCATCTACTGCGGCGGGAGTACGGGGCCGCGATGGCCAACGCCGTCGCGCGGGACATGGTGCTGCCCTCCCACCGGGACGGCGGGCAGGCCCAGTACCTGGCAGCCCCCGTCCCCGAGGACTGCCAGGACGAACGCCTCACCGAGGTGATCGCCTGGGCCCGCGAACACCTCCACGAGCCGCTTCCCGTCGCGGAACTGGCCCGGCGCGCCGTGATGAGCAAACGGTCCTTCGCCCGCCGCTTCGCCGCCGCGACCGGTACCACCCCGCACGCCTGGCTGCGGAGCCTGCGACTGAGCAGCGCCGAGGAGCTCCTGGAGACCACGGACCTGCCGGTCGAGGAGATCGCCCACCGGGTCGGTTACGGCAGCGCCGCCGTACTGCGTGCACAGTTCGTGCGCCGCCGGGGTGTGCCACCCCGCTCCTACCGCCGCTCCTTCACCCGCGTGCCGTAGCGAACAGCCCGCGGTCGCCGCTCGCGGACTCCCCCGACGCCGAGCTCCTCACGCACCACCCGTTGCGGCAGCGGACTGCGGGACGCAGTCGAGGACCACGTGGCCGAGTGGTGTCGTGCGGACGCCCGCGACATGCAGCCCGCTGCCGGCCGCCAGGGCCGAGTACTCGTCGACGCTCCGCTCCCGGCCGCCCGCCAACACCAGCATGCGCAGGTCCATCTCCGCGAAGCCCGCCGGATCGTCGCCGGACGTACCGTGCCCCTCGATGACGACGACCCGGCCGCGCTCCCCGGCCGCCTCCGCGCACCTGCGCAGGACGGCGCGGGCCTGCGCGTCGTCCCAGTCGTGCACCACCCGTCGAAGGACGTAG
This sequence comes from Streptomyces sp. SID13666, assembly GCF_010548325.1. Classification (NCBI taxonomy): domain Bacteria; kingdom Bacillati; phylum Actinomycetota; class Actinomycetes; order Kitasatosporales; family Streptomycetaceae; genus Streptomyces; species Streptomyces sp. SID13666. The sequence continues at coordinate 41,440 of NZ_JAAGLX010000005.1, read as the reverse complement.
ACATCGGAACCGGCCGGCAGCGGGTCGAAGAAGCTCTGCCCGACGACCTCGCACCGGTCCGTCAGCCCGCGCGTGGCGAGGAACTCCCGGCCCCGCTCGGCGGTCGCCGGAAGGTCGACCAGAGTGGCCCGCAAGTCCGGGTGGGTTTCGAGCAGCTCGGCGAGCAGGGCGCCGGTGCCCCCGCCGACATCGGTCACACGCCGGACCGCGGACCAGTCGTAGCCTCCCGCCTCGTCCGTCACGAAAGCGGCCCTGGACGACATGTTGGCGTCGAAGGAGGCGCCCATCCGCGGATTGGCCGCCAGATAAGGCCAGAACGGGGCGCCGAAGACCGTCTCCCAGGCAGGCTCCCCGGTGCGGACGGTGTGCAGCAGGCCGGCGAACGCCAGATCCATCGTGCCGCCGAAACCGTCGAGGTCGAGCCCGCGCCGCAGTTCCGCCGGATGCCCGGAGCGCAACAGCTCCGCGATCTCGTTGACCGCGAAGTGCCCTGGCTCCGGCTCGGTGAAGACGCCATGGCACACCAGGTGCCGCAGCATCCGGCCGAGCGCGTCCGGATCGGCCTCCGAGCGCCGGGCGAGTTCGTCGATCTGCCCGGAGCCGTCGGCGATCAGGTCGGCGAGGCGCAGCGTGGCGGCTGCCCGCAGGGCCATGGGGGTGATCAGATCCATCAGCGGCGCGATGGTCCGCCAGGCGCGCAGCACGCTGTCACCCTCGTCCGCGTCCTCCGGGGCCGTCCGGTCCATGGTCGTCTCCCTGCGTCGGGCGACCCGCCGGTGCTCGCGGTGGGCCGCGATGCGTTGTCCGCGGAACCGGACTTCGTTGCCCGTATCAGACCAGACGGAAGCCGGCTGCTCCAGCCAACAGGTGCACCACGGACCAGGACCAGCCGACCGTCACCGAGTTCATGGGCTTCAGCCGCTGTTTCCAGGGAACCGGGCGATGAATCCCCAGGTCAGGAGCCCCAAGGAGATCCTCGCGACACGTCACCGGCCCCGCGTGACCGCAGCGCCGCCCGCCCCGGAGGAGGGGCCCTCACCCTCGTCGGACACCCACTGTCGCAGAGCGGCTCATACCGTTGATCGGTAGTGTCGGAAGGGATCGCCGCTCGCTTCCCACGCCCGGAGCGCGGACCGGGGCGGCCGAGCGGAGGGAGGCAGGCTGTCATGACCGTGATCTCCCTGAAGTCCGCCGTGGTGCGGGGAGGCGTCACCCTGCCCTACGCCGAGGCGGGCTATCCCGGTGGCACACCGGTGGTCTTCGTGCACGGGCTCTCCGACTCCTGGTGGTCCTTCGAGCCCCTGCTGCAACGCCTCCCGGCGTCCCTGCACGGCTACGCGCCGACCCAGCGCGGCCACGGCGACGCCGACCGTCCCCCCGACGGATACACACCGGAGGATTTCGCCTCGGACCTGGTGTCCTTCCTCGACACCGTAGGCATCGAGCGCACTCTTCTCGTCGGATCCTCGACCGGCGGGGTCACCGCCCGGATCGTCGCCGGCAGCCACCCCGACCGGATCTCCGGACTGGTCCTCATCGGCGTCCCGGCCACGCTCGCGGACAAACCCACCACGGCCGAAATGAACGAGACGGTCCAAAGCCTCTCCGACCCTGTCCCCCGCGCATTCGTCGAGACCCCCCTGTCCGGCATCATGGCCCGCCCCGTTGCCAGAGGACTCATCGAGACCATGATCGACGAGCGTCTCAAGGTCCCCGCCCGCGTCTGGAAGGACACCCTGCACGGACTGCTCGAAGCCGACCTCGCCGCGACGCTCGCAGGCATCCTGGTGCCGACGCTCGTCATCTGGGGCGACCAGGACGACTTTCTCCCGCGCAGCGACCAGCAGGCCATCCTGGACGCCATCCACGGCACACGTCTGCTCACCTACGAAGGCGCGGGCAACGTCGTCCACTGGGAACAGCCCGAGCGCGTCGTCGCCGACATCGCCGCATTCGCCACCGGCCTCGCGCGCCCCGGCTCCAGCACACCGTGAGTTCCGGGCCGGCGCCGGTCGGACCGGACGTCCGGCCCGAGTTGGCCGGACGTCCGGCGCCCTGAAGGGTGGTGCTCGGTGGGGTGGGCGCGGATCCTGTGTGGATGGATGACACGCGAACCGTGGTGTTCCGCTGGCAGGCGCCGTACAAGAAGCCGTGGGTCTTCGAGGAAGGAGCCGTCACCGTCTGCGTGTTGCTCCCGCTGACGGTGTTGTTCTCGTTCGTCCTGCCGGTGGTGGCCTTCCTGCTCGTGCCCTGCGTCATCTACGGGATCGGATGTTCGGGACGCGAATGGGTGCGTACCTGGAGGTCGGTGGTCGATGTGCGGGTGGAGACGGGTGCCCGGCGACGGCTGGTGCTGCGGCAGCGGTACGGGCGCCCCCGCTCCTACCCGCTGGACGCGGTGACTGCGGTGCGCCCGCTGCAGGTGGGAAGCGTCTCAAGAGTCATGGTGGACGCGGGAGAGGACGACGAGCGGGAGGAGACCGACGAGATGGCGCTGCTCCTGGAGGTGGGCAAGGTGTCCCACACCACGTACAAGGCACCCCACCTCTCCACGGCCACCATGTGGCCGTTGGTGGAGGAACTGCGACGCGCGTGCCCTCACATCGTCGTGGCGCCGACCGAGTACCGGATGCGCTACTTCGTCGACGTCGAACGGGGCATGTCCCCCGGCTGAGCGCGGAATGCCTCCCGCTTCGTTGCGCGAGTGCCTGACGATGGTGACACCTTCGCTACTGGCGAGTAGGGTCAGGCTCCGACGAATGGAGTTCCCATGGCCCGCACGTTCACCGTGTCGCGCAGCATCCTGATCGAGGCCGCCGCGTCGACCGTGTACGAACAGGTCAGCCGGCCCGCGCAGATGGGACGGTGGAGCCCCGAGAACCTCGGCGCGACCCTCTCCGGCGAGGACGAGTGCGCGCCCGTCGGTCTCGTCTTCGACGGGCACAACAAGCGCGGCCCGTTCCGCTGGACCACCCGCTGCACGGTGACCGCCTCCGATCCCGGCCGCCGTTTCGCCTTTCGCGTCCATGCGATCGGGCTGCGCCGTCCCCGTCTGTCCGCCCCCATCGCCTCCTGGGAGTACCGCCTGGAGGACTCCGGAACCGGCACCAAGGTGACGGAGACCTGGACGGACGACCGCCGCTCGTGGCCCACCTTCGTGGCCAACGCCTTCGACCGCGTCGCCACCGGCGGCCACACCTTCGCCGCGTTCCAGGTCCGCAACATCGACAGGACGCTCCGCAACCTGAAGCGCGATCTGGACGCCTCGACCAACGCCTGACCACGGTCGGCTCTGTCGTCGGGGCGCGGTAAGCACCCACGTCGGCAAAGAGCGCGCCTCACGGGATCGGCACGATGGGCTCCCGCTCCCGGTGGACGAATCCGGTCACACCCTCTGACGCGTCCCGGTCTTCTTCCTGTGGTCTTCGGCGGGAGAACGCTGGTCCTGGAACGGCTCACGTGGCCAGGCCCGGGGCCGGAACCGTCCCCTGGTGAACCTGCCGCGGGACCGCTCCGCGAGGGGTATCCGACGTGCACCACTCCGGGACGTCTGGATCCGGTCAGCCGGCCGCGTCACAGCACGCCGGTTGCCGAGCACCCATTGCTCCGCGATGAGCAGGAGTCGACCTTCGTCCTCGACCACACCCCACCTCCACAACCGCCCCCGGGTTGGCTGCTGCGGTCCTGGTTCTTCCCGGACACCGGCACCTTCCACTGCTCGCAGGAGGCTGCCTCGTCGGGTCGTCTGCGGGTACGGACCCCGCGCACCGCGGACCGCGAGCAGGCAGCGGCGCTTCTGTCGGCCTGGCGGGCAGTGACCGCCGAACTGGACGCCCAGCCCGGTCTGACGCCCGACGCCCTGACCGTCCCGCCCCGCGCCTTCGTCTTCGCCCACCGCTCCCCGGTCCGCGACTGACCACCGGCAGGTCCAGAACGTGGCGCATGGCTTCTGAAGGCCACAGCCCCTGGCCGACGGGCTTCACCGACGTTTCTTCGCGCCCTTCGGACGGTACTTCCGGACCTACCGGCCGACCAGCGGCAGCGCTGGGAAGGTGTGGTCCTGCCAGATCAGGCGGGAGGTCTCCTCCGGGTAGGCGGTGACCGTCGGGCTTGTGTCGAAGAGCTGCACGAGGCGTTGCTCGGTGTCGTACGCGGGCCAGCCGGGGTCGCCGTGGGTGGCGAATGCCGTCCACGCGGCGCGCATGTGGGCGGAGAGCGCCTCTGCCTCCGGGGACGGGCTCTCACCGATCAGCAGGGCGGGCTGGCCGCGGTCCAGGTTGCCGAAGACGAGCGGCACGTCGAGGCCGTGGCAGGCGCCGAACGCACCGCCCATGCCCGGGGCGGACCAGGTCAGCTCGTAGACGTGGGCACGGCCGCCGCCGGCGGTCTGGGCCTGGGCCAGATGGAGGGTCGGCATACGGAACAGCCAGTCGGAGTGGACCAGTTCGTACAGCTCGTCCGGGCCGGCCGCCGGGAACCCGTCACGGTATCGGCGTGCGCCGTCCCCGTCCGGGGCGAAGATCTGCAGGGCAGCGGCCGCCTGATCCGGCGTCACCTGGCCGAGCAGGCCTTCGAGCGCGGTGAGCAGCCGCTGCTCGTCGCGGGTGTGGCCGACGAGGAGTTCGATGTCCCGGGCGGCGCCGGCGGCCAGGGCCTGCCATGGCGTGACCGGCAGCGTGTCTCCGTCGACGACCGGCGAATACGGGATCGACCGGTGCGCGACCTGACCCCAGCGTTCCACCCACTGGGCCATCTTGGCGCCGACCGCATCGCCGGCGGCGGACAGCCGGGCCGGGGCCACCGTGGACAGATCCGCCACCGTGGGCCGCAGCCCCAGTTCGGTGGCGCAGGCGGTGGCGATGTCGGCGGCGAGCTCCGGCGAGAAGAACGTGCCCGGCACGCTCTGCGCGACGGCCCGGCCGAAGAGCCCGGCCGCACGCGGCATCGCCAGGAGCGCGGCGACGGATCCGCCGCCGGCCGACTCGCCGAAGACGGTGACGCGGTCCGGGTCGCCGCCGAAGGCCCGAATGTTGTCGCGCACCCACTCCAGAGCGGCGACCTGGTCCAGCAGGCCCCGGTTGGCGGGCGCCCCTTCGATCTGGCCGAACCCTTCAAGGCCCACACGGTAGTTGAACGTCACCACGACAACGGCACCGTCACGCGCCAGGCGGCCGCCGTCGTACTCGGGAAGACCGGACATGCCGACCGTGTAGGCACCGCCCTGGATCCACACCATCACCGGCAGCCCCGCACGGGGGCCCGGCTCCGGTGACCAGACGTTGACCGTCAGCCAGTCGTCGCCCACCGCGTCCCGCGCCAGCGCGGCCATGCCCAAAGCGCCGCCCTGAGGGGGCGGCGGGCCGTACGACACAGCCGGCCGCACGCCGTCCCATCCCGGCACGGGCCGCGGCGCCGCGAACCGCAGCGAGCCGACCGGCGGCTCGGCGAACGGGATCCCGCGGAAGACCGCGACGCCCTCTTCCCGGCTGCCGCGCAGCGCCCCGGCCGCAGCGCGGACTTCGGGCTGGGACCCGGACGGCTCGGACGCGACAACATTCATCACAATTCCCTCGCTGGGCAGGTGGGGCGCGATCACAGCGGTTCGCCTCGGCCCGGGCACCAGGAATTCGCGTCGGCCCGGACACTCGGATCATCTCGCTGTACCACGATGCCCGCCAGCCATTTACGGACAGCCCGGACTTCCGGACCGGTCGACAGGGCTGCCATGCCGTAGAGGAATATCTGCGAGGCCACCCTGTCCGGAGGGCGCTGTCGCCAGGCGGTCGTCGCCAGTGCGCGGTGCGCGGCCAGGTGGTGCGCCAGGACGTCGTGACCGATGTTGTGCGCCTGGCCGAAGCGCCGGTAGGCCGAGCGGAAGTCCCGTGCGGTCAGGGCCTGGTGCCCCTGCCGCATCGCGGATTCGTAGTTCGATTCGGACATGATTCCCCGTATTCCCCGTTTCTCCTGTGAACGCAGGGGATGACGGACCGCCGGACCGGGTCGGGTCACAGCCCCGCGATGAGCATGTCGAAGGCCTCGTCGAGAAGGTCGTCCAGATCGCGCGGGTCCACCCGGCCGTGGTTCTCCGCCGCCTGCAGTGCCGCGAAGGCCGCGCCGATCAGCAGCGAGGGGTACATGCCGGCGGACCGTGGCGGGCCGACGCGCTCGGCCACCTCCGCGGCCAGGGCCGCGATGGTGGCGTCCACCTGGTCCAGGCGCATCCGGGAGAACAGCTCCGGATGACGCCGGTAGAGCTCCTGCAGCAGCTCCCACTCCTCGGCCTGGTGCGCGAAGTCCGCCGCGCGCACCATCGCCTTGACGGTCTCGCGCACCGAAACGACCACCGGCTCGTCGAGCGGCCGGGCGCGCAGCTCGGCCACGATCTCCTCGGTCGTCCACTGGTGGGGCTCGATCGAGAAGACGTCGTCCTTGGTCGGGAAGTAGTTGAAGAAGGGCCGGTCCGGCTGCTCCATGTAGCGAGCCGCGCACGAATCGGCTAACTTTCCTGCTAGTAGTCGTGGATCCGAAGTCTCAGCGCCCGCGGTTCGCACCGTGGGCGTCGTGCTGTGCGGCAATGTCCGAGGACCAGGGCGATCACCTCAACACGGGGGCACTGACAAGACAGTGCCCCGAGATCCTGGACAAGGGGACAAACATGGCCACCGGTGTCGTGAAGTGGTTCAACGCGGAAAAGGGCTTCGGCTTCATCGAGCAGGACGGCGGCGGGCCGGACGTCTTCGCCCACTACTCCAACATCGCCGCCCAGGGCTTCCGTGAGCTCTTCGAGGGCCAGAAGGTCCAGTTCGACGTCACTCAGGGCCAGAAGGGCCCGCAGGCGGAGAACATCGTAGGAATCTGACCCACGTCTCGGCGCCCCGCACCGGTTCTCCTTTCCGGTGCGGGGCGCCCTGCCCCACCGATCCGGTGGGCAGCGCGCTGGGCAAGATCATGCGCGTGCTCCCGGAGCTGGTCGCCAACCCGGCGCAGGCCGTAAGAACGGTCACCGCGCTGGGCCCGGACTCCCAACCGGGCGGCCCCCAGCCCCGAAACCACGGCCGCGCTCGTCGAGTTCCGCGCCGCGCACCGCGGGCTGCGACTCGGCTACCGGATGGGCCCCGACCGGGAACGGGTCATGGACGACGACCCGTGGGCGGTCGTCGTGCGCCATGGCCGCTGGTATCTGCTGTGCTGGTCACACACGAAGAACGCGCGACGGGTCCTCCGCGTGGACCGGATCATCACCGTCGACGCCCTCGGCTCCGCCGGCGCCCCTCCGGACGGCCTCGACCCGGCGGAGGCACTCGAGGAACATCTGGCCGGGGGCTGGAAGTACGAGGTGGAGCCGGGACCCAGCACGCCGCGCAGCTGCGCGGCTTCCTGCGGCGAGGCGACCACACCATGGCACCCGGCCCGGTCGGCCAGCCGTGTAGAAACGGCACTGGTCGCCCAGCCGGTCGACGATCTCCTCAGCTGCTCGGCGGCTGTCGAAATCCAGGGCGGCGATGATCGGGTCGCTTGGCTGCACCGCGCCATTGTCGCCGGTCGCGCCGGTCGTCCCGCAGTCGGTCGTCTGCCGTGGGTCTCGTGCCCTGGATCTCGGCCGCGTGGGCCTGGACCTCCCGCCGTCAGCCCCTGGCGGGAGGTCCGTCATGCGCTGCCGGTCGTGTCAGGGCTGGGACGGCTTGCCCGCCGTACCGATCCACGTGTGGAACAACCTGTCCAGGTTCTTGCCGGACTGCCGCTCCGCGAGACGGATGAACTGCGCGGTGGTTCCGTGACCGTCGCGGTTGTCGGTTGCCCAGGTACGCAGGATCCGGAGGAACGTCTTGTCACCGACCGCCTGGCGCAGCTTCTGCAGCGCCATGGCGCCGCGTGAGTACACAGGTGCTTCGAAGATGTGCTCCCCGCTGCCGGGGTCGGCGGGCGGGAACGACCACAGTTCGTCGTCCGCGGGAGTGGCGTACAGGTCGTCGAAGGTCTTCTGCGCGCTCTGGCCGCCGTGCTGCTCGTCGTAGAACCATTCGGCGTAGGTCGCAAAGCCCTCGTTGAGCCAGATGTCCTTCCACGTGGTGAGGGAGACGGAGTCACCGAACCACTGGTGCGCGCTCTCATGGACCAGGGTGCTCAGGTCCGGCGCCCGGTCGTACACCGGCCGGGTCTGGGTCTCCAGCGCGTATCCGACCTTCGGCGCGTGGTCCACGATGGCTCCGGCGGCCCGGAAGGGATAGGGGCCGAAGACCTTGCTCTCCCAGTCCAGAACCGACGGAAGCTTCTTGAGTACGGGTGCCGAGGCGGCCGCCTCACGAGGGTCGACGGCGTTGTAGACCTTGAGGCCGCCCGGGGTGGTGTACTGCTCGACCTTGAACGTGCCCACGGTCGCGGTGGCCAGGTACGCGGCCATCGGCTCCGACTGCCGCCAGCGGAACGTGGTGCGTCCGCCGGAGGTCGTCTGCCCGAGGAAGACACCGTTGGCGACAGCGCTGCGCCCCTGAGGGACGGTGACGGTGAAGTCGTAGCTCGCCTTGTCCTTCGGGTGGTTGTTGGCGGGGAACCACGTCATGGCGCCCTGCGGCTCCCCGGCGACGAACGCTCCGTCGTCCGTGGGGATCCACCCGTCCAGGGAGCCGTCCGGGTCGGTGACCGGCTCGGGTATGCCGGCGTACGTGACGACGGCACGGAACTCCCGGTCCTTGGCGATGGACTTCCTCGGGGTGACCACGAGTTCCTGTCCGTCACGGGAGAAGGCCGCGGTGGCCTGATCGACCGTGATGCTCGTGACCTTCAACCCGTTCAGATCCAGATTGAAGCGGCTCAGCTGTTGGGTGGAACGCGCGGTGATGACTGCCCGCCCGTCGAGATGGCGGGTCCCGGGGTCGTAGCCGAGGGTGAGGTCGTAGTGCTTCACGTGGTAGCCCCCGTTGCCCGCCAACGGGAAGTACGGGTCGTTCACACCGGGCGAGCCGGCGGTGCCGGCCGCCGCGGGCCCGGCAGCGGAGGCAAGGAGCGCCACGACGGCGATGGGGAGGCCTGCCGCGACAAGGGCTCCTCTCCGGCTGATGGCCGAGCGCCTGGTGGGCTGCTGCAGGGATGGCGTCACAAGTGCTCCTCTGAACGTGCCGGGATGGCGGCGGTGTGCGGTGGCGAACCTCGTCTGGCCGTTACTGCGTTTGCTTCGTTCCGCAGGTGTCGCCACCTGTTAGTGATCAGTGTTGAGGGAAAGTCCCACGGGCACCAGCGAGCCCAGCAGACTGGCCCGCCCCCGGCCCTCGACCCTGGCCCTGGCTCTGCCCGCCAAGAGACCGCCCCTGGCCGGTGTTCCGTGCGGCTCCCCAGCACTCCACCTGGCCATCGCCGAGGTGCGTGCGCCTGGTCGCTGGTCCCTTCGGGTGAGGCAACCCCCAACACGGCGCCTCCCACCACGCCTGCGGCAGCTCCTATCGGCCCCCGGTTCCTCGTCGATTCCACATAGGCCACGTGAGGGAACGCGCCCCGGCCCAGGGTGGGAGCCAACTCCCGGCGAGGGTTTCGCGGCCGCTATGCGTGCGCCAGGAAGGACGCTTGGAAGGCGAGTCGGCCGTCGGCGCCGTTGCCGATGTCCTCCAGCAGTCCATCAAGCGCGAGGTACTCGTCCCAGCGCGGCCTTCCGGTTGCTCGGACCAGCCGCGAGATGATGAGGTCTTCGAGGTCTGGGACGCGCTTGTTCTTCCAGACCTTGTCGGCTGCGCTCACCAACAGGTCCTCGAGCGTGATATCGGGATCCGACCATGCCGCGTGCGTGCCGGCGAAGCGGGCTCGCTCCGGGACGAACCCGTGCGCCAAGAGCAGTTCCCTCCCCGCCTCTTCGTGCGACGAGCCGGGCCCGGACAGCTCAGCTATGTGCACCGTTTTGCCGATGTCATGCGTCGCCGCCCCGAAGAGAACAGCTTCGCGGTCGAGGGCGAGGCCGGGGCAGCGATGAACCACCCACTCGACCAGCTGAACTGCGACATCGTGGACAGCACGCAAATGGGCAGCCAACCGCGGCGGAGCGTTCAGGGCCAGAAGCAGGTCTGCCACCGGCGGCGGGAGCGGCCGCAGTGGCGGGTCGGCAGAGTCGTGCAGAGCTCGGGAGAGGCTGTCTGATGGTGCCATCGGGGCAGACTACTGAGATTCGAACGGACGGCGCCCCGTCCACAGGTCATATCCGGTTGACGGTGATCAGGGTGGTTGCTGTACTTCGCTGCTGTACCGACGACCGGAGCGGAGGGGTTCATGAGCGGCGGACTGCCCGAAAGCGTGGACCACGACATCGCCGAGGGCCGAACCATCGTCGCCATCAAGGGAATCTGCGACTCCCTGGGATGCTCCATCCGTGAGGCCGTGGACATCTACGCGGCAAGGCACGAGGAACTTCTGCGTGACCGCCCGACGATTTCACCGTCGGACCGGACGAACAGCTCACCCTGCCCGGAGTCTTCTCACCGACCGAACGCGAACAACTCCTCGCGGCAGCGGTCGACCGGATCGTGACGCCGTAACCCCTCGCCGGGAATGCGTCGGCCCGCCGGACTTGGTCCGGCGGGCCGAGGGTCGGGAACTCATCCCCGCGAGTGGCCTCTCCTCCTGGAGAGGCCACTCGCGGGTTCTGTTACTCCGGGGCTGTCACGTCCGATACCGCTTGGACGAGGCTCAAGGCCAGGGCGTCGAAGTTCTCCCGATGGAAACTCAACTTCACGTGGAAGTTCTCCGCCGCGAAGTATGTCCTGTCGATGAGGAAGACGGTGGCTGCCGCCGTGAGTGCCGCATGGATGGCGTGCAGCTCCCGCAGATCCAGGACGTAGTCGCGGGTGGCCTTGTGATCACCCGCGAGCCTGGTCGGCACCCTCACCGGAACGGCACCCGCGGACGGCGCCGCCGTCCACCGCCTGGCCCGGGCGCTTCGGCCGTCGGCCCCGTCCTCGCACACGTGAGACCGCCCTCCGCACCGCCGACCAGCACGACGTTCCCGAGTAACCTTGCGCCGTGACGATGCACAGAACTGCCGACGCGAGTGTTGAAGCGATGCTCGAGGACCTCAGGACACTCGTCGAAATCGAGTCTCCATCGCGCGACCTCAACGCCCTGACGGCATCGGCCAAAGCTGTCGCCGCCGTCATCGAGAGCCGCCTCGGCGGGGCGGCCGTCCTTGTCGAGAGCGAAGCGGGACCGCACGTCCACTGGTCGGCCGGCGGGGATCCCAAAGTGCTGATCCTCGGTCACCATGACACGGTGTTTCCGCTCGGCACCCTTGAACGCCGCCCGTTCAGGGTCGAAGACGGACACGCGACCGGCCCCGGAGTCTTCGACATGCTGGGCGGTCTGGTGCAGGCCGTTCACGGCCTGGCGACGCTCGACGACCGTTCAGGCGTCGAGATCCTGATGACCGCCGACGAAGAGGTCGGCTCCCACTCCTCGCGCGCCCTCCTCGAAGAACGAGCCATCGCCTGCGGCGCCGTGCTGGTGCTCGAGGGCGCCGCTGACGGCGGCGCTCTGAAGACCGGCCGCAAAGGCTGCGGCACGTTCCACGTCACCATCACTGGACGGGCGTCGCACGCGGGCCTTGAGCCCGAAGCCGGCGTCAACGCCCTGATCGAAGCCTCCCACCAGGTCCTGGACATCGCGGCGCTCGGCCGACCCGGCATCGGCACGACCGTCACCCCGACCGTCGCGTCCGCGGGAACCCAGGACAACGTCGTTCCCGCGGAAGCGACCGTCCTCGTCGACGTCCGCGTCGAGTCGGCCGATGAGAAGGAACGCATCGAATCCGCCTTCGCGGCCCTCGCTCCGCATCTCGAAGGGGCCCGGATCACCGTTCAGGGAGCCGTCGGCCGACCCCCGATGCCCGAGTCGGCATCGACGCAGCTCTTCGCGCTGGCACAGCAGCTGCTTCCCGACCTCGAAGGCACGGCGGTCGGCGGCGGAAGCGACGGCAACTTCACCGCGGCCCTGGGCGTGCCGACACTCGACGGCCTCGGAGCAGTCGGCGGCGGCGCCCACGCCGACCACGAGTACCTGGTGATCGAAGCGATGGCCGAGCGGGCGCATCTTGTCGCCGGCCTGGTGAACGCGATCCAGAACGCGTAGAGGGGCATGCGGAGTGCGCGACCTGCCGCGGATAACGCGATCCGCGCGGGTCGCCGCTCGGAAGCATGAGGCGCGCTCACCCCCGCGGCAGCGGAACTGGGCGGCGCGGCCAGCGGCCTGCTCACCGCCGGCCCCGTCGCGCGCCATCTTCATGAGCTCGCCACCGCACTCCGCAACGCACCATGACGCCACGTTGACTCCCGTGACTGCCGTGACTCCCGATCGCCGGGCGAGTGCCGCATTCCAGAGATCGGCTCCATGGCCATGAATTGAAACGATATCGGCGGAGTGTGTCGACACGGTGGAGTACGCCCGATCGCACGGAAGCAAGCGCAGGCGAACGGTGGCAGACGGGCCACGTTCCGAGAACAGGGCTGGCAGGCGCAGGTCTCTGGACAGCAACAACCATCGAGATTAGGGGTGTTGGACCTGCCAATCGACCCGTAGGGATCAGGCCACCGGCCCATTCAACACAGGGTTGCCGGGCTCAGGTCCCGCCGTGAGAGCGGCTGTCGAATCCCTGGACGGCATGGGGGTGGACGCCGTAGCATCCCGCCGAATGAATCGATTCATTCCTAGGTGGGAGTAGCCATGCCGCTGGACGAGCCGTCCCCCTCCGGGCACGACCGACGCATGATTCTGAAATGGGGGCTCGGCGGAGCCGCACTCGCCGCGGCGGGATTCCCCGCTCTGACGGCCGCCTCCGCGAGCGCCGCACCGGCCGCAGGAACCGTGCTGCCCGTCGCCCTCACCGGTGCGCACTGGGTGTGGTTCCCGGAGGGCAGCCCGGCGAGTTCCGCCCCGACCGGTGACCGGTACTTCCGCCGGGCGTTCACCGTCCCGGCGGGCGCTGTCACCGAGGCGCAGTTCGTCGTCACCGGCGACGACACCGTGGACGTCTGGCTCAACGGCACTCCCCTGGCCTCCTCTCCCCGGGCCGCCGACTCCTGGGCCCAGGCGCTGTACGTCGACCTCCAGTCCGCACTGCTCCCGGGGACGAACACCCTCGCGGTCGTGGCCCGCAACGCCTCCACCGGTCCGGCCGGCCTCATCGGGCGGGTGCACGTCGTGGCCGGTGGCACCGGCGTCGACCTCGTCACGGACGGGGCCTGGAAGGCGTCGCAGACCCCGGCGGGTGACTGGGAGCAGCCCGGGTTCAACGACGCGTCCTGGCCTGCCGCCGCCGACCTCGGGGCCTACGGGTCGGGTCCGTGGGGAAGCCGCGTCACCGCGCCCGACCCGGCGGCCGCCTCACCGCTGAGCGTCGCCTCGGCCACCACCGAGCGCCGCACCGACCCGCTCGGACTGGACGCCGCGCGGCCCAGGTTCGGTTGGAAACTCACCGGGGCCGGTGGGCAGGCGCAGGGCGCCTACCAGGTCATCGTCGCCACTTCCGGTGCGTTGGCCGATGCCGGTACCGGCGACGTCTGGGACAGCGGCCGCGCACCGAGCGGGCAGTCCGTCGACGTCGTGTACGGCGGCCCAGCGCTGGCCTCGCGGACCCGCTACTACTGGCGGGTCAAGATATGGGACACCCAGGGACGCGTCAGCGCGTGGGGTGCCGTCCGGACCTTCGAGACCGGTCTGCTCGCCCCGGCCGCCGAGTGGAAGGGCGCTTTCATCGGGCAGCCGCTGTCCACCGCCGGGCTCAGCGGCGCCACCTGGATCTGGTACCCGGAGGGCGACCCGGCCTCCGGCGTCCCGGCCGGGACCCGCTACTTCCGCAGGACCGTCAGCTTCACGGCCGCCCCGTCGTCCGCCACCCTCGTCGTCTCCGGCGACGACACCGCCACCGTGTGGGTCAACGGCACCCAGGTCAGTTCCGCCACCGCGTGGCAGCAGGCCTCCGTCGTCGACGTCACGAGCCGGCTGCACGCCGGATCCAACACCATCGCGGTGTCGACGCAGAACACCAGCCAGTCGCCGGCGGGCATGATCGCCCAACTGACCGCGACCGGCAGCCCGGTCGTCAACACCGACGCCACCTGGAAGGCCGCGCAGACGGGACCGGCCGGCTGGGAGCAGCCCGGCTTCAACGACTCCGCCTGGGTGCAGGCGAAAGCGGTGGCGGTGTATGGGGGCGGGCCCTGGGGATCCGGTGTGGCGATACCGCAGGCCAAGCCGTCCCCGCTGCTTCGCAAGGCGTTCACGGTCTCCAAGCCGGTGGCCACGGCACGGCTGTTCACGACGGCCCTGGGCCTGCACGAGACGCGGCTCAACGGTGCCAAGGTCGGCAACGACGCGCTCGCACCCGGTTGGACGGACTACTCCAAGCGCGTGCAGTACAAGGAGTACGACGTGACCGCCCAGATCGCGCAGGGCGCCAACGCGCTCGGCGCGTGGCTGGGCAACGGCTGGTACACCGGCCATATCGGCTGGCACGGGCCCCAGTTCTACGGTGCGCAGCCCTGGTACTCGGCGCAACTGCACCTGACCTACACCGACGGAACGACCTCGCTGGTGGCCACCGACAGCAGTTGGAAGTACGCACCCGGCCCGATCCGGGTCGACGACCTGCAGATGGGCGAGGAGTACGACGCCCGGTCAGCCGTGGCGGGTTGGGACGGCGCCGGGTTCAACGACGCGGCCTGGAGCGCCGTCACGGTGCGCTCGGGTGCGCTCCCGAACCTGGTGTCGCAGGTCGACGAGGGGGTCCGGGTGCAGTACGACCGCGTCCCTGTCGCCCTCACCCAGCCGAAACCCGGTGTGTGGATCTTCGATCTCGGGCAGAACGCCACGGGCTGGGACCGGTTGCGGGTGTCGGGGCCCGCGGGCACCGTCGTGACGCTGCGGCACGGCGAGATCCTCAACGCGGACGGCACGCTCTACACCGACAACCTGCGGGTGGCGGGCCTGGGAACCGACCGGTACACCCTCGCGGGCACCGGGACGGAAACCTACGAGCCACGGTTCACCCTGCACGGGTACCGGTACGTCGAAGTGACCGGCTTCCCCGGCACCCCGACGACGTCCGCCCTCACCGGTCGCACCGCCTGGACGTCCGCCGCTCAACTGGGCACTCTGACCACGTCCAACGCGCTGCTCAACCAGGTGCAGCAGGCGATCGTATGGGGACAGCGGTCCAACATGCTCGCGGTCCCCACCGACTGCCCGAGCCGTAACGAACGGCTCGGCTGGACCGGTGACATCGCGGCCTTCGTCGATACCTCGACGTACAACATCGACATGTCGTCGTTCCTCAACAAGTACACCGACGACCTGACGGACGCCCAGCACGCCGACGGATCGTTCACGAACACCGCACCGGACACCCAGGACGGCTCGGGCGTCGCCGGCTGGGGGGACGCGGGCGTCATCGTCCCGTACACCCTGTGGCAGCGCACGGGTGATGTACGCGTCGTCGACGAGCACTTCGCCGCGATGGTCCGGTGGGTGGAGTACCTCCGGTCGACCGCCGACGCGAATCTGATCCGTGACCAGGGCGGTTTCGGGGACTGGCTCAACGTCAACGACGACACCGCCCGCAACGTCATCTCCACGGCGTTCTTCGCCTGGGCGGCTCGGCTGGTGTCGAGGATGGCGCGGGCCACCGGGCGCACCGCGGAGGCCACCACCTACGGCACCCTCGCGGACCAGGTCGCCGCCGCTTTCACCAACTACTTCGTCGCGGCCAACGGAACGGTGTCCGGCAACACCCAGACCGGGTACGTGCTGGCGCTGGCCTTCGGACTGGTCCCGGAGAACCGGGTGCAGTCGCTGGTCGACCGGCTGGTCTCGAAGGTCGCCGCTTCCGGCGGGCATCTGTCCGTCGGATTCCTCGGGGTCAAGGACCTGCTGCCGGTCCTCACCGACCACGGCCGCGCCGACATCACCTACCAGATCCTGCTCCAGCCCGGGTACCCCGGCTGGGGGTACATGATCAGCAGGGGCGCGACCACCATCTGGGAGCGCTGGGACGGCATCCGGACCGACGGCAGCCTCCAGGACGCCGGGATGAACTCGTTCAACCACTACGGGCTCGGCTCGGTCGGCGACTTCCTCTACCGCCAGGTCGGCGGCCTCGGCCCGGCGTCCCCCGGCTACCGGGCGCTGCTCGTCGCACCCCGGCCCGGCGGAGGGCTGACCTCGGCACGTGCCGCGTACGAGACGCCGTACGGTCAGGCGGTCAGCGACTGGTCCGTCTCCGGCGGGGTGTTCACCCTCAAGGTCACCGTGCCCGCCGGTACGTCGGCGACCGTCCGGGTGCCGGCCGGCTCGGCAGCCGCGGTGACCGCACCCGCCCAGGCGGTGCCTTTCGGCTACGCCCAGGGCGCCGCGGCCTTCCGGCTTCCCGCCGGGAACCACACCTTCACCGCTCCGGCCTGAGTCCTGGTGTGAAGTCCTGGCACGAGCCCGGGCCTGAGCGCCGACGCGATGGGCGGAGGGACCTGCCCGGCGGCGCCTAGGCCATTCGGGTGGGCACCGAAGCCGTTCCGGTGAACGTCATCGCTCGCCTGCGGCACCTGTGCGGTCCCCTTCTCGGCGAAGGGGACCGCACAGGTGCCGCCCTCATGCCACAGGCAGGGCGAATTCCGGGTCCGCGGTGGCGATGTCGACGCCGTCCGGCCAGACGTCGATGCGCACCAGGCGGAGGTCCGACCATTGGGACGGATCGACTTCAGGGTGTTCGTCCATGGCCAGGATCTCGTCGCGCTTGGTGTTCGCATAGCTCTGCGCGTCGGGGGCTTCTTCCGGGTGGTCGGCGATTTGCACGGTACCCAACGGTCCATTCGCCTCGAACGTAGCCACAGCTATGTACAGGGGCATGTGAAGATCACCTCTCCTCCACGATGCACGTACCGAGGCGTACGTGCACGTCGAAGGGGTCACCCCCAGCGCCTGGGCGGGGCGCTTGCCTCGTATGGGGGGCTTCTTACCCCGCTGAAATCCTTACTGAACGGCGGTACGCGAAACCCCGCGGGCCGACGTCAGTAGATGGTGATCCCCGTGTCCGCCCCACGGCCCCGGACCACCCGCAGCGCGGGCAGCGTGGCGATGGTGACGGCGGCGGTGACCACCGCTCCCCCGGCCAGCAGCAGCGTCATCAGGGCGGGCGTCCGCGCTATGCCCGCGCCGATGCCGCTGGAGCGTCCTTGCAGGTCGATCAGCCAGTGCGAGGTGAGGACACCGAGGACGGTGCCGGCCAGCGCCGCCGCCAGGGCGATGACTGCCGCGCTGATCTGGATGACCGCGACCGTCTGGCGGGGAGTCAGCCCGATGGCGCGCAGGGCCCGCAGATCCCGGCTGTGATCCCGCACGGCGGCGGTGATCGAGGTGGAGAGGTCCACCAGGCCGATGAGTGCCAGCACGGCGACGAGCCCGGCGATCACACCGCGGATCGGGGACAGCTCGTCGGCGGGGCCGGCCGTCGTGCGGATCTCCAGCCGGCCGTCCGAGGCCTGGGGCAGGGCGCGGGACACCGCGGCCGGGTCGGCGCCCGGCCGCAACGCCAGATGGTAGAACTGCGGGCGCAGCGAGTCCTGCCCTTCCTGGAGAGTGTCCAGGGAGGTGGAGATGACCATCCCGTTGTGCTCGGTTTCGATGCTGCGTCCCACGATGTGCAGGATGTGCGGTGTGCCGGCCACGGTGACCCGGACCCATTCGCCGACCCGGACGTCCATGGCGTCGAGCAGTCCCTGTCCGGCCATCGCCTCGTCCGGTGCCGTCGCGACCCGGCCTTCCGCCGCGGCGAAGGGGTAGCGGTGCTCGGCGGTGCCGAGCCCGCGCAGGGTGATGGTGCGGGTCTGCCCGGGCACGAGCGCGGCGACCTCGGTCGCCGGGTACACGCCGGAGACGCCGGGCAGCTGTGTCAGCCGGGTCTCCAGCCCGGTGGTGGACGCGCCGTCCTCGCGCGCCGTCAGCTGTGCCGTCAGTCCGGCCCTCTCGGGGGGATGCTGGAAACGGTCCAGCGTGGCGGCGGCGGAGAGAGCCACGGTGATCATGACGATGGGCAGCGCGAGCCGGGCCACGGACGCCGCGAAGCGCCCCGGGCGGTGCACGGCTCCGCGCCATCCGAGCACCAGCGACGGGGGTGTCCTGAAGCGGAACGCCGTTCGTGACCGAGCCGAGCTCCGTCGCCCCGGGGCGGTGATCCGGGCGGCGGGTATCGGCGGGATCCGGGCAGCACGCCAGGCGGCGAACATCGTGGCGGCGGCGATGGCGGAGACGGTGGCGGCGCAGGTGTACACCAGGGACGAGCTCTGTCCGGGCAGCGCCTGCCAGAGCGTCACCGCCTCGCCGATCGGGCCGGGCACGGCGGTGCCCGCGATCTGGACGGCGGCCGTCCCTACGGCGGCGCCCAGCACCGCGAGCACGGCGTGCTGCGCGAAGAACATCCCGGCGATCTGTCCGGGGGTGAACCCCACCGCTTTGAGGACCGAGATGTCCCGGACGTGGGCGAGGACGCGGGTGCTGACACCTCCCGTCACCGCCACCGCGGCGGCCAGGAGCGCGCCGAGCCCGAAGATCCTCAGCAGCAGCCCCAGCAGCCGGTTGTCGCCTTCGGCGGCGGAGCGGGCATCGCGCCAGGTGGAGACGGAGAGCACATGGTCGGGGCCCACCGCGGCGACCGCCCGCTGCACCACGAAGTCCGTGTCGCCCGGGTCGGCGAGCCGCAGTCCGACGGTCTGCCCGGGGTGCGTCTGCGCGGAGGCCAGGGCACCGACCAGGTCGGGCGAAGCCCAGCCCACGCCGGGGACGTCGCCGCGGACGTATCCCCGTTCTGCGGTCCTGGCCGTTCCGACCACGCGCAGCGTACGGACGCTCGTACCGCCGGTTTCGATCTGCAGGGTGTCACCGGGCTGGGCCCACAAGGCGCCGGCCACGGACTGCTCCAGCACGATCCCGTCGCCTTGCGTGCCGTCCAGCCAGCGCCCAGCGGCGATCTTGGGCTGGGCGATGTCCTCCCTGTGCGGTCCGGCGGCACGCAGGTCGAGCGCGGCCGTCTCGGCGCCGAGCCGGACGGTCACCGAATCGGTGCGGAACGGGCCGGACAGCGCCTGCACTCCGTCGAGCCCGCTCAGCGGCCAGGTAGGGGTGCCTGCCGTGGTGCGCAGCCACACATGGCCGCCCTGGGTTTCGGTGAACAGCCGCTGCCAGGGGCTGACCGCGTACTGCAGCAGCGCCGCGGAGAGCAGCAGGGCCACGGTGATCCCGGCGGTGGCGAGGACGATGGACAGGGCCTGGCCGCGGTGTGTGCGCAGGTCGGCGAGTGCCCAGCGGGTGATGGCGCGCATCTGGTCAGCCCGTCAGTTTCACGATGTCGGCGGCGGCTGCCCGGTGCTGGTCCGTGGTGTCGAGGGTGGTGTCGTCGGTGATCCGGCCGTCGTAGAAGCTGATGACGCGGTCGGCCGCGCTGGCCACCCTGGCGTCGTGGGTGACCAGGACGATGGTCTGGCCCTGCTGGTGCAGCTCGGTGAGCAGCCTGATCACCTCCCGGGTCCCCTTGCCGTCCAGGGAACCGGTGGGCTCATCGGCCAGGAGCAGATCCGGCTCGTTGACCAGGGCTCTCGCCAGCGCCACCCGTTGCTGCTCGCCGCCGGCGAGGTCGCCGGGCAGGCTGTTCTCCTTGCCGCCCAGTCCGAGCCGGCCGACGAATTCCTCCCGCGACGCCCGCGCCTGGCGGGGCGTGCGACCCGCGAGGAGGGCGGGCAGTTCGATGTTGTCCGCGACGGTGAGGGTGGAGACGAGGTTGAAGAACTGGAAGACGATGCCGATCCTGCGGCGGCGCAGTACGGCCCAGCGCGCTTCGCTGAGATCGTCGACGCGGCGTCCGTCGAGGGCTATGCGCCCGCTGTCGGGGCGCTCCAGACCCCCCAGGAGGTGCAGCAGGGTGGATTTCCCGGCTCCGGAGGTCCCGGTGACGGCCACGAACTCGCCCCGCGCCACGTTCAGGTCCACACCGCGTACGGCCCGTACCCTGGCGCCGTCGGTGGAGTGGGTCTTGGTCAGGCCCGTCACGCTCAGCAGGTGCGGCGCTGGACCGGTGGCCGGCTCGGTTCGTGTCATTCGAGTTCCTCCTGGCAGCGCTCCAACCAGTCGAGGTCAGCCTGAAGATGCAGGCTCGCGCCCTCGATCAGCAGTTGTGCGATGCGGTTGTCCTGGTCCTCCCCTGCGGCCAGCTTGGACAGGGCCCGCATGAGGTTCAGGTAGTGACGGCGCTGCTTGTTGATCAGCGTGACCTGGTCCGCCCTGCCGGTCCGGGGGGCCAGGGCGAGCTTCATGAAGAAGTCGTCCCGTACCCGGGGGGTCGGGGACGGCTCCTCGAACCAGGCGTCGACGCTCTCGCGGCCCGCCTCGGTCAGTTCGTAGATGCGTTTGTTGGGGCGGTCCGGCTGGACGATGTCCTCGCCCGCGATCAGGCCGGCCTTTTCCAGCCGGCCCAGGGTCACATAGATCTGCCCGATGTTGGGCTGAGGGTACGCCGCTCCGAAGAGCTTCTCCAGGCCCTGCTTCAGTTCGTAACCATGAGCGGGACCTGCGGCGAGCAGGGCGAGCAGCGGAAGACGCACGGTGGTTGAGCCTCCTCCCCGGCTACCTGCTTGTTAGGGGTATTGGCCGTGCCCGGACAGGCAGCTGACCGCGGCCCCTAGTATCGCGCATGCTCAGCAGGTATACAGGACGCCTCGGCCATGCGGAACATGTCGCGGGCGGAGCGAGGAGTGGAGGGACCGATGCGCTGGGCGCGAATCATGGGCAGGGGACTGCTCGTGGGCGCCCTGGTGATGGCCGGCTACGCCGGTTCGGGGGCCGGTGCGGACGCCGCACCGCCGGGCGCCTCCGACGGCAGGGGGCCCATGACCCTCGTCACCGGCCGGGACCTCACCGGCTATCTGCAGCCGGTGCTGGACGGCTGGAACCGGAGCCACCCCGACGAGCCGGTGAAGCTGGTCGAGCTGCCCGAGGCGGCGGACGAGGTCCACGCGCAGATGGCGGACAGTCTACGGTCGGGCAGCAGCCGCTTCGACGTCCTCAACATCGATGTGGCCTGGACCTCCGAGTTCGCCGGCAACCACTGGATCGCCCCCGTGGACGGGCGCGGTCTGCCCATGGACCGGTTGCTGCCCTCCGTCGCCGACACGGCCACGTTCCGCGGCCGGCTGTACGCCATGCCGTACGTGACCAACGCGGGGCTGCTGTACTACCGCAAGGACATCCTCGACCGGGAGGGCCTGCCCCCGCCGCGAACCTGGGCCGAGCTGGAGAAAGAGGCCTCCGCCCTTTCGGCCAAGTACCGGATCGGCGGCTACGCCGGGCAGTTCCTGCCGTACGAGGGGCTGACGGTGAACGTGGCCGAGGCGGTCCAGTCGGCCGGCGGATCGATCCTGGGCGGTGACGGGCGACAGGCGACGGTGAACTCCCCCGCCGCACTGGAGGGCCTGCGGTTCCTGACCCGGGGCGTGACCGACGGCTGGATTCCCCGCGAGGCGCTGACCTTCAAGGAAGAGGAATCCCGGCAGGCGTTCCAGGACGGCAAGCTGCTGTTCCTGCGCAACTGGCCCTACGTCTACAACCTCGCCTCGGGCCGTGACTCCGCGGTGGCGGGGAAGTTCGGCGTGGTCCCGCTGCCCGGCCCGGACGGGCCCGGCAGCGGCGTGCTGGGCGGCTCCAACCTGGCCGTCAACGCGCACTCGCAGCACCAGCGGTCGGCGGCGGAACTCATGGCCTACCTGTCCAGCGAAGGCGTGCAGCGCCAGGTCCTGACCGACGGCGGGCTGCCGCCGGTGTGGGCATCGCTGTACTCAGACCCGGCTCTCATCCGGCGCTACCCGTATCTGCCGGTCCTCAAGGAGAGTGTCCGCACCGCCAGGCCGCGCCCCAAGAGCGCGCGGTACGAGCAGGTGAGCCTGGTGGTCGCCGCCGTGACCTATGACGCGCTGGCCCTGCGGCAGACGCCCGAGCAGGCGCTGGCCCGGCTGCAGCGAGAACTCCAGGACGTCGTACGGGGCGGCTGACCCCCCGCTCCAGATTCACCTTCCTAGTTACTTGTTAGGCATCTCCGTCGGGATGAGTCGCTCCAATTTCCCGCACATATCGGGATGAATACCCCTCCATGAAGGCCTGATGGCCCGAGAGCGTTGACACCTCCCCGACTCTCCTACTTAACATGCATGCATCACAGGGTGCGGCTGCCGTTGGCAGTGCGCACCCCACCCCAACCCCGCCGATCGCACCGTGGTGCGCCGCTGCCCCCTGCCCGCATGCCGCGGGCCGGTCCCGGTACACCGATCGGTTCTCACGGTTCCAACTCCAACGACGGCCGCTCGCGCGTCAGATTCAGGATGGTGACGGGATGCTCGCAGTCCCAGTCGAGAACCCCGCAGGCCGCACACCTGCGGCCCGGCCGGCCGAAGGGCAGCGCCCCTGGTGGCGCGACGCCGTGGTCTACCAGGTCTACATCCGCAGCTTCCTCGACAGCACCGGGGACGGCGTCGGTGACCTCGCGGGAGTCCGGGTGGGACTGCCCTACGTGCGCAAGCTCGGCGTGGACGGCATCTGGCTCAGCCCCTTCTATCCCTCCCCCCAGCACGACCACGGTTACGACGTCGCGGACTACAGCGCCGTCGACCCGCTCTACGGAGACCTCGCCGAGTTCGACCGTCTCGTCGCCGACGCGCACCGGCTCGGGCTGAAGGTCGTCATCGACGTCGTCCCGAACCACTGCTCCAGCGCCCATCCCTGGTTCCGGGCGGCGCTCGCCGACGGCCCCGGCGGCCCGGCCCGGTCCCGTTTCCACTTCGCCGACGGCCGGGGGGAGCACGGGGAGCTGCCGCCGAACAACTGGCGCGCGATGTTCGGCGGTCCGGCCTGGTCGCGCGTCAAGGAGACGGACGGCAGCCCGGGCCAGTGGTACCTGCATCTGTTCACCCCCGAGCAGCCCGACCTCAACTGGCGTGACCCGCGGGTCGGGGACCACTTCGAGGAGGTGCTGAGGTTCTGGCTCGACCGGGGGGTCGACGGCTTCCGCATCGATGTCGCCGCCGGGCTGTTCCGGCACCCGGAACTGCCGGACTCCCCCGACCCGGAGGCCGACGAACGCACCCGCGACTCGGTGAACCCGCTGGCCTGGAACCAGCCCGAGGTGCACGACGTGTGGCGCCGGTGGCGAGCGCTCTGCGAGTCGTACACCGCACACGACGGACAGGACCGGCTGCTGGTCGGCGAGGTCTCCGTACCCACCGCCGCGGATCAGGCCCTGTACGTGCGCCCCGACGAACTGCACCAGGCGTTCTTCTTCCACCTGCTCAGCGCCCCGTGGAACGCCGCCGACTTCCGCCGCAGCATCGTCGAGGCGCTGCGCGACATCGCCGGAACCGGCTCCACGGTGACCTGGGTGCTCAACAACCACGACCAGGTCAGGACCGTCACCCGCTACGACGCCGACAGCGGCGGCGTGGGCGCCACCCGCGCGCGGGCCGCGGCGCTGCTGATGCTGGCGCTGCCGGGCGCCGCCTACATCTACCAGGGCGAGGAGCTCGGCCTGCCCGAGGTGCTCGACCTGCCCGACGACGCGCTGACCGATCCGATCTTCCGCCGGACCGGCAGCCGCCGTTACGTCCGTGACGGCTGCCGGGTCCCCCTCCCGTGGTCAGGACACGCCTCACCGTTCGGGTTCACCGCGCCGGGCTCCACCGTGCAGCCCTGGCTGCCGCAGCCCGCCTGGTTCGCCGAACACACCACCGACCGCGCTCTGAGCGACACCGGCTCGTTCTGGCACCTGTACCGCGACGGCCTCAACCTGCGCGAACAGCTTCCCCAGCTCGGCGAAGGCAGCCTGCGCTGGCTGGAGTCACCACCCCAGGTACTGGCCTTCGTGCGCGGCGACGGCATGGTCTGCGCCGTCAACTTCGGCGAGGAGCCGGTACCCGCCCCCGTTCCCGGGCCGCCGCTGCTGGCCAGCGCCCCCTGCCCGGCGGGGCTGCTTCCGGGCAACACCGCCGCCTGGTGGGTCTGCGACCTGCCCGCGTCCTGAGCCGGTCCGCCGGCCCCCGGCCCGACCGGAAACCTCACCACCGCCCCCGGTTCCGCGGGCGGATTCGACGAAGGGATCTACCCAATGAAGCGCATCGTGGCAGCGACAGCAGTGGTACTCGGCCTCACCATGACGGCCACGGCCTGCGGAGGCGGCCAGGACAAGACCGCCGCGCAGGACGGCAAGCAGGAACTCAAGGGCCAGTCCCTCACCGTGGCGGCGGTGTGGACCGGTGTGGAGCAGCAGAACTTCAAGAAGGTGCTGGACGCCTTCTCGGCGAAGACGGGTGCCAAGACCTCCTTCATCTCCACCGGTGACAACGTCTCCACCGTCGTCGGCAGCAAGATCGAGGGCGGCAACGCACCCGACGTCGTCATGGTCCCGCAGGTCGGCGTGGTCCAGCAGTTCGCCCGCAAGGGCTGGCTGCGGCCGCTGTCCCCCGCCGCCCGCACGGCCGCAGCGGCGAACTTCGCCAAGGTGTGGCAGGACTACGGCACCGTCGACTCCGCCTTCTACGGGCTGTACTTCAAGGCCTCCAACAAGTCGACGGTCTGGTACAGCCCCAAGGCGCTCGCTGACGCCGGGGCCACCGTCCCCAAGAGCTACGAGGAGATGATCACCACCGCTTCGGCCGTCACCGACTCCGGGCTCCCCGGCTTCTCCGTCGCGGGTGAGGCCGGATGGCCGCTGACCGACTGGTTCGAGAACATTTACCTGTCCCAGGCGGGACCGCAGAACTACGACAAGCTGGCGCAGCACAAGATGCCCTGGACCGACCCCACGGTCGTCAAGGCGCTCACCACCCTGGGCGCTCTGTTCACCAAGGACCAGCTGATCTCCGGCGGCCGCAAGGGCGCTTTGGAGACCGACTTCCCCGAGTCGGTGGAACAGGTCTTCGGCAAGCAGCCGAAGGCGGGGATGGTCTATGAGGGCGACTTCGTCAGCGGCCTGATCTCCGGTGATCTGCACAAGAAGGTCGGCGAGGACGCCAAGTTCTTCCCGTTCCCCGCCGTGACGGGCGGCACCGCTCCGGTGGTCGGCGGCGGCGACGCCGCCGTTGCCCTGAAGGCGGGCAAGAACCAGGAAGCCGCGATGAAGTTCATCGAGTACCTGGCCACCCCCGAGGCCGCGGCCGTGTGGGCCAAGGCGGGCGGATTCCTCTCCCCCAACCAGAAGCTGGACATCGCCAACTACACCGACGACACCACCCGGCAGACCGCCAAGTCGCTGGTCGACGCGGGTGAGACCGTCCGCTTCGACATGTCCGACCAGGCCCCGGCGGCCTTCGGCGGCACCCAGGGTTCGGGCGAGTGGAAGATCCTGCAGGACTTCCTGCGGGACCCGTCGTCCCCGAAGAACACCGCCCAGGTCCTGGAGACGGCCGCGCTCAAAGCCTACAAGGGCTGAGGGCGGCCGACATGTCCGTCATGAACCACCGGAGCCGGCCGGGCGGTGCGGCCCGGGGCGCCCGCACCGCCCGTCAGCGGTCGGTACGCCGCCGCAAGATCAACGCCGTGGTCTTCGCCCTCCCCGCCCTGCTGCTGCTGGGCGCGCTCGTCGGCTACCCGATCGTCTTCGCCGTCGTGCGGTCGCTGTTCGACGCCTCGGGGGAACACTTCGCCGGCCTCGACAACTACGCCGAGATGTTCGGCGACCCGGCAACGCTCAAGGCGATCCGCAACACCGCGATCTGGATAGCGGTGGCCCCCGCACTGCTCACCGGCCTGGGGCTGATGCTGGCGGTACTCACCGAGAAGATCCGCTGGGCCACCGCGTTCAAGGTCCTGATCTTCATGCCGATGGCGATCTCCTTCCTCGCCGCCGGCATCACCTTCCGGCTCGTCTACGAACAGGACCCGCAGCGCGGGGTGCTCAACGCGGTCGCCGTCGGCGCCCACGACGCCTTCACCGATGCCTCCCCCTACCCCGGCGCCCGCACCCGCGGCTCCCAGGTGCTGGAAGCGGAGAAGGACGGCGGGTACCGGACCGCGCGGCCGGTGCGTCCCGGTGACTCGCTCACCCTCGGGCTGGTCGGCCTCAAACCGACCGCCCTTCCCGCCACGGCCGCCCAGGCGAAGACCGCCTCGGCCGCGGCGGGCGCGGTCACCGGAACCGTCTTCCTGGACTTCGTCCCCGGAGGCGGCGGCCGGCCCGACGCGGTCGACGCCAGGGAACGCGGACTGCCGCAGATGACGGTCGAGTTGGTCCGCGACCAGCAGGTGGTCGGACACGCCGCGACCGGGCCGGACGGAACCTTCCGCTTCGACGCGCTGCCTGACGGCTCCTACACCGTGCGCCTTCCGGCGGCGAACTTCGCCGAACCGTACGGCGGTGTGTCCTGGTTGGGACCGGCACTGATCACCCCCGCCATCATCGGTGCCTATCTGTGGATCTGGACCGGATTCGCCATGGTCCTCATCGGCGCCGGACTGTCCTCGCTTCCCCGCGAGGTCCTGGAGGCCGCCCGTATCGACGGCGCGGGCGAGTGGCAGATCTTCCGCCGGATCACCGTGCCGCTGCTCGGCCCGGTCCTGACCGTGGTCTTCGTGACGCTGCTGATCAATGTGATGAAGGTCTTCGACCTCGTCTACATCATCGCCCCAGGTCCGGTCCAGCAGGACGCGAACGTGCTGGCGCTGCAGATGTGGCTGGTCTCCTTCGGCGGCGGAAACAACCAGGGGCTGGGGAGCGCCATCGGAGTGGTGCTGCTGCTCCTGGTGGTACCCGCCATGGTCCTCAACATCCGTCGCTTCCGCAGGAGCCAGACATGACGACCCAGCACACCGCACCCGTCGGGGCCGCGCCGCGCACGACCGCGGCGCCCCCGGCCGCGCGCCGCCCCGTGCGGCTGACCTCCCGGCTCACCGCCTTTCTGGGCAAGGGCCTGGTCCAGGCGCTCCTGGTGGTCGTCGCCCTGGTCTGGCTGGTGCCCACGTTCGGTCTCTTCGTCTCGTCGCTGCGGCCCTCGACCGACAACGCCACCACCGGCTGGTGGACGGCGCTGGCCCACCCGGGCGGCCTGGGGTTCTCCAACTACAGCTCGATCCTGGCGGACAGCGGAATCACCCATGCCTTCTGGAACACGGTGCTGATCTCCGTGCCCACCACGATGGCCGTCGTCGTCCTCGCGTCCCTGGCCGGATACGCCTTCGCCTGGCTGGAGTTCCCGGGGCGCGACGTGATCTTCCTGCTGGTCGTCGCCATGCTCGTGGTGCCGGTGCAGATCGGGCTGCTGCCGGTGGCCAAACTCTTCGGCGCGCTCGGCATCTTCGGGTCGCTCACCGGCGTCATCCTGTTCCACGTCGCCTACGGGCTGCCGTTCGCGATCTTCCTGTTGCGGAACTACTTCGCCGACATCCCCCGCGAGATGCTGGAGGCGGCGCGGATGGACGGCGGCTCCGAATGGCTCATCTTCCGGCGGCTGATCCTCCCGGTGGCCAAACCGGCGATCGCGAGTCTGAGCATCTTCCAGTTCCTGTGGGTGTGGAACGACATGCTCGTCGCACTGATCTTCGCCGACAGCGGTTCGCAGCCCCTCACCGTCGCGCTGCAGTCGCAGATGCGGCAGTTCGGGTCCAACATCGACGTCCTCGCTCCGGGCGCCTTTCTGTCGCTGGTCGTTCCCCTGATCGTCTTCTTCGCCTTCCAGCGTCACTTCGTCCAGGGGGTGATGGCCGGCTCGGTGAAGTGACGGTCCTTCGGCGGCCGCGTCGCTGTTCCCTCCCACCACGATCGGGAAGGCCCCGCGCGGCGGCCGGAGATGGCCGCGCGGGGTCCGCTGTCAGGTTGTCACTGGCGCTTCCACTGCTGTGACGCGGAGCCCGAGCACTTGGCGGTGGTCGCGCCACCGCCGAAAGCCAGGTCCAGGCATTTGCCGTCGTACTGTTCGGCGAGGCTGCTGTGGGAGCCGGAGTACCAGGACTTGAGACCGCTCTGGGCGCAGTCGCTGATCGTGGACACGTTGTTGAACATGCCTGCCTGGAGGCACTGGCCGGTCCCCTTGTTGACCACCTGGAAGCCGCCGCCCGAGACGGTTCTGGACGACCACAGGGCCGCGTTGCCGGTGCACGACCCGAGGGTGAGGGCGTTGCCGAACTGGTTGACGCCCAGACAGTCCCCGCTGCTGCCGTTCCTGAGTACGTAGAAGCGGGACCCGCTCGACGGGGTGGGGGCCGGTGGTGGCGCCGCCGTGGGCTTGGTGCTGGGGCCGGCGGTGTTGCCAGGCCCGCCGGTACTTCCCGCGCTGCCAGTGCCGGTGTTGCCCGAGCCATTGCTACCGGTGCCGGTGTTGCCCGTGCCGTTGTTGCCGGTCCCGTTGGCGCCGCCGGCACCCCCGCCACCGCTCGCAGCGGGGACTCCGGCAACGCTGCCCGGCGACGGCGCGGCCGACGGCTGGCCGCTCGCGGACGGCACGCCCGAGGGGCTCGTACCTGCGGACGGCGAACCTGAGGACGCGGATGCCCCTGGGCCCGCCCCACCCGGGCCGGAGGCCGGCGGGCCGCTCTCCGCCGCGCGGGGTGCGGTGAGCTTGGGGAGCAACTGCACGCCGATCGTCGTGCCCGCCACCAGGACGATGGGAACCACCGCCAGCAGCAGTCGGGTTCGCCGCCGCGGTCGCCCGGCCGCGGTGATCGGCGCGTTCCGCCCCACTACTACGGGCTCGGCCTGTTCCGGAGAGTCCGGCTCCGGCTCGAGCACCACCTGCGGTGCCGTCCGGGCCGCGAACGCCGCGCGCCCGGCCAGCCGGTCCATGACCAGCGCGGGCCAGCCGGGCCTGGCCGGGACGGTCCTCTGCTCCGCGAGCAGGAACAGCCGGTCCGCCGTGGGGCGTCCGAGCGGGTTCTTGTCCAGGCACGCCTCGACGACCTCCGCCAGGTCCTGGTCCAGTGCGCGCAACCCGTCCAGGTCGGGCTCACCGTGGACGATGCGATAGAGCACGTCCACGCCGGAACCCTCACCGAAGGGCGGTCTGCCGACGGCCGCGTAGCCGAGCAGCGCGCCGAGCGCGAACACGTCCGTGGCGCCCGTCAACTCCTTGGACGCGGAGGCCTGTTCCGGCGACATGTAGGCCGGTGTGCCGACCACCACGCCGGTCCGGGTGAGCCGGCTCTGGTCGGCGGCGCGGGCGACCCCGAAGTCGATGAGCGTGGCGCCGTCCTGGGTCAGCATCACGTTGGACGGCTTGAGGTCCCGGTGCACCATGTCGAGGGCGTGCACCGCTCGCAGTCCCGCGGCCGCCTCCCGGAGCAGCAGCCACAGGGCCTGCACCGGAAGCGGCCCGCCGTGCAGGGCCATCGCCTCGGTCAGGGTGAGGCCGGGAATGTAGGCGGTCGCGAACCACGGCGGCCGTGCCTGCCGGTCACTCGCCAGCAGCGGCGTGCTGACCTCGTTCGGCAACCGGGCGAGGTTGTCGAGTTCGTGGCCGAAGTGCCGCAGGAAGTTCTCATCCGCGGCGAAGTGCGGCAGCACCTGTTTGACCGCGGCGTAGCGGCCGTCGACGACGCCCAGATACACCCGCCCCATGCCGCCGGAACCGAGCTTGCCGAGCAGTGGGATCGTCCCGATCCGCCGCGGGTCCTCCCCTTCGAGTGGCTCGGCCCCACTGCCACTGACGTCCAACGACTCTCCCCCGTTCACTGTCACAACTCCGCAGCGTACCCAGGATCCGAGGACCCGTCAGGAGCACCCGGACGCAGTGGCATTACCGCCACAACCGGCCCCTGCGGCTCCGTTGTCATCCACACGAGATCCCTGCCCGTGCCGACCGTCGCCGCCATCAGGGGTGCCGTGCCATCAGGGTCCCGCCGGAGCTTCGCGGTCCCGGGTGCCGCCTCGGATGCAGCCCAGTTGCGGCCTGGATGCGGCCCAGATATTGCCTCCGATTTACTTCCACCCCCTTCTCCTGCGATGTGACATGTGCAATGTTATTGCGCGCAGGCTGTGTCCATGTCAAACGACACAGCGCGGCCCGCAGGCAGCCCTCGTCACGCCCCGAACCCGTCGGAAGTCATCGGCGACCGGGACGCTCGAAGCCCGCGGATCCCCCCACGCCGTGCAGTGCAGCACGGCCTTCACACCGCTGGGAGGCGGCACGTGAACACCCAACCGCTACGACGAAGTCTCACCGGATTCCTGATACTTGCCCTCGCACTGTGCCTGGGCATAGCCATGCTGATCCAGCCGGGCCGAGCCACGGCAGCGGACAGCCGGCAAGGACCGGCAACGCAGTCCCCCAAGGTTCCCCCGCCACTCGGCTCGACCGCCGACATATCGGACCGCGCCGAGGTGCAACGCCACCCGCTCGACACCGCTCAGCTTCCGCCGCAGAGCCCGGTCACCTCGCGGGCCCCGTCGAAAGCCCCACCAAGAGGGAACACGGCGAGCGGTGTTGCCGCGGCGTCCTGCACCCCGGCCGACTTCAGCCGGACCGGATCCGCGCTGGTCGCATTCGTCCAGGCCTCGACCACGGCCTGTGTCAACACCCTGTTCGGCCTCACCGGCACCAACGCGTACAACGCCTTCCGCGAAGCACAGATGGTCACCATCGCCAACGCCTTCAAGAACACGGCGAGGACCTACCCCGGTGACAACTCCGGCAACGTGTGGCAGCTCGTGCTGTTCCTGCGCGCCGGATACTACGTGCAGTCCTACAACTCCTCCGCCGTCGGACCGTACGGCCCGACCCTGGCCACCGCCTCCGAGGGCGCGCTCGACACCTTCGTGGCGTCCCCCCACTTCCTGGACGTCAGCTCGGCCAACGGCGACATCCTGGGCGAAGTCCTGGTCCTGACGGACAGCGCCAACGAGCAGGGCCGCTACCTCAGCACCTACAAGAGGGTGCTCAACGCCTACAACAGCTCCTACGACGCCTACTGGAGCATGGACTCGGCCGTCAACAGCGTGTTCACCCCGATCTTCCGCGGGCACTGGAACCCCGCGTACATCACCGCGGTCACCGCCGACCCGAGCATCATCGACACCCTCAGCACGTTCGCGCTGAACCACCGGGACATCCTGAACGGCAGCTGGTTCTGGCTGGACGCCAACGCCGGCACCGAGATGGCGCGCTTCCTCGACACCCCCGCGCTCCAGGCCAAGGTACGACCGCTCGCGAAGGGCTTGCTGGGCGCCTCGTCGATCACCGGCACGACCGCACCGCTGTGGGTCGGGGTCGCCGGCATGACCGACGCCCACGACCAGGCCCAGTGCTCGTACTACACGACGTGCAACTTCACGGCCCAACTCACCGCCGCATCACTGCCGATCACCTACCCGTGCGACGCCGGGCACACTTTCCGCGCCCAGTCCCTGACCAACGCCGCGCTGTCCGCCGCGTGCACCAGCCTCAAGGGTCAGGACGCGTACCTCCACGGCATCGTCAAGGACAGCGGCCCGGTCGCCAACGACAACAACACGAACATCCAGATCGTGACGTTCGCGAGCCCCAAGGACTACCAGGTCTACTCCGGCTGGATCTTCGGCAACAGCACCGACAACGGCGGCGAGTACCTGGAGGGCGACCCCGCCACCCCGGGCAACCAGGCCCGGTTCCTGTCCTACGTGAAGAGCGTCAACGACGGCTTCCCCGGCGACATCTGGAACCTCAACCACGAGTACACGCACTACCTCGACGGACGCTACGACATGTACGGCGACTTCACCGCCGGCCAGGGCGTCCCGGACATCTGGTGGATCGAGGGCTTCGCCGAGTACGTCTCCTACAGCTACCGCAACCTCCCCGACACCGAGGCGATCGCCGATGCCGGCCAGCACACCTTCGCGCTGAGCACCCTCTGGCAGAGCACCTACGGCAACAGCAGCCTGGACCGCACCTACCCGTGGGGTTACCTGGCCGTCCGCTACATGATCGAAAAGCACCCCGCCGACGTGCAGAACATGCTCGCCAAGTTCCGCACCGGCGACTACAACGGCGCCTACGCGGTCTACAGCACCGGCATCGGCACCCGGTACGACGCCGACTTCAACACCTGGCTCGACGCGTGCGCGGCCGGCGCCTGCGGCGGAACGAGCAGCGGACCGACCGCCGCCTTCGACGCCGCCGTCTCCGGCCTGACCGTGAACCTGACCGACAGGTCCACCGACGCCGGCAGCACCATCACCGCCCGCTCGTGGAACTTCGGCGACGGCACCACCTCCACCGCCACCAACCCCGCCAAGGCGTACACCGCCGCCGGCACGTACACGATCACCCTGACCGTCACCGACGCCAAGGGCCTGACCTCCACCACGGCCAAGCCCGTCACGGTCAGCGGCGCGCTGCCGACCTGCACGAGCGCCGACCCCCGCGTCATGGGCCAGAACTGCTCCCGCTCCGCCCGGTCGGCCTCGACGGGCAACCTGGACTACCTGTACCTCTACCTGCCGGCCGGGACCACGACGCTGAACATCACGACAACCGGCGGCACCGGCAACGCCGACCTCTACTACAACCCCAACACGTGGGCGACCAGCACCACCTACACGGCACGCTCGGCCAAGGCCGGGAACACCGAAGCCATCACGGTCACCAACACCACCGCCGGATACCGGTACATCAGCCTGTACGCGAAGACAGCCTTCAGCGGTGTAACGGTCACCACCAAGTACTGACTCCTGTCTCCTACCCGTCTTGAGGCGGCGACTCTGCGGGCAGCGGTTCACACCGCTGCCCGCAGTGCGTCGCGTCCGCCATCGCCGCTAGGAACGACCTCCGCCACGCAACTTGTCCATGTGCATCAGGTAGGCATCCTCCGCGACCCGCCGGGCCGCGCCGTTCGCTCCTGCTGCCAGCCGCTTCCTCGCCGTGTCATGTCCGGCGTCCGCCGCCTGCCGATACCAGGGCTCCGCCTGAGCCCAGTCCCCCAGCCGCTCCGCGTACAGACGCCCCAGCCAGAAGGCCGCGTAGAGGTCTCCACGGTCGGCAGCCGTCCGGTACCAGCGCGCCGCCTCGACGAAATCCCCCTGGACTTCGGCGGGGAGCCTGTTCTCCAACTTCGCCTGAGTCCGGCCTTCGCAGAGGAGTCCGAGTCGGCCCATGGCCTCGACCAGGCCCGCCTCGGCGGCATCGCGGTAGTGGGTCCTCATCGCGGGCAGGTCCTCCACACCGCCCCAGTTCTCCAACTCCCGGCCGAGTCCGAAACTGGTTTCAGCATCCATCCGTCCAAAGTGGCAGCGCGCCAACGGGATGTCCAGACCGTTGGGCCGGGAGCGCAGTCACGCGAGAAGGTCGTCGGCAATCACCGTCAGGACATCAGGCTGCAGCACGGCAAGGACATCGGCTGCCGCATGCCACGGCCCCAGTCGCAGCGCCCACGCGATCAGCGGGCGCGCACGGGTCTTCCCGGCATGGCGGGCCAACGCCGTCAGGGCCCATGCCTGACGGTCCGGGTCGGGGATGGTTCTGACCATCGACTCGGCGCGGTCGATGTTCCCGCCCCGCGCCATCACCTCCGCCACACTCGTCAGTGCACGTGCCCTCGCCCGTGGCCCCGGGTTGATCGCGTCCCCGGCCATCATCTCGACTTCACGGGCCACGAGTTCGGCGCTGTCGAAGTCGCCTGCCTCGGCCATCGCCTCCGCCACGCCGGTCAGACCCCATGCCTGCCAACGCGGGTCGGCGACCGTGCGGGCCAGGCGTTCCGCACGGTCGACGTCACCCTGGTGCGCTGTCTCCCGGGCCACGTTCGCCAGCGCCGATGCCCGAAGTCCCGGTTCGGTGATCATGCGGGCCAGGCGTTCCGCACGGTCGAGGTCTCCGAGCTTCGCCACGGTTCCCGCCACCACCTCCAACGCCATCGCCTGGGTAAACCCGGGTTGGCGCAGGGCCATGGCCTCAGCCTCGCGGGTCAGCTCCTCGGCACGGTCCGCCTCCCCCATCCGCGCCACCGCCCGTGCCACCGCTGTCATCGCGTTCTCCTGCGCGCACAGGTTCGTGGGAGGCAGGGCACGAGCCCTCGACTCGGCCACGCCGGCCAGCCTCCCGGCGGCGGCGACATCTCCCGCGCCCGCCAGCGCCTCCGCCACCTGCGCCAGTCCCTCCGCCTGGAACTGCCGGTCGAGAGGGTGCTCGGTACGGTCGGTGATGGTTCCGGCCACGGTCTCGGCGGCGGCGGTGTGGCCTTCCTCGGCCAGCGCCCGCGCGACGCGTGCCAGCTCCATCGGCGTCGAGCGATGGATGGTCCGGACCACCGCGAGAGCGCGGTCGACGTCTCCGGTCCGCGCGACGATCTGCGCCACCTCTTCCAATGCCCTTGCCTGCTCGAACCCCATGGCCTGCCCGGGAATGGTCCTGGCAACGGCCACGGCGCGGTCCACCTCTCCCACTCGGGCCAGCCCCGCCGCCAACGCGTGTGCCGCTTCCGCCAATTGCCTCCGGTACAGATCGGTGCCGGTCCGGGCCACAGCTTCGGCTTCGCGGGCCAGCCGTCCGGCACGGTCGACAGCGTTGGTCCGCGCCGCCATCCGTGCCGTGGCGGTGAGCACCATCGCCCGCACCTCCGTGTCCTTCTCGATGCTGCGGGAGCGGGCCTGGGCCTCGGCGCGGTCGACGTCGTCAGCCGGGGGCCACGCGTGCGCTATCCGTCGCAGGTCGTGGGCCCGTTTGTACGTACCGACGTGGTTCATCGGCATGCCTTCGGCCTCACGGCCGAGGTCCCCGGTGCGGTCCGCCTCGTTCACCTCCCGCACCATCCGCAGCACCGAGTCCTGCAGTTCCGGGTGAGTGACGGTCAGGGCCAGGGCCTCGGCCTCGCGGGCGAGGTGCCGAGCGCGATCGGCGTCCCCGATCCGTGCCACCACGCGTGCGACCGCTGCCAGCGCGGATGCCCGAAGTTCCGGGTTGATGATCGTCCGGGCCACGGATTCGGCTTCGTGGGCGACGTCACCGGCGTCGTGAGCGGTGTCGTCGGTCCCGCTGGGAGGCCGGTTGCCGGCATCGCACTCGGCCAGCGCCTCGCTGAGTGCCCCCAGCGCACGCGCGCGTCTTTCCGGGGAGGGGATGGATCGCGCCATGGCCGCGGCGTGCGCGGGGCGCCCCAGGAGGGCCCAGACGGCGGGCAGCCCGACGGGGATGTTGGTGTTGCGTTGGGCGAGGCTGTCGCGACGCACCGCCAAGAGGGTCATGGCTCTCAGATCGAGGCCCGGATCGCCTCGGTCGAGTATCGCGTCCTGCGTGGTCGTGATTTCGGCGAGCGCGGCGTCATCCCCGCCGCCCGCGTCGCGCATCCGTTCGTGGCGGGTCTCGTCGAGGGCGCAGGCGATCATCCTGGTGAGATCGCCGTCGGCGTGCAGCATCCGGAAGTAGCCGCGGAACAGATAACCGGAGGTGTGAGCGGGCCAGTGTCCGGCCCGGTACCGGTCGGCCCAGGTGTGCAGGCGCTCCCGGTACTCCGTCAGGCGCCGCTCGCCCAGGAACCGTACGGCGATCTGCTGGAGTTCCTCGTGGCCGAGCATGTAGACCCCACGCACTGCCACCTGGCCGGACGAGCCGGGGGCGGGGGCAGTGGCGGGGCCGGGGGCGGGGCGCCAGGCGAACATCCGTCCGGCCACGGCGCCCAGGACCTCCTCGATCTCCCACTCCAGGCGTCCCGTCAGCTCGGCCAGGTCCCGGCCGCTGAGGCCGCCGCCGGCGGCGGTCACCAACCCCAGGAGGTCCTGCTCCGCCGTCGTGCCGCGCAGCAACCGCTTCAGCTCCCGCTCCGCGTCGTTGCGCACGATCTGGGCGTACGGGGACTCCTTCAGCGTCCGTTCGACCCCGGGGTCACGCAGCGGATGCCCGCTGGGCACGTCGGAGGGGAGCGGCGGGTCGTGCCGTCCGGCCACCACGATGCGCATCCCCGGCGCTGGCCGGGCCGGGAGCAGCGCGGCGATGCTGTGTGCGATGGCTCCCCTGTCCTCGTCGAGACCATCCACGACCAGCACCAGGCGCTGTTCTCGCTGCCGGCAGGCGGCGGCCGCGGCGTCGAGCAACTGCCACATGTGCGCGGCACGGGTGGCGGCAGTCAGGTAGGGCGAGACAGGTTCGCCGAGGAGGGTCGCCAGCTGCTCGATGACGACGGCCAGGAAGGCTTCACGATCGTCCTGGGCGGCCAGGCGCGCGGTGATGAAGAACGAGACGATGCGGGTGCGCGGTGGCGGGTTCAGAACGAACCAGGACAACAAGGCGGACTTCCCCGCCCACGCCTTCGCGCGCCACCACAGGTAGTCGCCGGCATCGGGCCGGGTGCAGAAGTCCGCGAGCTCGGCCAGCTCCTCCTCCCGGCCCAGCAGCACCTCGGGGGCGATCGTCCGTACCTGGTGGAGATAGCCGGACTGCGCAACCGGGTGGGCGGCTGCGAACACGTTGATCTGCGTGTTGCCGCTGCCGATCTGCACCCCTCGCGCACCACGGGCGTCGACGTGGTGGCCGCTCTCGTCCGCTCCCACTGGCAGGCCCGGTCAGTTGAACGTGTTGGTCTGCGTGTTGTTGTCGCCGATCTGCACGCCCTTGGCGTCCCTGGCGTCGACGACATTCGCCCCGGCCACCCCCAGGTCCCGCAGCAACAACCGTGCGGCGGCGAGGATTTCCGCGTCCTGGTCCGCGCCCGTCGCGGCCAGCAGCTCCCTCAGCCGGGCCTCCCAGACCCCGGGCTCGACCTCACGGGCGTCCAGGACCCGTGCGCCGTCCTCACCCCCAGCGGCAAGACGCCGGCGCACCGCCTCACGCAACCCCGCGTAGCCGTCCCGGACCGCACTGCTCGCGGTATCCGTGAGCCCCGCCGAAGCACCCGCGGCCAGCGCGGCCATCACCAACTCCACTCCAGACATCCTCGCCCCGTCATCGAACCGAATCGGCCTGGTATCGGCCGGCCGCACAACTGGTGCTACAGGCAGCCAGTTTCACACCTTGCCGACCTCGGCGCAGTGGAACACTGGACACGTCATGATGCTCACAGACCGCTCAGGAGGTCCTGGGCCGTGGCTGCTTCGGGCGCGCCCAGGTCCCGGTACGCCGATACGGCCCGTTGCAGATGCTCGCGTGCTGTCACTGGGTCAGCGCGCGCCAGGGCGAGCCGGCCCGATTCCAGTTCAACCCTGGCGGCTCCGGATCGATCACCGATCGCCGCGTAGGTCCTCCCGGCCTGTTCCAAGCGCTCCGTGGCCGCTTGCCACCGTGCTTCCCGCAGGTCCAGCACACCGAGTTCGATGTTCGCCCACGCCGTACCGCGCCTGTTCCCCAGGCGCTCGTACTCATCCCGGGCGTCCGTCACATGGCGTCGTGCGGCGGCGAGATCTCCCATGGAGCGATACAGGGAACCGAGCTCCACCCGCGCGTCGGCGGCGTTCCTGGCGCTGTCCATGGATGTGAAGACGTCCAGAGCTCCTTCGAGCAGGGCCTGGGCATCGGCGTACTGTCCGAGGATCCGCTTCGTGATGCCGGTCTCACGCTCGGCCCACGCTCGTCCGCTGCGGTCGCCGGTGTCGGAGCAGATCGCATGCGCGGCCGCGAACTGGTCCAGGGCACTCGGATAGTCACCGAGGAGTCGGTCGAGTGTGCCGAGTTCGATGCGGATCCATGCCTCGTTACGCAGGTTCCGCAGGCTCTGATAGATGCCGAGCGCCTCGTCGAAGGAGACCCGGGCCGCG
Source organism: Streptomyces sp. SID13666 (assembly GCF_010548325.1). Lineage (NCBI taxonomy): Bacteria > Bacillati > Actinomycetota > Actinomycetes > Kitasatosporales > Streptomycetaceae > Streptomyces > Streptomyces sp. SID13666. The sequence continues at coordinate 3,744 of NZ_JAAGLX010000005.1, read as the reverse complement.
GCATAGTCGCCGGTCGCCCTGCTGAACAACCCCAGCGTGCCGCGGCCGTTGGCGACGCCCCGGAGCCCGCCCATCCGTCCGTGGAGGGTGACAGCACGCTCCATCGCGTTCCGCGCGGGGGCATACTCCGCCAGATGGTAGTGAATGACGGCCAGTTCGGCGTAGCAGACGGCCCGGCCACGATCGTCGCCCAGGGTCTCGAAGTGCCCCAATGCCGCCTGTGTGTGTCCGAGTGCGCTGCGGTACCGTCCGGTGCACCGGTGCAGGACCCCCAATTGGCTGTGGCTGCAGCCTTGTCCGAGGACATCCCCAGTCGTGACAGCCAAGTGCAACGAGGACTCGTTCAGCTCTTCGGCCTGGACGATGTTCCGGTGGATCCGCAGGAAATAGCTGAGACCGCAGGTCAGCTGCCAGGTCGTCGCCCATTCCTCGTCGACCGCGAGCCGGGCGACCGCCCTGAAGTCCACCAGATAGATCTCCAGCCACTCCAGAGCTGCCTTCTCCTCCGTGGGAACATCGGGTTCGGTGGCGGCGTCGGCCGGCAGGTCGATGACCAGAGGAGAACCGATGGCGGCATTCGCCAGGGCAAGCTGGCGTGCCGTCAACCGGAACAGCCGCCGCATTGCCGCCGTACGCGATGAACTGCTGTCATGAAGCTCGGACTCCCGTAACGCAAGCGCGCGTACCGAATCGTGCACGCCGTATCCATGCGGGTCCGGTCGGCCGATGATGCCCCGGCGGTGGAGTTCGTTGAGCGACCGATCTGCTTCCTCCACCGGGATGCCGGCCAGCACCGCCGCCGTTTCGCCGGTGACATGCGGCCCGGGATGGAGCGCCATCCGACGGAAGACCAGCTGGTCACGTGGGTCCAACGCCGTCACTGACCAGCCGAAGGGATCCACGTTCACATCGTCTCCTGGTCGGTGCGGGACGCCGTCCCCGCTACAGAGCCCGGATCCGTCCGGTGCGGTGATGAGGCGGTCCGCCACATGTCTGACGGTCAGAGGCAGCCGGTAGATCTCGGCCAGCGCGCTGATGACGGAGGTGTCGATGTCGTGTGAGGCTCTCGTCAGGACGGCGGTGATGACGGAGCACGCCTCGTCCCGGGTGAGACCCCCCACTTCGAGGTGCAGGTCGGGATCAATGCCGGCAACAACACGCCGGCTCGTGACGATCACCATGGCGTGGCGGGAGTTCGGCAGAATGGGCCGCACCTGTTCCGCCCGGGTGATGTCGTCGAGAACGATGAGGAATCGTCCGTTCCCCACCGCGGACCGCCACTGGCCGCTCATGTCGTCGACACCGAACCGTGTCTGCGGAGCGGGCGCACCGATGGTGGTCAAGGCACTCGCCAGGACGTCCTGGGCGCTGAGTCTTCCCGCCGGTTCCGAATGCCTCCGGTACCTCAGGAACAGCTGGCCGTCAGGGTAGCGGGCCACGAGGCGATGAGCCGCCTGCACAGCCAGAGCCGTCTTCCCGCTGCCGGACGGACCCGTGATGGAACACACGAACGGTCGTGACGCGCTGAGCTCCGGCGTGCTTTCCACGAGCCGGCGCAGCTCCTCCTGTCGGCCGGAGAAGACTGCCGCTTCCGGCGGGAGGGTGTTGACCCGGACCCGATGAGGAGGCGGATCGTCGTCGGTGGAGACCGGGGTGCGATCTGAGCCCGGCACGAGGGCTGCGCCCACGGCTGCGAGTGTGATGAGGACGAGCAGCGAGGAGAAGAGCCACCAGTTCCAGGTCGAGGTGATGATGTTGGTGACCACCCCCACCGCGGCGCCGAGCACGGGCCCGGACGCCAGGACCGCCATCTCCCGGCGCCGGCCCGGACGGTCACCGCTCATCCGATCTCCCCCGGTCATCGATCAACGAGCACCTCGGATTCGACCGAATGCCGTCCCGCCAGTATTCCGGCGTCGCGGCGACGAGGACGGGGCGTTCTCGGAATCGAGTGGAAGGCTGTGGCGGGCGTCCTTGAGGGCGGCTCCGGCCACGTGCACGGTCAGGGCCGCTCCCACACCGTCACCGCCAGCGTCTGCCGGCCGCCGCCCGCGCCGCCGCCCGCCGTGAAGAACCCGACCCGACCGCCGTCCGTCCCGAAGCACACGATGGAGCCCGCCGTAACGTCCGCCGTTCGCTGCCCCAGGTGCGTATTGAGAAGGATGACGCACTGCTCCCGCTTCGGCGGGGTCGCGCCGTTCCAGGACACGACTGTGGTGCCGACGATCTGGCCCGGTTCGCAGCTGAGTTGGCAGGCGAGTCCGAGATCCCCCATCGGTGCCCGCTGGGGCGGTACGGAATCCAGCGACCAGCCCGTGATCGGACTCCCGCTCGTGCTCCCGTCATCCAGCGTCAACGTCCCCTGCCAGCGCACGTGTACGGCCGCGGGAGCCGTCGAGGCGGGCGGCTCGGTGGCGGGCGGCGTAGCGGGTTCGGTGGAGGGCGGCGGGGTCGTGGTGGAGGGTGCGGTGGTCGGGGTGCGCGGCGGGTCCGGCGTGGGTCCCGGCGGCGGGGCGCTCGCGCCGCTCGCCGAGCTTCCACCGGACGGAACCGCAGCCGACGAGCCGGCGGTCGACGATGATCCCTCGTGCTGGAACAGCACCGTCCCCAGCACGATCGCCGCCACTCCGACGAGCGCAACCACGAGCTGAGCCCTGGTCGTTGTGATGGCCGGGATCTCCACCCCGCCCAGTTTCACCGCTTTCCCCACCACGGACGCGACCAGGCACCCCACACCGAAGATCCACAGCGGCGCGATGTAAGCGATCACAGCTGTCCCTCCCCCTGCCTGCACACCACGCCACCGCGGTGCATGCGACGGTAGCGGCCCGCCAGGACCGAGAGAAGAAGACGTCACCCAGTGCCGTCCGACCTGCCTTTCAGCACCCCTTCGGCCCGGTCGCGGCGCTCGGCCGGAAACGGGCGGCGGCGCGGAAATCGGCGCCGCCGCCGTCACCTGCCGGACTTCACTGGGCCCAGGGAGCGGTCCTAGACCCTTTCAGCCGTCCGCTGCGGCGTCAGTTCCGCCCCGACCGGGCGCAGATACAGGCGCAGAGTGTGGGCGGGCTCGGCCGTCCCTCGGTCCCAGCGGGTATCGGCGACGGTGCAGGCGGGCCCGTCGCTCAGCCAGTCCGCGGCCGCTTGGAACAGGGCGGCGGGGTCCTGGCCGGCCAGGATCAGCGTCCCGTCGTCCTCCACGGTGACCCACAGATCGACGTGCGAGTTCACGAACGCACCGGCCCGCTCGCGGAGCTCTTCGACCAGCGTCGCAGTACCAGGATCAGTCATCATCGCTCTGCCTTCCCCGCACGATATGTCAGTGACTGTTCGTGCGCCCCGCTTACCTTCCGTTACTCCCCCGAGTCCCTCCGGATCGAGCGAGCGCCGAAGAAACCGCGTGAACGCGAGGAAATGCCAAGAGCCGCCCCACCCCCGACATCGGAGATGGGACGGCTCTTCGGCGGCGTCGGCTGCGGCGTTACGCGGCGGTGGTGGTCGTGCGGGGCGCGGGGCGCTCGCCTGATCCGGAGCGGCGGGCCTGGGCGAAGCGGCTGCGTCGGCCGCGGGTGGCGGTGGCGCTGCGCTTGGCGCGTTCCACGACCGGTGCGGCGATGACACACGGGATGCCGCTGGGGGCCTGGGCGCCGGTGATCCGGGTCAGTTCGGCCTCGTCGGGGCGGACCTGTGCGGTCTGCGGGGTGATGCCGGCGTCCCGCATCAAGCGGATCATGTCGCGGCGCTGGT
>NZ_JAAGLX010000059.1:0-41843 GCF_010548325.1 Streptomyces sp. SID13666 | reverse complement strand
CCACCCTCGCCTCGGGCCGCGGCGCGCTCGCGGTGCTGCCCGACGGCCGGGCCGCCGCCCGGGTCGACGCGGCGCTCACCGCGCTGCTCGGCGAGGGCCACCACGTCCTGCTCACCGCGGATGCCGGCCCCGAGGCGCGCTACCGGCGCTGGCTGGCGGTCAGCCGGGGCGCCGTCCGGGCGGTCGTCGGCACCCGGGCCGCGATGTTCGCCCCGGTGCAGGACCTCGGCCTGGTCGCGCTGTGGGACGACGGCGACTCCAGCCACGCCGAGCCCCACGCCCCCATGCCGCACGCCCGGGACGTGCTGCTGCTGCGGGCCACGGAGGAGCGGGCGGCCTTCCTGCTCGGCGGCCTCATCCGCACCGTCGAAGGCGCCCAGCTCGTCGAGACCCAGTGGGCGCTGCCGGTGGACGCCACCCGTGAGGCGGTCCGGGCGGCGGCGCCGCTCGTCCGCACCATCGGCGACGGCGACCAGGCGCGGGACGGGGCGGCCCGCGCCGCCCGGCTGCCGAGCCTGGCCTGGCAGGTGGCCAGGGACGCGCTGCTGCGCGGCCCCGTCCTCGTCCAGGTCCCGCGCCGCGGCTATGTGCCGCGGCTGGCCTGCGAACGCTGCCGGGAACCCGCCCGGTGCGGAAAGTGCGCGGGACCGCTGGAGCTGACCGACGGCAGCAGCGCGCCGCAGTGCGGATGGTGCGGCCGCCCCGAGGCGGCGTGGCACTGCCAGGAGTGCGGTGGGTTCCGGCTGCGCGCCCAGGTGGTCGGCGCCCGGCGGACCGCGGACGAACTCGGCCGGGCGTTCCCGAAGGTCCCGGTCCGCACCTCGGGACGGGACGGCATCCTCGGAGCCGTCACCGGTACCCCGGCGCTGGTCATCTCCACGCCGGGCGCCGAACCGGTCGCGGAGGGCGGCTACGCGGCCGCGCTGCTGCTGGACGGCTGGGCGCTGCTCAACCGGCCGGACCTGCGGGCGGGGGAGGAGACGCTGCGCCGCTGGACGGGCGCGGCCGCCCTGGTCAGGCCCGCGACCGAGGGCGGCACGGTGCTGGTGCTGGCCGAGCCCACGCTGCGGCCGGTCCAGGCGCTGGTGCGCTGGGATCCCGCCGGGCACGCGGCCCGCGAACTGGCCGAGCGGGCCGAACTGGGCTTCCCACCCGTTTCGCGGATGGCCTCCGTGACCGGGAGCCCGGCGGCGGTGGCCGCACTGGTCGAGCTGGCCCGGCTGCCCGAGGGGGCCGCCGTCCTGGGACCGGTCCCGGTGTCCGGCGACCGGCCGGGCGGACCGCGCGGGGCCGGGGACGCCCCGGCGGGGGAGCACCGGGAGCGGATGCTGATCAGGGTCCCGCCGGGCAGCGGGGCGGCGCTGGCCGCCGCTCTCAAGGCCGCACAGGTGGCCCGTACGGCGCTCAAGCAGACCGATCAGGTCCTGGTCCGCATCGACCCGCTGGACATCGGCTGACCGGTCCCCAGAGACCCAGGACGTCCGGTCCGGTTCTGGACATGGCGCCGCCCCGGCGTCCGACCTGTCGGCGTGGCGGGCGGCGGGGCGGCTGGTCCTGCGGAAACGCACCGCGGGTGGTGCAGCGGTGCGGGTGGTGCGGGTGCGGTGCGGTGGTGCGGGTGGTGTCGCTCAGCCGCTGCGCGGACCGGGAAGCGCGCCGGGGAAGGCGTCCTCCCGGGCGTTGGCCGGCAGATGTCCGGGCACATGTCCCGGCATCTGCTGCGGCAGCTGCGCGGGCAACGGCCCGGACCCCTGCGAGGGCAGGTGCCCGGACATCGGCCCGGCCGGCTGCCCCGACATCGGCGCGGACATCTGGTCTGGCATCGAGCGCGCCGCCGGCACGCCGGCCATCGGGGGAGCGGACGCCGCGGCGTGCACCCCCGTGGTGTCCGGCTGCGAGGACTCGTCCTCCGTACCGTGGACGGCATGGCGGCGCGCCCCGTACCGGCGGTGCACCGCCTGTTTCGTCACCCCGAGGGCGGAGCCCACCGCGTCCCAGGAGAACCCCAGCGAGCGGTCGAACTCCACCGCCGCCGTGACCAGGGTCTCCACACTGTCGCGGAGTTCCTGGGCGAGCCGCACGGTGGGTGCGGGGGCGCGTCCGTAGACGACGAATCCGGCGGCGGGACCGCTGCGCCGCGGTCGGTACACATTGCCCAGCTGGGCGGTCAGGGTCCGTAGCGCGTCCACCTGTCGGCGGACCCTTTCGATGTCCCGCACCAGTAGGTGCAGGCTTGCCCGGGCCTGGGCGTCATGGGTTGCGTGGTCGGGCATCAACAAGCCTCTCCAACCGGCGTTGATAAGGATCGGGCCGTGTCCGTGGTGTGATGGCCCTTTTTCGGTCAATCTCTCTTGACCAACGCTCCAGCGGGCCATCGAGTCACGCATCAGGGGGCGTGCTGATGTTTCCGGGGGGCGCGAACGACCGCGTGCACCCCCGAACGGGTCGGCCCCTAGAATTGGACGGCCCCCAGCTACCGCTGGGAGGTGCCCCCACAGCCACATCCCCCGAACTTCGTCCGGGGGTGCCCCCAGGGGTGCCGCCAGATCCGTCCGACCCGGGAGCCCGCCAGCCGTGTCCGTCACGCCCATCCGCCTCTTCGGCGACCCGGTGCTGCGCATGACGGCGCAGCCTGTCACCACCTTCGACAAGGAACTCCGCACCCTCGTCCAGGATTTGACCGAGACCATGCAGGCGGCGCCGGGCGCCGGCCTCGCGGCCCCGCAACTGGGCGTCTCGCTGCGGGTCTTCACCTACTTCGTCGACGGCGAACTGGGGCATCTGGTCAACCCGGACCTCACGCTCAGCGAGGAGGAGCAGGACGGCCCCGAGGGCTGTCTGTCGCTCCCCGGCCTGACCTACGACTGCGTCCGCTCCTACGGTGTCGTCGCCAAGGGCTTCAACATGTACGGCGACCCGGTCACCATCGAGGGCACCCAGCTGCTGGCCCGCTGCATCCAGCACGAGACCGACCACCTCGACGGCATCATCTTCATCGACCGGCTCGACGCCGAGCAACGCAAGGCCGCGATGAAGGCGATCCGGGAGGCGGAGTGGGCGGACCTGGGCGTGCCGCAGGTGAAGGTCTCCCCGCACAGCACCTTCGGCAGCGCGCTGTGAGTCCGGCCGCCCGAACCGCTGCCCTGACCGCTGCCCTGACCGCCGTCCGACCCGCCGCGCGGACCACCGCCCACGGCCGTCCCCCCTGCCAACGAGAGGCACAGAACCCACGATGAGGCTCGTCTTCGCAGGCACTCCCGAGGTCGCCGTCCCCGCCCTGGAGGCGCTGCTGGCGTCGGACCGGCACGAGGTCGTCGCCGTCGTCACCCGCCCCGACGCGACCGCGGGCCGCGGCCGCAAGCTGGTCTCCAGCCCGGTCGCCCAGCGGGCCGAGGAGGCCGGCATCGAGGTGCTCAAGCCCGTGAAGCCGCGGGACGAGGACTTCCTCGCCCGGCTCCGGGAGATCGCCCCGGACGCCTGCCCGGTCGTCGCGTACGGCGCGCTGCTGCCCAAGGCCGCGCTCGAGATCCCGGTGCACGGCTGGGTCAACCTGCACTTCTCGCTGCTTCCCGCCTGGCGCGGCGCGGCTCCTGTACAGCACGCGGTGATGGCCGGTGACGAGGTCACCGGCGCCTCGACGTTCCTCATCGAGCAGGGGCTCGACTCCGGCCCGGTCTTCGGCGTCGTGACCGAGGAGGTCCGGCCCACCGACACCAGCGGGGATCTGCTCACCCGGCTCGCGCACAGCGGCGCCGGGCTGCTCACCGCGACCATGGACGGCATCGAGGACGGCCGCCTGGTGCCCCGTACACAGCCCACCGAGGGCATCACCATCGCCCCCAAGATCACCGTCGAGGACGCGGCGGTGGACTGGAACGCGCCCGCGCTGCGCGTCGACCGGCTGATCCGCGGCTGCACCCCGGCGCCCGGCGCCTGGACGCTGCTCGACGGCGAACGGTTCAAGCTCGGCCCCGTGACCCCGCTGCCCGGCCGCGAGGACCTCGCGGGACTGGCCCCCGGCGAGCTCTCCGTCGCCAAGAACGCGGTGTACGTGGGCACCGGCAGCCACGCCGTGGAACTCGGCGAGGTGCAGCAGCAGGGCAAGAAGCTGATGCGCGCCGCCGACTGGGCGCGCGGCGTCCGCCTCGCCTCCGGCACCCGCCTGGGCGCGTAGCCCGCACCCCTTCCGACGAAGAGCGCCGTCCCGCCGGACGGCGACGTCCCGCGGCCGGCCCCGGTCGCCCGGGTGAGCGGTCGGCGGGCCGGCGGCCGTACGCTTTGTTCACGCCCTGTGCGCGGGAGGGGGCATCCCGCCGCCCGGGCGCAGCAGTTTTTTCCGACCGAGTCCGGAGCACATTGATCGTGAACGACCAGCCGCGCAGCCGACCGCAGAACACCTCGCAGGGGAAGTCCCAGGGCAGGCCGAAGGGCAAGCCTTACCGCAGGCCCCAGCGGGATCCGGTCCGCATCCTCGCCTTCGAGGCGCTGCGGGCGGTCGACGAGCGCGACGCGTACGCCAACCTCGTCCTGCCCTCGCTGCTGCGCAACGCCGAGGCGGAAGCGGTCAAGAAGGGCGGCGAGTTCGACCGCCGGGACGCCGCCCTCGCCACCGAACTGGTCTACGGCACGCTGCGCCGTCAGGGCACCTACGACGCCGTGATCGCCGCCTGTGTGGACCGGCCGCTGCGCGAGGTCGACCCGCCGGTGCTGGACGTGCTCGCGCTCGGCGCGCACCAGCTGCTCGGTACCCGCATCCCGCCGCACGCCGCCGTCTCGGCCACCGTCGAACTGGCCCGGTGCGTGCTCGGCGACGGCCGGGCCCGGTTCGTCAACGCGGTGCTCCGCAAGATCGCCGCGCAGGACATCGACGCCTGGGTCGCCCAGGTCGCCCCGCCGTACGACGACGACCCCGAGGCGCACCTCGCCGTGGTTCACTCGCATCCGCGCTGGATCGTCTCCGCGCTGTGGGACGCGCTCGGCGGCGGCCGGGCCGGTATCGAGGACCTGCTGGAGGCCGACAACGAGCGGCCCGAGGTGACGTTGGTGGCCCGTCCCGGCCGTTCCACGGCCGAGGAGGTGGCCGCGTCGCTCCCGCCGGAGGCGACCGAGCCCGGCCGCTGGTCCCAGTACGCCGTACGGCTGGCCGAGGGCGGCGACCCGGGCGCGGTGGAAGCCGTCCGTGAGGGCCGGGCCGGGGTACAGGACGAGGGCAGCCAGCTGGTCGCGGCCGCGCTGGCGGCAGCTCCGCTGGACGGCCGGGACGCACTCTGGCTGGACGGCTGCGCGGGCCCCGGCGGCAAGGCCGCCCTGCTCGCCGCGCTCGCCGCGCAGCGCGGCGCCCTGCTCGTCGCGTCCGAGAAGCAGCCGCACCGGGCCCGGCTGGTGGAACGCACGCTGGCCGGCAACCCCGGCCCCTACCAGGTGATCGTCGCCGACGGCACCCGTCCCGCCTGGGCCCAGGGCTCCTTCGACCGGGTGCTCGTCGATGTGCCCTGCACCGGCCTGGGCGCGCTCCGCCGCCGCCCCGAGGCGCGCTGGCGCCGCAAGGCCGAGGACGTCGCGGGCTTCGCGACGCTCCAGCGCGGACTGCTCACCGAGGCGCTGCGAGCCGTCCGCGTCGGCGGCGTCGTCGGCTACGCCACCTGCTCGCCGCACCCGGCGGAGACCCGTGCCGTCGTCGACGACGTGCTGCGCGGCCTGGGGGCACCTACCAGCGGCAGCTGGGGGACGGACGGGCAGCCGGCCGCCGAGTGGATCGACGCCCGCCCCCTGATGTCCGGCGTCCCCGCGATCGGCGACGGCCCGGACGTCCAGCTCTGGCCGCATCTGCACGGCACCGACGCCATGTACCTGGCCCTGCTGCGCCGCACTGCCTGAGCTGCCCGCGGCCGAACGGGTCTCAGGACCGCTGTGCCAGATCGTCGTCCTGCTGGTGGGCGGTGGCCTGCGGCGGTGTGGTGCCGGGGGCGTCCAGCTTGCTGGGCCACCAGACGTGGTGACCCAGGTCGAGGGTGATCGCCGAGACCAGGATCGACCGCACGATGAACGTGTCGAGCAGGACGCCGAAGGCGACCGCGACCCCGAGCTCGGCGAAGCCGACCAGCGGGAGAGTGCCCAGCGCGGCGAACGTGCCGGCCAGGACCAGTCCCGCGGAGGTGATGACACCACCGGTCGCCGCGAGGCCGGTGAGCGTTCCGGCACGGGTGCCGGAGTGGGCCGTCTCCTCGCGGATCCTGGTCATCAGGAAGATGTTGTAGTCGATGCCCAGCGCCACCAGGAACACGAAGACGAACAGCGGGAACGAGGTGTCCTCGCCCTCGAACCCGAACAGGTGGTGGAAGGCGAACGTGCTCGCCCCGAGCGCCGCCGCGAAGGACAGCACGACGGTCGCGATGAGGATCAGCGGGGCGACCAGCGACCGCAGCAGCAGCGCGAGGATGAACAGCACGACGGCGAGGATCATCGGGATGAGGAGCTTGTTGTCGTGCGAGGTCGCACGGTTGGCGTCCTGGATGACCGCCGTGCCGCCGCCGACCTTGGCGTCGGCGCCCGGCACCGCGTGCAGCGCGTCACGGGCCCGGTCGACGGTCTGCTTGGCCGCCGTACTGTCGGCCGCCGAAGCCATCGTGGCTTCCAGATAGACCCGGCCGTTCTTCTCGGCTGGGACGCCCGGTGGGGTGGTGACGGAGCCGGGCGCGACGCCCTGGACCGAGCCGAGGGCGGTACGCGCCTGGTCCGCGGCCCCGGCGTCGGCGATGACGACGAGCGGCTGCCCGGCGCCGGCGGGGAAGTACCGCGCCGCGACCTCTTGGCCCACCACGGAGTCGGGGGTGCCGGTGAAGCCCTGGGCGGCCGTCAGTCCGTTCGCCTTCAGGCCGATCAGCCCCAGTGAGAGCACCGCGAGGGCCACCGCGGTGCCCGCCCAGACCGCGCGCGGCCGCTGGGAAATACGCCCGCCCACCCGCGCCCACAGTCCGCTGCGGGTCGGCTCGTCGGATCCCATGTGCGGCACGGCGGGCCAGAACGCCCAGCGTCCGACGATGACGAGCAGCGCGGGGAAGAGCGTGGTCATCGCGAGCAGGGCGACGGCCACGCCGATGGCCGCGACCGGCCCGAGCCCCGAGGTCGAGTTCATGTCGGCGGCCATCAGGCACAGCATGCTGACGGCGACAGTCGAGGCACTGGCGAGCACCGCGGGCCCGGCCCGGTGCAGGGCCAGGGCCATCGCTTCGTGCCGGTCCTCGTGGCGGCGCAGTTCCTCGCGGTACCGGGCGACGAGCAGCAGCGCGTAGTCCGTGCCGGCGCCGAAGACGAGGACGGTGAGGATACCGGCGCTCTGCGCGTTGACCACCAGACCGGCGTGCCTGGCGAGCAGATAGATCACCGCCTGGGCGGTGAACAGCGCGCCGATGACGGAGATGATCGGCAGGAAGACCAGGGTCACGCTGCGGTAGGTGAGCAGCAGGATCACCACGACCACCGCGAGCGCGGAGAACAGCAGCGTGCCGTCGAGGCCCTGGAACGCCTCGGCGGAGTCCGAGGCGTAGCCGCCAGGACCGGTGAGGTGCACATCGAGGCCGGCGCTGTTCGCGTCGGCGGTGGCGCGGATGTCCTTCACCGCGTCGGCCAGGCCGTTCCAGCCGCCCGCGTCCACGCTGATCGGGACGATGATCTGGGCCGCGCGCGGAGTGCCGGTCTTCTCCAGCACCGGTCCCACGGTGCGGGCGCCGAGGATGCCGTGCTGCGTCATGGCCTTGAGGGACGCCGTGTCCTTGACGATCTTGGCGCGGTCGGTCTCGGTCAGGCCGCCCGGCCGGGCGTATACGACGACGGCTGGAGCGGTGTCGGGGAGGAAATCCTTCTGGAGGGTGAGGACTTGAGTGGATTCCGCGCTCCCGGGAAGCCACGTCGACGAGTCGTTCCTCTGTTCGTCCGTCAGCTTCTGTGCCAGCGGTGAGACCGCCACCAGCAGAATCAGCCACAGGACGAGTACGACCCACTTGCTGCGCCGGCCGCACACCAGGTGTGCCCACCGTCCGGTTCCGCCCACGACGAGTCTCCCCGCTTTGCGTTCGTCTGTCGGCCCTCCCGAAATCCTTGTGGGGAGAGTGCTTGGAGAGCCAGCATGGCACCGGTGTTCGAGATCGTTCCGCGATTTTACGGAACGGGTGCGTTCCTTGCACGGGCGGTGCTCGGGGACCCTCCGGGATCTGGTTTGCTGGACATATGAGCGTGCAGATCAACCCCAGTATTCTTTCCGCCGATTTCGCCCGGCTCGCCGACGAGGCGAAGGCGGTGGAAGGCGCCGACTGGCTCCATGTCGACGTCATGGACAACCACTTCGTGCCCAACCTGACGCTCGGTGTGCCGATCGTGGAGTCGCTGAGCAGGGCGTCGGACATCCCGCTCGACTGCCATCTGATGATCCAGGACCCGGACCGCTGGGCCCCGGCCTATGTCGAGGCGGGCGCCGGTTCCGTCACCTTCCACGTCGAGGCGGCGGCCGCGCCGGTGCGGCTGGCCCGGGAGATCCGGGCGAAGGGCGCGCGGGCGTCGATGGCACTCAAGCCCGCCACCCCGATCGAGCCGTACGAGGACCTGCTGCCCGAGCTCGACATGTTGCTGATCATGACGGTGGAGCCCGGCTTCGGCGGGCAGGCGTTCCTCGACATCATGCTGCCCAAGATCCGCCGGACCCGTCAGCTGATCGACAAGCACGGCCTGGAGCTGTGGCTGCAGATCGACGGCGGGGTGTCGGAGCGGACCATCGAACGGTGTGCCGAGGCGGGCGCGGACGTCTTCGTCGCAGGTTCCGCGGTCTACGGTGCGGACGACCCGGCGGCGGCGGTGCGGGGGCTGCGTGAGCTGGCCACGGCGGCCTGTACCCACTGACGGTCCGGCTACGCGTCCGTAACACCGCGCCATCTGCGAGGATGAGCGCGGAGCCGATCAGATGGGCAACTGGGGAGAGCAACGTGACCACAGGCCGCACACAGGTGCGCATGGGCCCCGGCGAGATGGTCCAGGCCGCAGCGATGGCGCGCCGTTTCTACCTCGAGGGCAAGTCCAAGATCCAGATCGCCGAGGAGTTCGGCGTGAGCCGCTTCAAGGTGGCCCGGGTGCTGGAGACCGCCCTCGAACGTGACCTGGTACGGATCGAGATCCGGGTCCCGGCCGAGCTGGACGCCGAGCGCTCGGACGCGCTGCGCGCCCGCTACGGCCTGCGGCACGCGGTCGTCGTCGAGACCCCGCCGGAGCAGTCCGACGCGCCCGACCCGGAGAACCTGGGCAAGGTCGCCGCCGACCTGCTCGGCGAGCTGGTCACCGAGGGCGATGTGCTCGGCCTGGCCTGGGGCCGCTCCATCATCACGATGGCCAACGCCCTGGACCGGCTGCCGCAGTGCACCGTCGTCCAGCTGACCGGTGTGTACGACGTGGGCACCGCCGAGCGCGGCTCCGTCGAGGCGGTGCGGACCGCCGCCGCGGTCTCCGGCGGTGAGGCGCACCCGCTGTACGCGCCGATGGTGCTGCCGGACCCGGCGACGGCCGCCACCCTGCGCGCCCAGAGCGGAATCGCCGCCGCCATGGGGTACTTCGACAAGGTCACCGTCGCGGTGGTCTCGATCGGCTCCTGGGCGGCCGGCATCTCCACCGTCCATGACGCGCTGACCGACGCCGAGCGCGCGCACTACGCGGGGCTCGGCGTCGCCGCCGAGATGTCCTCGCACCTGTTCGACGCCGCGGGGCGCCGGGTCGGCCGCGACCTGGGCGAGCGCTGCATCACCATCGAGGCGGACCGGCTCCGCCGGATCCCCGAGGTGCTGGCCATCGCGGGCGGGCTGCGCAAGGCCGCCGCGATCGACGCCGTGCTGCGCTCCGGGCTGGTCACCAGCCTGGTGACGGACACGGCCGCCGCCGACCACCTGCTGTACTCGACCGGCGCCGCCCCGCGCCCCGCCCTGGACCGCGCGGACCCCGACGGACCGTAGTCCGCCGGGGTCGCACGTGCCCTGGTCCGGCCGGATCAGCGGGTGAACCAGGGGTTCCCGCCGAGGGACCACACCGAGACCTTGGTGACGCCGAGGCCGGTGAGGACCTGCAGCTTGCGGTCCATCGACGTCTGGTCGACGTAGTCGTAGAGCTTTCCGCCCGAGGTCCAGCGGATCTCGCCGGATCCGCTGTCCCGGCGCTGCTCGATGGTGGACGCGTTGCCCGACCAGCCGGGCTTGCCGCGCATCACGCTGAACGGGATGTTGCCCTCGATGGCCGAGGTGTCGCACGACGCGGGGGCGCTGTAGCCGTACGAGGGCAGTCCGATGACCAGCTTGTCGTGGTTGGGCACCTTGCTCCGGGCGTACTGGACGACCTGCTTCAGCCAGGCGTACGGGGTGATGGCCTTGCACTTTCCGCCCGGGTCGGAGTCGTACTCGTCGTCGTAGGCCATGATCGCGAGCTCGTCGACGCCCGTCGCGACCACCGCCGCGTAGTCGTAGTAGGGCGCGTCCTCGGTCATGGCCGGGGCGTCCACCTGCAGGCGCTTGCCGGAGGCGTGCAGCGATGTGGCGAGCTGGGTGAGGAAGGTGCGGTAGTTGGCGAAGTCGCCGGTGGACCAGGACCAGTAGTCCTCCATGTCGACGTCGATGCCGGTCAGCCCGGCGTTGACCGTCATCGCCGTGAGCTGCTGGACGGCCTGGCCGCGCCGGGCCGAACTGCCCACCAGGGCGCGGACGGTGGGGGTGTCCATGCCCGAGACGGTCGGGTACTGGTACGTCGAATGCGCCTTGAGATCGGTGACGTTGGCCGCGCTGTAGGCGTTGCACAGGCCCTGCGCCGTGGTCTCCAGGAGCAGGGTGCCGTTGGGCTGGACCGCCCAGTACTCGGGCTTGAGTGCTCCGCTCCTGAGCCGGTTGTCGGCGTACTCGGCCTGGCCGGAGCACTGCGGCTCACCGGCGGAGCCGGGGTAGAGCCAGCCCTGCAGCTGCACACCGGACGGGACGGCGGGGACGGCGGCGGGAGCGGCGTGGGCCGGGGCGGGCGTACGGCCCGCGGGAGAACCCATGGCCGATCCGGCGGTGAATGCCGCGACTGTACAGGCGGCGGCCGCGGCGGCGGCGGTGAGAAGTCGGCGATTGCGCATGGTGCTGGCCTCCGGTGACGGTGGTCGGAATCCTGACCAGTGGGGGGATGGCGCTGGGGTGATGGTGGACCAGGAGGCGGCAATTGGTCAATAAGTGGTCAGTTTATTTACGCCAACCTGTCTGCTGACCTAAGCTGAGAGCACAAGATTGGCCACTGTGTGCTCACTGCGCGGGAGCGGCGTACCCGATGACTGCCGGACTGAGAAAACGCGATCTGATCCGCGAGCACCTGATCTCGCTGATCGAGGCCCGTGCGGTGGGGCAGGCCATCCCGGCCGAACGGCAGCTGTGCGTCGAACTGGAGACGTCCCGGCCGACGTTGCGCGCCGTGGTGGACGAACTGGTCAAGGACGGCTGGCTGGTGCGCGAGCACGGGCGCGGGGTGTTCGTCGGCACGCCGAAGATCTCCCAGCGGATCGTGACCGCGCCGGCCGCCGATCAGTCCGGCTACCCGGCGGCCCCGGGGACGTGGACCAGCCGCGTCCTCGACCACTCGGTGATCCCGGCCGGCATGAGCATCGGGAGCCGGCTCCGCGTCGAGGCCGGCACCCCCGTGCTGCGGGTGGCCCGGCAGCGGCTGGTCAACGACGAGCCGATGGCGCTGGAGACCATCCACGTCCTCAGCGAGCTGGTGCCCGGCGCCACCGCGGACGACGTCGAGAGCGGCTCCTTCTACTCCCTGCTGCGCGAGCGCTACGGCATCGAGCCCTCCGCAGCCGAGCAGATCCACGAGGCGCTGTCCGCCGACACCGTGCAGGCGTCGCTGCTCGGCATCAGCGCCGGAGCGGCGGTGCTGTCCTCCGAGCGCGTCACCCGCGACCAGCACGGCCGGCTCTTCGAGTACACGCACGCCATCTACCGCGGCGACCGCTACCGGCTGGTCTCCCAGCTGGCCCTCAGCGGTCCGCCGGACGCCGCGAGTCCCCAGGTCACGCCCACCGTCTGACCGCGCGCGCCACCGTGCTCCGGCCGGGGCCGTGTGGCAGCATCGGCCGCATGCTGCTGCGGTCCGCCACGCGCGCGGCCGCCGCCGCGCTCCTGATGTGCCTCGTCGTGCTCCTCACCGGCTGCTCCTCGGACACCGGGACGCGCACCGGGACGACGGGTACCGGGACCGCGACGCGCTCCCCGGCGTCCCCGGGCAGCGGCTACGGCCCCACCGCCTCCGTTCCCGGCTGGGCCTCGGGACGGGCGACGGTCGCGGCCGGCCGGCTGCCCGCCGAGGCGCGGAACACGCTGGCGCTGATCGACCGGGGCGGCCCGTACCCGTACGCGAAGGACGGGGCGGTGTTCAGCAACTTCGAGAGGGAACTGCCCCGCGAGAAGTCCGGCTACTACCACGAGTACACCGTCACGACCCCGGGCTCACGCGACCGCGGGGCCCGCCGGATCATCACCGGCGAGGGCGGGGAGTTCTACTACACCGACGACCACTACCAGACCTTCAAGGCGGTGCTGCGGTGACGGCCACCGTGCTCGACCTCGCCGGTGTCACCACCCGGCACGAGTTCATGGACCGCTGCGCCCGGTCGCTGTCCCTGCCGGAGTACTTCGGCCGCAACTGGGACGCCCTGGCGGACTGCCTCACCGACCTGTCCTGGTGCCCGGCCGCCACCCGGCGCCGGCTGCGGGTCACGGGCTGGCAGGAGTACGCCGCCGCCTCGCCCCGCGAATGGCGCATCGTCACACAGATCCTCCGGGACGCCTCCGACTTCTGGCAGCACACCGACACCCCCCTTCACGTGATCGTGGAGGAAGCCACAAACGAGGTCTGAGCCCCCTGGTGGAAGGCACAGAACGGGGGGCGCCGGTTCGCCAGAACTTGGTCGCATCGGCGATGATGGCGTAGGAGCCGCAGCCTGGACGGCGCTGGTTCGGTGCTGACTCCCCACCCGCCCCAGACGTATAACCGCAGGTGAGGCAGCCAGTATGAAATTCCTCAATGACGTGAAGCCCCCTTACGACCTGACCTACGACGATGTCTTCATGGTGCCCAGCCGGTCCGCGGTCGGGTCCCGGCAGGCGGTGGACCTCGCGTCCCCCGACGGCACCGGCACCACCATCCCGCTGGTCGTCGCGAACATGACCGCCATCGCCGGCCGCCGGATGGCCGAGACGGTCGCCCGCCGTGGTGGCCTCGTCGTGATCCCCCAGGACATCCCGATCGACGTGGTCGCGGACGTCGTGGCGTACGTCAAGAGCTGCCACCTGGTGCTCGACACCCCGATCACGCTGGCTCCGCACCAGACCGTCGCCGACGCGCTGTCGCTGCTGCCCAAGCGGGCGCACGGCGCGGGCGTCGTCGTCGAGGACGGCGGGCCGGTCGGCGTCGTCACCGACCACGACCTCACCGGCGTGGACCGCTTCACCCAGCTGTCCGAGGTGATGACGCGCGACCTGCTGCTCGTGGACGCCGGCATCGACCCGCGCGAGGCCTTCAACCGCCTCGACGCCGCCAACCGCAAGCTCGCCCCGGCGGTGGACGCGGACGGCCGGCTGGTCGGCATCCTGACCCGCAAGGCCGCGCTGCGCGCCACCCTGTACACGCCCGCCACCGACGCCAACGGCAAGCTGCGCATCGCCGCCGCCGTCGGCATCAACGGCGATGTCGCGGTCAAGGCCAAGCAGCTGCTCGACGCGGGCGTCGACACACTCGTCGTCGACACCGCGCACGGCCACCAGGAGTCGATGCTCACCGCGGTCAGGGCGGTCCGCGCCCTCGACCCGCAGGTGCCGATCGTGGCGGGCAACATCGTCGCCGCCGAGGGGGTGCGCGACCTCATCGAGGCCGGCGCGGACATCATCAAGGTCGGTGTGGGCCCCGGCGCCATGTGCACCACCCGCATGATGACCGGCGTGGGCCGCCCGCAGTTCTCCGCGGTCCTGGAGTGCGCCGCCGAGGCGAAGAAGTACGGCAAGCACGTCTGGGCCGACGGCGGCGTCCGGCACCCGCGCGATGTCGCGATGGCGCTGGCCGCGGGCGCGTCCAACGTGATGGTCGGCTCCTGGTTCGCCGGCACCTACGAGTCCCCGGGCGACCTCCAGCAGAGCGCCGAAGGGCGGCTGTACAAGGAGAGCTTCGGCATGGCCTCGGCCCGCGCGGTGCGCAACCGCACGAGCGAGGAGTCCGCGTACGACCGGGCCCGCAAGGCGCTCTTCGAGGAGGGCATCTCCACCTCGCGGATGTTCCTCGACCCGACGCGTCCGGGCGTCGAGGACCTGATCGACTCGATCATCGCGGGGGTGCGCAGCTCGTGCACCTACGCGGGCGCGGGCTCGCTCGCCGAGTTCGAGGAGAAGGCCATCGTCGGCATCCAGAGCGCCGCCGGCTACGCCGAGGGCAAGGCCCTGCACGCCAGCTGGAGCTGATGACGCAGCACGCCGAGCGCCGGACGGGCTGGGACTCCAGCCCGGTCCGGCGCTCTCGCGTTCGCCCCCACAAAGCGGACAACGCAACGACCTGCCGCAGCGATGGCAATGATTCGGCGCACTCCGGCGGTTTCGCGCAACGATCATCCGCACATGCGCAATAGACCCGCATTACCGCCACTCGTCATACCTCGTAAGGTCATGCCCTGTACGTGGAGCGGTGGCGACCCCAAGCTCGGCGGTTCCCACCGGTAGTGCGCCGGGACGCGCACTCCCGTACGGTGCCGCCGCGACCTCGCCGCCGCCGTCCGAGCCGGCACGACCAAGGAGCTCCCGCAGTGGCACGAACTGGCGCAGCGCCGTCCACCCGCGACCGGACCGGGGCGGATCCCGCCCCGGGCGGCCCCACCCCCGGCGGCGGCTTCGGCGGCAGGCTGATGCGGCGCAAGCCCGTCGACCGGCTCGTCGCCGAGGGCGGCCACGGTGACGGCGGGGAGCTGAAGCGCACCCTCGGCATGTGGCAGCTGACGATGATCAGCATCGGGGCGACCCTCGGCACCGGCATCTTCGTGGTGCTGGGCGAGGCGGTCCCCAAGGCCGGCCCCGCGGTCGTGATCTCCTTCGTCATCGCCGGGTTCACCGCGCTCTTCTCGGCGCTCTCCTACGCCGAACTGGCGGGCAGCATCCCGGTCTCGGGGTCCTCGTACTCCTACACCTACGCCACGATGGGCGAGTTCATCGCCTGGCTCTGCGGCTGGTGCCTGATCCTGGAGTACGGGGTGTCGGTCGCCGCGGTCGCGGTCGGCTGGGGCCAGTACCTCAACGAGCTGCTGCACGGCACGATCGGGGTCACCATCCCCGACGCGTTCGCCAACCCGCCGGGCGCGGGCGGCGTCGTGAACATCCCCGCGCTGCTGGTCGTGCTGCTCTCCATGGCGTTCCTGCTGCGGGGTGCCCGGGAGAGCGCCCGCGTCAACACCGTCATGGTCGTCGTGAAGATCGCCTCGCTGGTGCTGTTCTGCGCGGTCGCCTTCACCGGCATCCGGGCCGGCAACTTCCACCCGCTGATGCCGCTCGGCATGGCGGGCGTCAGCGCCGCGGGCGCCACGCTGTTCTTCTCCTACATCGGCTTCGACGCCGCCTCCACCGCAGGCGAGGAGGCCAAGAACCCCAAGCGCGACATGCCGCGCGCGATCATCCTGTCGCTGCTCATCGTCACGGTGCTGTACTGCCTGGTGGCGCTGGTCGCCGTCGGCGCCATGCCGTGGCAGCAGTTCAGCGACGCCCACGCCGCCCTCGCGCAGATCCTCCGCCAGGTCACCGGCCAGAGCTTCTGGGCGGTGCTGCTCGCCGCGGGCGCTGTCATCGCGATCGCCAGCGTGGTGCTGACCGTGCTGTACGGACAGACCCGCATCCTGTTCTCGATGTCCCGCGACGGCCTGGTGCCCAAGATCTTCTCGAAGGTCGACCCGAAGAGCGGCACCCCGCGCGCCAACACCGTGATCGTCTCGCTCTTCTGCGGCATCCTGGCGGCCCTGGTGCCGCTCGGCGAGCTCGCCAACGCCACCAGCATCGGTACGCTCTTCGCCTTCGCCCTGGTCAACGTCGCGGTGATCATCCTGCGCCGCACCCGGCCGGACCTGCCGCGCACCTTCCGCGTCGCGTTCTCCCCGGTCACCCCCGCCATCGGGTTCCTGCTGTGCCTGTGGATGATGACCAGCCTCGGCGCCCAGACCTGGAAGTGGTTCGGAATCTGGATGGCCGGCGGACTCGTGCTGTACTTCACGTACGGCATGCGCCGGTCCCAGCTCGCCCGAGAAGAAGTGTGAACCACCCGCTGTGCGCCTGAATGATCTCGACGAACGCATCGTCCATGCCCTTGCCGAGGACGCCCGCCGCTCCTACGCCGACATCGGCACCCAGGTCGGGCTCTCCGCCCCCGCCGTCAAACGCCGGGTGGACCGGCTGCTGGCCTCCGGCGCCATCACCGGCTTCACCGTACGGGTGGACCCGGCGGCGCTCGGCTGGGAGACCGAGGCGTTCGTCGAGATCTACTGCCGGCGCAACACCGGCCCCGGCGACATCCTGCGCGGCCTCGCCCGCTACTCCGAGGTCGCGACCGTCTCGACCGTCACCGGCGAGGCGGACGCCCTCGTCCAGGTCTTCGCCTCCGACGTGCGGCACTTCGAGCGGGTGCTGGAACGGATCGCCGGGGAGCCGTTCGTCGAGCGGACCAAGTCCGTCCTGGTGCTGTCGCCGCTGCTGCGCCGCTACACCTCGGGCTCGCCGGCCTAGGCCGTGCCGTCCCAGGCTGTGGCCTGAACCACATACGCAACAGATCGCCGCCGGCCGGCTCCGAGACGCAACGGATCGCTGGTAGGTGCGCAAGATTCACATCTTGTTGCGTGGGTGGCCGGAAACGTACCTTCTAAGAGACCCCGAACAGACCATCGAGCGACGAAGAGGATCCATGCCGCCGCTGCGCATCGCGCTGTACCAAGGCCCCGGCGGCGTTCCGGATTCCACCGGCGCCGCCCTGGCCGCGCTGGACGGCGCCGCCCGGCGGGCGGCGGCCTCCGGCGCCCGGCTGCTCGCCACCTCCGAGATGTACCTGACCGGGTACGCGCTCGGCGACCGGATACCCGGGCTGGCCGAGCCCGCCGACGGTCCGGGCGCGCTGCGCGTCGCGGAGATCGCCGCCGAGCACGGCATCGCGATCGTGTACGGCTATCCCGAGCGGGCGGGCGCCGCGGTCTTCAACTCAGCGCAGCTCATCGGCCCGGACGGCACCGCGCTGGCGAACTACCGCAAGACCCATCTGTTCGGCGGCTTCGAGCGCGAGCACTTCACCCCCGGCGACACCACCGTGGTCCAGGCGGACCTCGACGGCACCCGGATCGGGCTGCTGATCTGCTACGACGTCGAATTCCCGGAGAACGTCCGGGCCCATGCCCTCGCGGGCACCGACCTGCTCGTCGTCCCCACGGCGCTGATGCGCCCGTACGAGTTCGTCGCACAGACCCTCGTCCCGGCCCGCGCGTACGAAAGCCAGCTGCATCTGGCCTACGCCAACCGCTGCGGCGCCGAGGGCGAGTTCCACTTCACCGGGCTCAGCTGTCTGGCCGGACCCGACGGAACGGTCCGCGCCCGGGCCGGCACCGGTGAGGAGCTGGTGATCGCCGACGCCGACCCGGAGCTGCTGCGGGCCGCGCGGGACGAGACCCCGTATCTGCCCGACCGGCGGCCCGAGTTGTACGGCACGCTCGTCTGACGTTCGTCTGACCCCTTTTTCGCGAGGAGACACCCCCCGATGACGTCCGTGCCCACCGCGGTCCATGACGAGCAGCATGTCCAGGCGCAGGCCGAGCCCCCGATCACGATGTTCGGGCCGGACTTCCCGTACGCCTACGACGACTACCTGGCGAGCCCGGCCGGGCTCGGTGCCGTACCGGCGACCGAGCACGGCACCGAGGTCGCGGTCATCGGCGGCGGGCTCTCCGGCATCATCGCGGCCTACGAGCTGATGAAGATGGGCCTCAAGCCCGTCGTCTACGAGGCGGACCGGATCGGCGGCCGGCTGCGCACCGTCGGCTTCGAGGGCTGCGACGCCGACCTGACCGCGGAGATGGGCGCGATGCGCTTCCCGCCGTCGTCCACCGCCTTCCAGTACTACGTGGACCTGGTGGGCCTGCAGACCCGGCCGTTCCCCAACCCGCTGTCGCCCGGCACCCCCTCGACCGTCGTCGACCTCAAGGGCGAGTCGCACTACGCCACGTCCGTCGACGACCTGCCCGAGGTCTACCACCAGGTCATGCACGCCTGGAACGCGTGCCTGGAGGACGGCGCGGACTTCTCCGCGATGCAGCGCGCCCTGCGCGAGCGTGACGTCCCCGTCATCCGCGAGATCTGGTCCGCGCTGGTCGAGAAGCTCGACAACCAGACGTTCTACGGGTTCCTCTGCGACTCCCCGGCCTTCAAGTCCTTCCGGCACCGGGAGATATTCGGCCAGGTCGGCTTCGGCACCGGCGGCTGGGACACCGACTTCCCCAACTCCATCCTGGAGATCCTGCGGGTCGTCTACACCGGCGCCGACGACGACCACCACGGCATCGTCGGCGGCAGCCAGCAGCTGCCGCTGCGGCTGTGGGACCGCGAGCCGGACAAGCTCACGCACTGGGAGCGGGGCACGTCGCTGTCGTCGCTGCACGGCGGCACGCCGCGCCCGGCGGTCACCCGGCTGCACCGCACCGCGGGCAACCGCATCACGGTCACCGACGCGGCGGGCGACATCAGGACGTATCCGGCGGCGGTCTTCACCGCGCAGTCCTGGATGCTGCTCTCCAAGATCGCCTGCGACGACTCGCTCTTCCCGATCGACCACTGGACGGCGATCGAGCGCACCCACTACATGGAGTCGTCCAAGCTCTTCGTGCCGGTCGACCGGCCGTTCTGGCTGGACAAGGACGAGCAGACCGGCCGCGACGTGATGAGCATGACGCTCACCGACCGGATGACCCGCGGCACGTACCTGCTCGACGACGGCCCGGACAAGCCGGCGACCATCTGCCTGTCGTACACCTGGTGCGACGACAGCCTCAAGTGGCTGCCGCTGAGCGCCAACGAGCGCATGGAGGTCATGCTGACCTCGCTCGGTGAGATCTACCCCAAGGTCGACATCCGCTCGCACATCATCGGCAACCCGGTGACCGTGTCGTGGGAGAACGAGCCCTACTTCATGGGCGCCTTCAAGGCCAACCTGCCCGGCCACTACCGCTACCAGCGGCGGCTGTTCACCCACTTCATGCAGGACACGCTGCCCGAGGACAAGCGCGGCATCTTCCTCGCGGGCGACGACATCTCCTGGACGGCGGGCTGGGCCGAGGGCGCGGTCCAGACGGCACTCAACGCGGTGTGGGGCGTCATGCACCACTTCGGCGGCGGGACCGACGCGACCAACCCCGGTCCTGGCGACGTCTACGAGGACATCGCGCCGGTCTTCCTCGACGAGGACTGAGCGCCGCCGGGCATCCGTGCGGCCGGCCGGGTTGACGTCGTAACGTGACCGGGGCTTAAGGAGGCGTATAGCGGGACGCCAGCCGCTCGCGGTGCAATCCTCCGAGTAAGCGGCCCGCCCCACGCGGGCCGCCGGATCCCGGAGGTAGCGCATGAGCCGTCGCCTGCCCGTAGTCCTGGCCCTTCCGGCCGCCGCCCTGATCGCCGTCGCCGGCGCCGCAGTTCCGGCGTCGGCGGCACCCGCCGACAAACCCCAGGTCCTGTCCAGCTGGACCCAGACCAGCGCCTCCAGTTACAACGCCTTCATCTCGGCACGCAACAACCAGGGTGCCTGGTCCGCCTACGGCTTCGACTGGTCCACGGACTACTGCTCGTCGTCGCCCGACAACCCGCTGGGCTTCCCGTTCAACCTGGGGTGTGCCCACCACGACTTCGGCTACCGCAACTACAAGGCGGCCGGACAGTTCAGCGCCAACAAGCCCCGGCTGGACAGCATGCTGTACGAGGACCTCAAGCGGGTGTGCGCTTCGCACGGCTACAACGTCGTGACGAAGGCCGCCTGCAACAGCCTCGCCTGGACGTACTACCAGGCCGTCAAGCAGTTCGGCTGACCTCCGGTCCGCCCCGGCCCCGCGTCACCGGCCGGCCAGCGGAGTGAGCAGGAACCGGCCGACGAGCCCCACGCCCGCGTCGAGCCGGTCAACGCACTCCCGGTACATCGCACCGGTGTGCCGCAAGGACCAGAGCAGGCGGGACGCGGCCCAGGCCGCGTCCCGCGCTCGTTCCAGGCTCCAGGAACCGACCAGATGGGTCAGCGGGTCGGCGACGTCCAGCAGGTCGGGCCCCGGCATGAGGTCCTCGCGCACCCGCTCCTCGATGGCCACCAGCACATCGCCGATCCGCTCGAAGTCCCCCTCCATCGTGGCGGGTTCACGGTCCAGCGCCCGGCAGGTGTCGACCAGCGCGAGCGCCAGGTCATGGCCGATGTGCGCGTTGATCCCGGCGAGTGCGAACTGCAGCGGCCGAACCCCGCGGTGCCCGCGCAGCTGCAGCAGCGGACGCCAGCAGGCGGGGGCCCGGCGCCGGGAGGACTCCGTGCCGACCGCCGCCAGGTAGCGGCCGGCGAACCGTACGTCCAACTCGGCCGCCGCGTGCGGATCGTCGAAGACCCCCGCGGACATCAGCCGCCGCATCTCCTCGGTGACGGAGAGATAGACCCGGTTGAACACCGCGACGCCGTCGTGCGGCGGGAGCGCGGCGTCCAGCGCGCGCATCCGCGCCACCACTTCGTCCACGTCACCGGGGACCGTCCGCCACACCGTCGTCATGTGCCCAGCGTCCCAGCCGGCGGGCACGGGGCACGGCCGCGCGCCGGTGCGTCCCTGAAACGGGTGATGCCGGACCGCCGGTCACAGCGCGCCCGCGTCCCACGCGGTCCACACCGAGGGGTAACGGGGGCTGAACCCCAGCTCGTCGCGGATGCGGGCGGTCGACACCACGCCCTCCCACGGGTCGTCCAGCGGCCGGCCCGCCATGCCTGCGGGCAGCTCCACCCCGTTGAGCTGGTGCAGCTCGACCGCGGACACCGGGGTGTCATCGGCGATGTTGTAGACCCGCCCCGCCGCTCCCGGTGCGCGCAGCAGCCGCAGCAGACCCTGGGCGACATCGGCGTGGTGCACCATCGTCAGCCGTTGGTGCCCGGCCCAGCCGCCCGCCCACCGCAGGGACTGCGCCAGATGCGGGTCACCCTCCCCGTAGACGAAGGCGAGCCGGCCGATCCGCACATCGAGACCGTGCTCGCGGTGCAGCGCCAGCAGACCCTGCTCCGCCGCGGACTTCGAGGCCGGGTAGGCGCCCCACATCGGGGAGCCGGGCAGCGGCTCGTCGTCCTCCACCGCCGGGCGCCCGCGCCCCGCGCCGTACACCAGGTTCGTGCTGACCTGGACGAAGCGGCCGGCGCCCGCCTCGACGGCGCCCCGGCCCAGCTCCAGGGCGGCGTCGCGGTTGACCGCCCAGGCCTCCTCGTCCGGCACGCCGCGGAAGGCCGCCGCGATGTTCAGCACCGTGTCCACCCCGGCCAGCGCCTTGCGCACCGCCTCCGGGTCACGCAGCTCGCCGACCGTGACCTGCGCCCCGAGCGCGGCGGCGGGGGCGCCCCGCTCCTCGTCCCGCACCAGCACCCGGACGGCGTCGCCGGGCGCCGTCCGCGCCAGCAGCCGGGGGACGAACCGCCGTCCGACCTCGCCCGTCGCACCCGTCACCAAAGTCAGCATGTCCCGCTCCTCGTATCCGCCGTGTGCGCCCTGCCGGCGGATCGTGCCCGCCGTGCCCCAGCGTGCGGCGGAAGGACGGGCGGCGGGAGAGACCCGTCGATCCGGGGATCAGCAGTCCCTGGATACCGTCCGGCCGCGGCCGCATGCTGGAGGAGTGGACAGAACCGAACTCGCCGACTTCCTGCGCCGCAGCCGCGCGCGCCTCAGCCCCGCGGACGTGGGCCTCACCGGGGGCGCCCGCCGCCGCACCCCGGGGCTGCGCCGCGAGGAGGTCGCGCAGCTGGCGGGGATGTCCGCCGACTACTACGCACGCCTGGAGCAGGCTCGCGGCCCGCGGCCGTCCCGGCAGATGCTGGCCGCGCTGGCCCGGGCGCTGCGGCTGACGGAGGACGAGCGCGACCATCTGTTCCATCTGGCGGGGGAGGAGCCGTCGCCCGCCCACCGGCGGGGCGACCCGGCGTACGACCGCGAAGGCGCCGCCCATGTCAGGCCCGCGCTGCTGCTGGTCCTGGACCGGTTGCACGACACCCCGGCGCAGGTGATGAGCGACTTCGGCGACGTACTGGCACAGAACGCGCTGGCCGCCGCGCTGGTCGGCGACGTGTTCTCCGGCCCGCCGGGGCAGCGCAACATCGTCCGCCGGATGTTCACCGACCCGGCGGCGCGCGAGCTGTTCCCGGTCGAGGACCGGGACGGGCTCGCGCGCGGTCAGGTGGCGAATCTGCGGGCGGTGCTCGCGGCCCGGCCCGACGATCCCCGGCCGGCCGGCCTGGTGGCGGAACTGCGCGCCTCCAGCGCTGAGTTCGCGCGGCTGTGGGAGGCCCACGAGGTGGCCGTCCGGCGCTCCTCGTCCAAGCGGTTCCAGCATCCGGTGGTGGGGTTGCTGGAGCTGGACTGCGAGGTCCTGCTGAGCACCGAGCACGACCAGCGGCTGATCGTCTACTCGGCGCGGCCGGGCACCGACTCCTACGAGCGGCTGCGGCTGCTGCGCGTGGTGGGGCTGCAGGACCTCACGCCGAGCGGCCTCGGCTGACCGCGGCGGCGCTCCACCTCACCGGGACAGCCGATTGCGGACCTTGCGCCTGACCATTCCGGCGAGGCCGCGCCAGTTGGTGACGATCAGTTCCGCCCGGCTCTCCGGGTCACGGGAGAGCCAGACGAGCATCGGGCGGAGGCCGGAGCGGAGCCTGCGGCGGCCGGCCGCGCCCGCCGGGAGCTTCGTTCCGGGAAAGCGCACCGGGAAGTCCTCGAACTGCTCGCCGTACGACAGCCGCAGCAGCATTTTCCACGCTCCGGGCCTGCGGACCTCGGTGCCGAGATGGCGTACGTCGAAGACGGTCCTGAAGGTCAGCGCCGGCTCGACGCCGCCCGGATCCGTGGTGGGCACCACGACCTCGTGCCCGTCGCCCACCCGCTGGAGCACGAAATGGTGTTCCAGTTTCCCGGGGCGGCTGGTGGCCCGCAGCCGGGTGCGCAGGGTGGCGGTGAACCGCAGGTTGTCGGGCAGCCAGGCCATTTCGGTGATGTCCGCCCAGTCGGACTGTTCGAACCGGGCGAGAGCGATCAGTTCATCCAGCTGACCGCGGCGGAGCAATTGCCCGCGGGTCTGGTCGAGGGGGGAGAGCGGGGCGAGGACCTCCTCGGGGATGAAGTCCTCGAGGAGTTCCGCGGCCAGCCGCACATAGGCCTTCTGCTGGTCCGCCGGCCAGCGCGGGAAACTGCGGCCGAACTTTCCGAGAATCTCCACCTGACCCCAGCGCAGGAGCAGGCTGTTGCGCCGGGGGCCGGGTTCGGTGTTCTCGACCACCGTCTGCAGGACCTTGCGGATGCCCGCGTAGAAGTGCTCGGGATCGGGACCCTGTTGGGTGAGGTGGGCGAATCCCTCCCGCTTCATGAGGTAGTAGCAGTCGTAGTCCGCGACCACCGAGATCGCCCGGGCGGCGAAATAGGCGGGCACGATGAAGATCTGCTCCTCGGCCAGCCGGACACCCTCCGCGAAGCGCAGTCCGTGCTCGGCCACCAGCGAGCGGCGGAACAGCTTGTGCGCGGTCAGGCTCCATACCGCCTTGGTGCTGTAGATGTCGCCCCGCGCGACGTTCTGCCGGAACGGTCCTGCGGCCGCGGACCTGCCGACCCCGCGGATCCGTCCGAGGACCACATCGGAATCGTCGCGGCGGGCCGCCCCGACCATGCGCTCGAAAGCCTCGGTGCCCAGGTAGTCGTCGGGGTCGGCGAAGAAGAGGAACTCTCCGGTGGCCACGTCGATGGCACGGTTGCGCGGGCCCCCGGGAGCGCCGGAATTCGCCTGGTGGAGCACCCGGATCTCCGGATGCCGTACCGCCCAGCTGTCGAGCAACTCGGCGCTGCCGTCCGTCGATCCGTCGTTGACGACCACGACCTCGATACGGTCGATTCCGATCGTCTGATGAACCACGGATTCCAGGCATTCATCCAGATAATCAACGGCGTTGTAGACCGGAATGATGACGCTGACCCATTTCTCGGGCACGGTCGCGGTCGCCTCCTTGGTATAGCCGCAGCAAAGAGAGGGGAAGTCATGATCCGGTCGGCGAGGCGGGGATCCCGCTGCCGAGAATGGGCAATCTAGCGTAAAGCGGGGGTTGCGGGGTTTCCGTTCATTGATTGGTACCTGCCCGGCGGGCGGTCGCGGGAACCGGTGCCGCGCGGGGCATTTCGCCCCCTGTCGGTCACATCCATGAATCCTGCGCCAGGCGTTGTCAGGCCGAAGCGGCTGCCCTACGCTCACACGATCGTCAGTGTGAACACCATTCATGTATGTGATGGGAGTCTTTGATGAGCGGAAGACGTAGGAGCCGTGGAGCGCTGCTCGCCACCGTGGCCGGGCTCGCCGCCCTGCTCGTGCCCATGGCATCGCCCGCGTCCGCGGCGCCCGCGCACGTACCGGCACACACCAGCGCCGCGGCGAAGGTGCCGCGGACCGTCGTGCTGGACGGCGAGCAGCTGCGGCAGACGAAGGGGCGGCTGGCGAAGGGCGACCCAGCGCTGCGGCGGGCCGTCGCCGACCTGCGGACACAGGCCGACGGCTGGCTGGGCCAGGGCCCGTGGACCGTCACCGACAAGGACCGCACGCCGCCCGGCGGCGACAAGCACGACTACCTCAGCCAGGCCCCGTACTGGTGGGCGAGCCAGCCGAAGACCGCGGACAACCCGATGGGATGCCCGTACCTCCAGAAGGACGGGCAGCGGAATCCCGAAGTTGACGAACTCACCGACCACGACGAGCGCGGCGAGGTGTTCGCGTCCGCCTACACCCTCAGCCTCGCCTGGTACTACACCGGCGATCCGGCCTACTCGCGGCACGCCGCCGAGATCCTGCGTACCTGGTTCACCGATCCGGCCACCCGGATGAACCCGAACCTGGACCACGCGCAGATCATCCCCTGCAAGTACGACGGCCGGGCGATCGGCATCATCGACTTCTCCCAGGGCTTCACCAGCGTCCTCGACGCGACCGCGATCCTCGACACCGGAGCCCCCGGCTGGACCAAGGGCGACAGTGGTGGGATGCGTACCTGGTACGAGGGCTTCCGCAACTGGCTCGGCGGCGCCTTCGGCAAGGAGGAGGCGGCGGCGGCCAACAACCACGGCACCTTCTTCGACATGCAGCTGGCCGCGCTCCAGCTCGCCACCGGTCACGACGGCCTCGCCCGGCAGACGGTGCTGAAGGCCAGGGCCGGGCGGATCGATCCGCAGATCGCCGCTGACGGCAGCCAGCCGGGCGAGATCTCCCGCACCCGCAGCTGGCACTACTCCACCTTCAACCTGGTGGCGTTCACCCGGCTCGCGGCGATCGGCCGGCACGTCGGTGTGAACCTGTGGTCCTACCGGGGTCCGGCCGGGCAGCGGCTCTCCGCCGCGGTCGACTACCTGCTGCCCGCCGCGACCGGCAAGGTGCCCTGGCCGCACCCGGAACTGGACTTCCGGGCCTACGCGGCGAGCGACATCGTGCATGCCGCCGCCGACGCCGGGGACCCGAAGGCCCGCGCGGCGGTGCCCGCGCTCCAGGCCCCGCCGGGCGGCGACCTGTGGGCGCTGCGCCCCGCGGCCGAGCAGCTGGACTCGATCACCGGCTGAGCCCTCGCTCACCCGCCGGACGGGGCGGAAACAGCCCGTCCGGCGGCCGGGCGCAGCACTCCCGCGCCCACCACGAGTCCCGCCGCGAGCAGCGTCACGAGGCCGAACGACGCCGTCAGGGAACTGGCGTTGGCGATGACCCCGATGGCGGCCGGGGCCACCAGTCCCGAGGTGTACGTCACGGTCGCGACTCCGGCGATTGCCTGGCTGGGCACCGGGCCGGCGTGCCCGGCCGCGGCGAAGCAGAGCGGCACGACGACCGCGATGCCCACCCCGAGCAGCGCGAAGCCGGTGATGGCCAGCGGCTGTGCGTCGGCCGCGACCACCAACAGCCCGCCCACGACGGCGAGCAGGCCGCCGGCCCGCACCGTCCGCACCGGGCCGAGCCGCCGGACCACCGCGTCCCCGGCGAGCCGGGTCGCGGCCATGGTGCAGGCGAAGGCCGTGTAACTGGCCGCGGCGACACCGGCCGAGGCGCCGGTGACATCGCGGAGGTAGACCGCGCACCAGTCCATGCTCGCGCCCTCCGCGAAGACCGCGCAGAAGCCGATCGCCCCGATGACCAGAGCGGAGCGCGGCGGCAGGGCGAACCGCGGCGGCGCCTCCGCCTCCAGTTCCGGGTGGATGTCGGGAGCGCCCGCGCAGGCGAGGTAGCCGAGCGGCACCAGTACCGCGGCCGCGACCGCCAGATGCAGCCGGGCGTCGACGCCGCCGTGCGCGGCGGCCACGCCGATCGCCGAGCCCGCCAGGGTGCCGGCGCTCCACATGCCGTGCAGCCCCGACATGATCGACTTTCCCTTGCGCTGTTCGACGTCGACGCCCAGCGCGTTCATCGCCACGTCGGCCATGCCGGACGTGGCGCCGTACACGAAGAGCAGACCGCACAGCCAGACCAGGCCGGGCGCGGCGGCGGGGGTCGCCAGTGCCGCGCACCACAGGGCCAGCAGTCCGCGCAGCGCGGCCCGGGAGCCGAACCGGTGCATGATCCGGCCGGCCAGCGGCATCGCCAGTGACGCGCCGATCGCCGGGAAGACCAGCGCCAGGCCGAGCTGGCCGGCGCTGAGGTCCAGTTGGTCCTTGATCCAGGGGATCCGGGTGGCGAAGTTGCCGGTGACCGAGCCGTGCACGGCGAACACCGTCGCGATGGCTATGTGGGCCCGGCGGAGCCCCGGTTCGGCCTTCCGCGTCACTGCACTTGTCATGGCGCGTAAACTATCAGGGAGCCTGCCTGATAGAAATGGCTTTTCGGATGCCTGTTCCACGGCCCGTGTCTGGAAGGATCCCGGCATGACCGCCACCCGCGCGCACAACGGCACCGCGCTCCCCGGCCCCACCGCCTCGCCGCGCACGGCGCGTGTCATCAACGACCGGCTGGCGCTGGGGCTGTTGCAGAGCGAGGGGCCGCTGACCGCCGCCCAGCTCAAGAACCTCACCGGGCTGTCCCGGCCCAGCGTCGCGGACCTGGTCGAGCGGCTGCAGGACGCCGGGCTGATCGAGGTCGTCGGCACGTCGGGGGACGACCGCCGCGGTCCCAACGCCCGGCTCTACGCGATCGTCGCCGACCTCGCGTACATCGCCGGAGTGGACATCCGCACCTACAGCATCGGCATCACCGTCGCCGATCTGCTCGGCCGCACCGTCGGCACCGCGGCCATGCCCGTCGGCCCGTCCGACGACCCGGAAGAGGTGACGCGGCGCGGGACGGCACTGCTGGAGCGCACCGCCCGCGAGGCGGGCGCGGGAGCGCTGCACACCGTCGCCTTCGGGGCGCCGGGCCTCGTCGACCCTGCCACCGGCCAGCTCCGCGCCACCGGCGCGCTGCCCGCCTGGCACGGCGACCTGGTCACCGAGGTACGCGGCCGGCTCGGCATCCCGGTCCTGTTGGAGAACGAGTGCAACCTGGCCGCGATAGCGGAACAGCGCGTCGGCGCGGCCCTCGGCCAGCACACCTTCGTCCTGCTGTGGCTCGGCGC
Organism: Streptomyces sp. SID13666; assembly: GCF_010548325.1. Taxonomy (NCBI): domain Bacteria; kingdom Bacillati; phylum Actinomycetota; class Actinomycetes; order Kitasatosporales; family Streptomycetaceae; genus Streptomyces; species Streptomyces sp. SID13666. Next base: position 13,961 of record NZ_JAAGLX010000059.1, on the reverse strand, counting down.
GGGCGTCGGGGCGGCCGTCGTCCTCGACGGCCCGCCGCGGCGCGGCGCCTCGGGCGGTACGGGCGAGATCGGCTTCCTGCCGGTGCCCGGCACCTCGCGGCTGCCGTCCGTCACCGACTGCGAGGGCGGCTTCCACTCCCTGGCCGGCTCCGCCGCGGTCTGCGCGCTCGCGCGCCGGCACGGCTTCCCCGACCCGGGCGACGGCGTCGACACGGCCGAGGCCGCCGTCCGCTGGGCCCGCGGATCCGGGCCGGGGGAGCGGAACGCAGCGTTCCTGGACGAGCTCGCCGACCGGATCTCCATCGGCACCGCGGCGGTCTGCGCGGTGCTCGACCCCGGCTGCGTGGTGCTGGCCGGAGAGATCGGCCGGGCCGGCGGCGAGGCGCTGGCCGGCAGGGTCGCGGAGCGGCTCCCGCTGATGTCGCCGCTGAGCACCGACGTACGGGCCGGCACGGTCACCGGCAGCGCGGTCCTGCGCGGCGCCGTGCTGTCCGCCATGGACGCCGCCCAGGAGGACCTGTTCGTCCCCGCGCCGTGACCCGCACCCCTGGTCGTCCCCGTGGAAGCCCTCCCGGACCGTATTCCGGCCCCTCTCGTGAGCCAGAGCACAGTCGCCTCTCTACCGGTGCTGTGATCGGGCGTGGCAGACTGAGGGATGTATCAGTGACGTTTGCGCACTCCGGGGTCGGTGTAATTCCGAACCGGCGGTTACAGTCCGCGACCCGTCCGCAGCCAGCGGGCGGTTGACCAGGTGAAATTCCTGGACCGACGGTGAAAGTCCGGATGGGAGGCAGTGCGCGGCGGGCAATCACCGGTGCGCCGCTGCTGTCGGCTCGTCCTTCGGGCGAACCGTTTTCCGGCCTCGGCGTCTCTTGGTGCATCGTCCGCTTCCTGTCCTTCGTGACAGCCCCGGAGTCCGTGCCCTATGAGGCAGGAGGACCCGGTGGCCCCCGTTCCGGCCCACATCGCGGCAATGCGCCGAGCCATCGAGCTCGCCGCCCGCGGGCTCGGCTCCACCAGCCCCAACCCCGTCGTCGGCTGCGTCGTCCTGGACGCCGCGGGCCGCACCGTCGGTGAGGGCTGGCACCAGCGGGCCGGCGGCCCGCACGCCGAGGTCCACGCGCTGCGCGCGGCGGGGGAGTCGGCCCGCGGCGGCACCGCGCTGGTCACCCTCGAACCCTGCAACCACACCGGCCGGACCGGCCCCTGCTCCCAGGCCCTCATCGAGGCCGGCATCGCCCGTGTCGTCTACGCGTTCGCCGACCCGAACCCCGACGCCACCGGCGGTGCCGCGACCCTGCGCGCCGCGGGGGTCGACGTCGAGGGCGGACTGCTCGCCGCCGAGGCCGCCCGCGGCAACGAGGTGTGGCTGACGACCCTCGCCCGCCGCCGCCCGTTCGTGGTGTGGAAGTACGCGAGCACCCTCGACGGCCGGATCGCCGCCGCCGACGGCACCAGCCGCTGGATCACCTCCGCGGAGTCCCGCGCCGACGTCCACCGGCTGCGCGCCGAGGCGGACGCCGTCGTCGCCGGCTCCGGCACCCTGCGCGCCGACGACCCGCACCTCGCGGTGCGCGGCCTGGACGGCGCCACCCAGCCGCTGCGGGTCGTCGTCGACACCGCCGCCACCGTCAAACCCGGCGCCAGGGTGCTGGACGACGCCGCGCCCACCCTGATCGCGGTCGCCCAGGACACCGGGACCGCCCACCTGGACGGCCTCGCCGAGACCGTCCGGCTGCCCCGCGCGGCAGCCGGCCCAGGACTGGACATCCCCGCCCTGCTCACCGCCCTGTACGAGCGCGGGGTCCGCTCCGTGCTCCTGGAGGGCGGCCCGACCCTGGCCGGCGCCTTCGTGGCCGCGGGCGCCGTCGACAAGGTCGTCGGCTATCTCGCACCCGTTCTGCTCGGCGCCGGACCCACCGCGCTGGCCGACGCCGGAATCACCACCATCACGCAGGCGTTGCGGCTCGATGTGACCGAGACGGTACGCATCGGTCCCGACCTCCGCATCACCGCTTATCCCCACGCCGAGGAGAACTGAGTGTTCACCGGAATCGTCGAAGAACTGGGCGAGATCACCGCAGTCGAGGAGCTGGCCGACGCCAGCCGCTTCCGGGTGCGCGGCCCTGTCGTCACCGAAGGCGCCAAGCACGGCGACTCGATCGCCGTCAACGGCGTCTGTCTCACCGTCGTGGACTTCGGGGACGGCGAGTTCACCGCCGACGTGATGGCCGAGACGCTCAGCCGCTCCAGCCTCGGCGCGCTGGCCGCCGGCTCCCGCGTCAACCTGGAGCGCCCGATGGCGCTCGGCGGCCGGCTCGGCGGCCACCTCGTCCAGGGCCATGTGGACGGCACCGGCACCATCGTCGAGCGCAAGCCGGCCGAGCACTGGGAGATCGTCAAGGTCTCGCTGCCCGCCGAGCTGACCCGCTACGTCGTCGAGAAGGGCTCGATCACCGTCGACGGCATCAGCCTCACCGTGGTCGACGCGGGCCCCGACTACTTCACCATCAGCCTCATCCCGACCACCCTCGCGCTCACCACGCTCGGCTTCAAGCAGCCCGGCGACCCGGTCAACCTCGAGGTGGACGTACTCGCCAAGTACGTCGAGCGGCTGCTCGGCGCCAACCGGACGGAGACCACGCCATGAGTGCGCTGGACTGGCTCAACGGCGAGGCGTTCACCGCGTTCGACCAGCACATCCTCCGGTCGGACATGGCGGGGAACCTGCTCGGTCTGGGCGCCCTGGCGCTCGGCTGGCGGCGTTCCCTGCTGACCTGGCCGGTACAGCTGCTCTCCGGCCTCGTGCTGGTCGCCGCCTACGCCTCCGCGCACCTCAGCGGCGGTATCGGCAAGCAGATCGTGGTCGTCACCGTCGCGGTGTGGGGCTGGGCCCAGTGGCGGCGCGGCGGTGCCACGAAGGGCCGGCTGGCCATCCGCTTCGCCACCTGGACCGAGCGGGCGTGGCTGGTGGCCGGCACCGCCGCGGGCACCGTCGCCCTGGCGCTGCTCTTCACCGCCTACCCGAAGCTGTCCTGGGACCCGTGGCCCGACGCGTACATCTTCGTCGGCACGCTGACCGCCATGGTCGCCCAGGCCCGTGGCTGGGTGGAGTTCTGGTTCGCGTGGCTCGCCGTCGACGTGGTCGGTGTCCCCCTCGCCTTCAACAACGGGCTGGCCTTCTCGGGCCTGGTCTATGTCATCTACTTCGTCCTGGTCGTCCTCGGTCTGCGCGCCTGGTGGCTGCAGACCCGGACGGACAGGACGCCGAGCGGGACCGTCCCGGATGGAGCCACAGCATGACCGCGCTGCAGACTTGGTACGCCGACCACGACGGTGATCTCGCGCTCGACCCGGTCGAACGGGCCATCGCCGACATCGCCGCCGGCCGTCCCGTCGTCGTCGTCGACGACGAGGACCGTGAGAACGAGGGCGATCTCATCATCGCCGCCGAGAAGGCCACCCCTGAGCTGGTCGCCTTCATGATGAGCGAGTGCCGCGGGCTGATCTGCGTGCCGATGGAGGTCCCGGAGCTCGACCGGCTGGAACTGCCGCAGATGGTCGAGGCCAACACCGAGTCGATGAAGACCGCGTTCACCGTCTCGGTCGACGCGAGCGCCGCGCACGGCGTGACCACCGGCATCTCCGCCGCCGACCGGGCCACCACCATCCGGATGCTCGCCGACCCCGCCTCCGTAGCGGGCGACTTCGTGCGCCCCGGCCATGTCTTCCCGCTGCGCGCCCGCCCGGGCGGCGTCCTGGTCCGCAACGGCCACACCGAGGCCGGGGTCGACCTGGCGCGGCTGGCGGGACTGCGGCCGGCCGCGGCCATCGTGGAGATCGCCCGTGAGGACGGCACCATGGCCCGGCTCCCCGAGCTGGTGCCGTTCGCCCGCAAGCACGGCCTGTCGATCATCTCCATAGAGGATCTGATCGCCTACCGCCGGGCGTCCGAGCCCACCGTGCGCCGCGAGGCCGCGACCCGGCTGCCCACCGCCTTCGGCGACTTCCGGGCGTACGGCTACCGCAGCACCACCGACGGCATCGAGCACATCGCGCTCATCGCCGGTGACCTCGACGCGACCGGCGCCCTCGCCGACGGCGACGACGTCCTGGTGCGGGTGCACTCCGAATGCCTCACCGGCGATGTCTTCGGCTCGCAGCGCTGCGACTGCGGACCGCAGCTCCAGGCGTCGCTCGAAAGGGTGGCTTCCGAGGGCCGCGGTGTCGTCGTCTATCTGCGGGGCCACGAGGGCCGCGGCATCGGCCTGCTGTCGAAGCTGCGCGCGTACGAGCTCCAGGAGCGCGGCCGCGACACCCTGGACGCCAACCTGGAACTGGGCCTGCCCGCCGACGCCCGCGACTACGGCGCCGCCGCGCAGATGCTCACCGACCTCGGTGTGCGGTCGGTGCGGCTGCTGACGAACAACCCGGAGAAGGTCGACGCGCTCACCCGCCACGGCCTGAAGGTCCTCGCCCGCGAGCCGATGGCCGTCGTGGCGGGGGAGCACAATCTGCGGTACCTGCGCACCAAGCGGGACCGGATGGGCCACGACCTGCCGTGGCTCGACCCGGTCGTGACCAGCCCCTGCGGCAACCAGTAGCGGCGGCGAACCACCCGCACTACCACCCGCACCACCCCGCACGACCCCGTACGACCCCGTACGACCAGTACGACGAGCACCGGAACTGAGGAGAGACGTGAGCGGTAAGGGCGCCCCCGAGCTGACCGTGAAGAACTGCGGTGACCTGCGCGTGGCAGTGATCGCGGCCCAGTGGCACGTTCAGGTCATGGACGGCCTGGTCGAGGGCGCGCTGCGCGCCCTGGCCGAGCTGGGCATCGACGAGCCGACCGTCCTGCGGGTGCCCGGCAGCTTCGAGCTGCCGGTCGTCGCCAAGGTGCTGGCGGGCCGCGGCTACGACGCGATCGTCGCCCTCGGCGTGATCATCCGCGGTGGCACCCCGCACTTCGAGTACGTCAGCCACGGTGTCACCGCCGGCCTCACCCAGGTCAGCGTGGACACCGGGGTGCCCGTCGGCTTCGGCGTGCTGACCTGCGACACCGAGGAGCAGGCGCTGGACCGGGCCGGACTGCCCGGGTCGAACGAGGACAAGGGCCACGAAGCGGTCACCGCCGCGGTGGCCACCGCGACCATCCTGCGTTCAGTATCCGAACCCTGGCGCTGAGCGTCCGGCACTTCCGCGTAGGGTGTGAGCCACCATGGCCAAGAAGACATTCGAGGAGCTCTTCACCGAGCTCCAGCACAAGGCCGCCACCGGCGACCCCAGTACTTCCCGCACCGCCGAGCTGGTGGGCAGCGGTGTGCATGCGATCGGCAAGAAGGTGGTCGAAGAGGCCGCCGAGGTGTGGATGGCCGCCGAGTACGAAGGCGCCGACCGCACCGCCGAGGAGATCTCCCAGCTGCTCTACCACCTGCAGGTGATGATGGTCGCCCGGGGCATCTCCCTGGACGACGTCTACGCTCATCTCTGAGCCGGCACCCGCACCGCACCGCCGCTCGCGTCCCGAACACCCCGAACCGCAAAGGAAGCTGTCCTCATGCTGCGCATCGCCGTTCCCAACAAGGGTTCACTCTCCGGGCCTGCGTCGGCGATGCTCCATGAGGCCGGCTACCGGCAGCGCAAGGAGTCCAAGGAGCTCGTCCTCGTCGACAGCGACAACGACGTGGAGTTCTTCTACCTGCGGCCGCGCGACATCGCGATCTACGTCAGCTCCGGCCGGCTCGACATCGGCATCACCGGCCGTGACCTGCTGCTGGACTCGGGCGCGGACGCCGAGGAGATCCTCCAGCTCGGCTTCGCCCGCTCCACATTCCGCTACGCCGCGGAGCCGGGAACGGCGGAGTCGGTCAAGGACCTCGGGGGCATGACGGTCGCCACCTCCTACGAGGGCGTCGTCGAGAAGCACCTGGCCGACAACGGCATCGACGCCTCCGTCGTGCACCTGGACGGCGCCGTCGAGACCGCGATCCAGCTGGGCGTCGCCCAGGTCATCGCGGACGTCGTCGAGACCGGCACCTCGCTGCGCAACGCGGGGCTGGCGGTCTTCGGCGAGCCGATCATGGAGTCCGAGGCGGTCGTCATCCGCCGTACGGGTGTGGACGGCGAGGACCCCAAGGTCGCGCAGTTCCTGCGCCGGCTGCAGGGCGTCCTGGTCGCCCGCCGCTACGTGATGATGGACTACGACATCCGCGTGGAGCAGGTCGAGCGGGCCGTGGCCCTCACCCCGGGCCTGGAGTCGCCGACCGTCTCGCCGCTGCACCACGAGGGCTGGGTCGCCGTCCGCGCCATGGTCCCCAGCCGCGACGCCCAGCGGATCATGGACGAGCTGTACGAGCTCGGCGCCCGCGCGATCCTCACCACCGGCATCCACGCCGCGCGCCTGTGATGTCCGGCAAGCCCGGCCCGTCCGCCGCCGCGGTCCTGCCCGAGCTGCCCGTCACCTTCCGTCCGGTCCGCACCCGCGTGGTGCTGCTGACGGTCGGGGCGGGCCTGCTCGTCGTGCTCACCGCCGTCGCCCTGATGATGCCCAGCGACGGAGCGCAGCCCTGGGGCCCGGGGGACCGGGCCACCATGATCATCACCGGACTGCTGATCTTCGCGCTGCTCGCGGTGCTCAGCCGGCCCAAGGTGGTCGCGGACGACGACGGGATCACCGTGGTGAACCTGGTCGCCAGCCGCCGGCTGGAATGGGCCGAGGTCGTCAAGGTCAATCTGCGGACCGGCGACCCGTGGGTCTATCTCGACCTCACCGACGGCACCAGCCTGGCCGCGATGGGCATCCAGCCCGGTGGCGGCCGGGACCAGGCGGTCCGCGCCGCCCGCCAGTTGCGGGCGCTGGCCGAAGCGCGCGGCACAGGGCAGCCCGGCACCAGGTAGGGCTGCCGACCGAGCCCCGCTCTTGATTACTCTGGAGTCGGGCAGTGCTTCCGCAGACTGCCCGCGGGGCCCCACCGACCCAAGGAGTGACACCCAAACGACGATGTCCAAATCGTCTGGTAGTACCTGCGCCGCCCCTCCCTCCAGCGGAGTTCCCGTAATTCCCGGAGCGGCGGCATGAGCACCTCGTTGTTGCTGCTGTGTGCGGCATTCGTCCTGATCCTCGCCAACGGCTTCTTCGTCGCCGCCGAATTCGGTCTGGTGACCGTCGACCGGCCGGCCGCGGAACGCGCCGCCGCCGAGGGCGACCGCCGGGCCCGGAGCGTGGTGGCCGCGCTGCGGAAGCTGTCGTTCCAGCTCTCCGGCACCCAGCTGGGCATCACCATCACCTCGCTGGTGGTCGGCATGCTCGCCGAACCGGCGCTGGCCCAGCTGCTCACCGGCCCGCTCACCTCGGCCGGACTGCCCGAGCGCGCCGCCCCCGGGGTCGGTGTCGTCATCGGCATGATGCTCGCCTCGGCCGTCCAGATGGTCGTCGGCGAGCTCGTCCCCAAGAACTGGGCGGTCTCCCGCCCGCTGCAGGTGGCCCGGTTCGTGGCCGGCCCGCAGCGGGTGTTCTCCACCGCCTTCCGGCCGGTCATCGAAGTGCTCAACCGGATCGCCAACCGGCTGGTGCGGATGCTCGGCGTCGAGCCCGCCGACGAGCTGGCCTCGGCCCGCACCCCCAGCGAACTGGTCTCCCTCGCCCGGCACTCGGCGCAGGCCGGCACCCTGGAGCAGGACACCGCCGACCTGTTCGTCCGTACCCTGTCGCTCGGCGACCTGACGGCCGCCAACGTAATGACGCCCCGGGTCCGGGTCAGCGCGCTGGAGGACACCGCCACCGCCGCCGACGTCCTCAACCTCACCCGGGCCACCGGCCTGTCCCGCTTCCCGGTCTACCGGGAACGGCTGGACGACATCATCGGGATGGTCCACCTCAAGAACGCCCTCGCCGTCGCCGCCCCGCTGCGCGACCGCACCCCGGTGGGCCGGATCTCGGTCTCGCCGCTGCTGGTCCCCGAGACGCTGGCGGGCCGGCAGCTGCTGCAACTGCTGCGCAGCCAGCAGCCGATCGCCGTCGTCGTCGACGAGTACGGCGGCACGGCCGGTGTCGTGACCCTGGAGGACATCATCGAGGAACTCGTCGGCGAGGTGCGCGACGAGCACGACGCCGTGGACCTGCCGGAACTGGCACAGGCCGCGGCCGAGGACGGCCTGCCGGCCTGGGACGCCGACGGCGGCTGCCGGGTGGACACGCTCGCCCGGATCGGGCTGCAGGCCCCGGAGGGCCCGTACGAGACGGTCGCCGGGCTCGTCGCCGACCTGCTGGCGCGGATCCCCGAACCCGGTGACACCGCGGTGCTGCCCGACTGGGAGCTGCGGGTGCGGGAGGTCTCCCACCACCGGGCGGAACGGGTGCGCATCGTGCGCACCGGCCCCGGTGCCGGCACCCAGGACGAACAGGGGGGCGCCCGATGAGCGTCCTCCAACTGCTCTTCGCCGTCCTGCTGGTGCTCGCCAACGGCTTCTTCGTCGGCGCGGAGTTCGCCCTGGTCTCGGTACGCCGCAGCCAGATCGAACCGCTCGCCGCGGAACACCGGCGGGCCCGTACCGTCCTGTACGGGCTGGAGAACCTGCCGCGCATGATGGCGGCGGCCCAGTTCGGCATCACCGTCTGCTCACTCACCCTGGGAGCGGTCGCCGAGCCGACCATCTCCCATCTGCTGGAACCGCTCTTCGAGGCCGCGCAGATGCCCGAGGGGCTGGCGCACGCGCTCGGGTACGTCCTGGCGCTCGCGGTGGTGGTCTCGCTGCACCTGGTGATCGGCGAAATGGTGCCGAAGAACCTGGCGATGGCCGCCCCGGAGAAGACCGCGCTGTGGCTCAGCCCCGGACTCGTCGCCTTCGCCCGGGTGTTCCGGCCGGTGATCACCGTACTGGGCAGCTGCGCGCGGGTGATCCTGAAGCTGTTCCGGGTCGAGCCGAAGGACGAGGTCGACTCCGTTTTCACCAGCGAGGAGCTGACGGTGCTCGTCGAGGACGCCCGGCGGGCCGGGCTGCTCGACCACGACGAGCAGGAACGCCTGGAGGACGCCCTGGAGCTGGGCACCCGCCCGGTCATCGAGGTGCTGCTGCGCCCCGCCGAGCTGATCACGGTGGATCCGTCGGTGACCCCGCGCCAGGTCGAGGAACTCACCGTGCACACCGGGTACTCACGGTTCCCGGTGGCCGGCCCCGACGGCGCCTATCTGGGCTATCTGCACGTCAAGGACGTCCTGGACGTCGAGGACGGCAGCCACCCGGTGCCGCAGCGGCTCTGGCGCCCGATGGCGACGCTCCGCGCCGACCTGCCGCTGGACGACGCGCTCACCCAGATGCGGCGGGCGGCGTCGCACCTCGCGGCGGTCGCGGACGCCGACGGGCGCCCGATCGGACTGGTCGCGCTGGAGGACGTCCTGGAGATGCTGGTCGGCGAGGTGCGCGACCCGGCGCACCGCGAGCTGCCGACGATCGCCGGACGGACCTGACGCCTGGCGTTCGCCACCCGTGGCGGACCGGCCTACTCGGCCGGTTCGCCCGGCGGCACCCCCGGGCCGCGCCCCGACAGCACCTCGCCGTAGGCCTGCATCAGGTCCGGGAGCCGCAGCGTCGACAGATCGTCGCGGTTGGGGGAGCCGGGGTAGTCCGACAGCCGCAGATCGCGATAGGCGCAGCTCTTCTCGTACAGGGTGCGCAGCAGCCGGCCGTTGCCCAGCTCGTCTATCCAGCCCTGGTCGACGACATGGGCGCTGATCGCCCGCAGTTCCTCCAGCGCCTCCTCGTCCCAGTGGTCGCCGTTGTCCGCGGCGAGGACCTCGCCGATCCGGGTCAGCTCCAGCGGCCGGTAGCTGGGGAAGTCGACCCGGGTGGTGAAGCGGGAGCTGAGCCCGGGGTTCACCGCCAGCAGCCGGTCCATGCCCTCCGGATAGCCGGCGAGGATCACCACGAGGCGGTCGCGGTTGTCCTCGGCGCGCTTGAGGAGCACCTGGAGCGCCTCGTCGCCGTAGGCGTCGCCCTTGGAGTAGCCGGAGTTGGACAGGGCGTACGCCTCGTCCACGAAGAGCACCCCGCCGAGCGCGGAATCGATCAGCTCGTTGGCCTTGACCGCGGTCTGCCCCAGGAACTCGCCCACCAGGTCGGACCGCTGGGCCTCGACGAGATGATCGCCGCCGAGCAGCCCCAGCGCGTAGAAGACCCGGCCGAGTATCCGCGCCACGGTGGTCTTGCCGGTGCCGGAGGGGCCGGAGAAGACGAAGTGACGCTTGGGGGGCTGCACCGGCAGGCCCTGGCCGGCCCGCAGCCGGGCCATCCGCAGTTGCGCCGACAGCGCCCGCACCTGCCGCTTCACCGGCTCCAGCCCGACCATGCGGTCCAGTTCGGCGAGTGCCTGGCCGAGCAGCATCGGGTCCGGCGCCGTCATCGACAGCGGGGGCGGCAACGCCATGGACGCCACCCCGGCCTTCTCCCGTACGTCGTCGTCCGGCGGGCCGAGCGTCAGCGCGGGCTCCTCCAGTTCGGTGCCGGGGCCGCGGCCGTCCATCGGTTCGCCGGTCAGCAGGGCGGAGTCCGGGCCGTCCAGCACATCGGGGGAGGCCTGGCCGAGGCCGGACAGCGAGACGGCCGCCAGACCGGCGCCCGCGCCCTCGTCGAGCCCGTCGGACTCGTTGATCGCGGCCAGCCGGGCGGCGGTGTCCATGAACGCCGGGTCCACCCGGTGCACCGCCCGGTACAGCGGCAGCGCAGCGGCGGTGCGGCCGGTGCCCTCGTAGGCGCGGGCCAGCCAGTAGCGCAGCTCCTTGCGCTGCGGCTGCTCGCTGCGGCAGCGCATCAGCGCGGCGGCCAGCAGCGGTTCGGCCTGCCCGCACAGCTCCAGCCGGACGCGGGCCATGCCGCCGAACAGGCCCGCCTCGATGCCGAGCACCGGATCGCCCAGCAGCGGCTCGGTGTTGCGGACCAGCTGCTCCCAGTCCTTGACCAGATAGGCCCGGCAGGCGTGCAGAAAGCGCACCTGCCGGTCGGTGTCGACGGGCGGGCACTCGGCCAGCGCGCGGTCCAGCTCGGCGACATGCCGGCCGTCCAGCCAGTGCGAGGCGTGCGCGAGCAGCAGATCGCGGTCCGACTCCAGCACCGGCTGCACCCACCAGCCGAGCCAGTACCAGGAGTTGATCGACCGCCGGTGGGCCCGGCGCTCCTCGCCGAAGCGGTCCCGGTGGCGGTACATCTGCAGCAGCGCCGTCGAGGTGTCCGCGCGCAGCGCGTGCAGGCCAAGCCAGGCGTCCGCCATGCCCGGATCGAGCCGGACGGCGGCCCGGAACTCCTCCTCGGCCTGCGCGTACGCCCCGACGGTGTAGGCGTCCACGGCGCGCAGCCAGGCGAGGCCGGCGGGGGCGCCCGAGCGCTCTGTCCCGAAGTCCATCAGGTCCCCACCAACCGTTCCCCCGCGGCTTGCTGCTGTACCCCGTCCCAACCCTGAGGACCGGGACGGGAGTTGGCGCATGGGAGTCGTGCCCCCACCTGCCACCGCACCCCGTTCGCATCGTACCTGCGATGACGTCGGTGCCGTAGAGCGGCGCAGCGGTCCCCTCGGCCCCGCGCCGTTCGACGCACGGACTCCGGGTGGTGACAGTGGGTGAGGAAAAGGCGGCCCCAGGGGCCCGGTGGACCGGGCCGGGACGCAGCGAAGCCCCCGGTCACGGGGGAACAACCGGGGGCTTCGGATCATGGGAGCGGCCCGCACTGACCGCTTATTGAGAACGTAATTCCTGTACACCCCCCCGGTCAAGCCGCTCCGGAGGGCTCCGTGAGGGCCTTCTGGAAGTGGCAGCGCACCGGCGGTAATCGGTCACCGTCCGTGAGGGATCATGGTGTTCGGGAGTGCCTCCCGGGCCCCGGAAGCATCTCGTATCCCTCTGGTCTCAGCAGTACCAGATGGTCCGCGAACGGCTGTGAGGGATCGGACACGAAGTGCGCGTCCTGCGCGCGCATCCAGGAGGACCAGAACGCGTTCATCTCCGGGCCGTCCCGCAGCTGTCCGCGGTCCCTGGCCGTGTCACGGGGGACCTCGAGCCACAGCAGGTGCGACAGCAGCGGTCGGAGGGCGGCCCGTCCGCTTCCGACGCCCTCCAGGAGGACGACGGGTGCGGGGGGCACCTCGCGGACGCCGTCGAAGCGCCGCCGCGTCCAGTCGTAGACGCCGTGCCGTGCCGTCCGGCCGGCGGCCAGCGGCTCCAGGACCTGCTCCCGCAGCCGGCCGGTCCACGCGAACAGCTCGTCATGGGTGGCCAGATCGTCCAGATGGACGACGGGCGCCCCGCCGAGCGCGCCGGCGAGCCGGGCGGCGTACGTGGTCTTGCCGGAACCGGCGTGCCCGTCCACGGCGACGATCCGGACCGGGCCGCACGACGGCGGCAGCTCCCGCAGATGCGCGGCGAACTCCGCGAGCGGGTCGCTCGGGGCGGGGGCGGCTTGATCGTTCATCGGGCCCAGCGTAGCGAGCCCTGAGCACGGCGCGGCCGGGGCCGCGACGCGTCCTGCCGGCCGGCCTCCGCCGGACGCCAGGGGCGTCTACCGTGTGACGCGTGACCGACTCCTCAGCTTCCGCCGCCGACTCCGCCGGGCTGTATCCGGCCGAGCGCCTCGAACTCGCCCGCAAGGCCGCCGCCGGCGCGGGTCTGGACGCCCTGCTCATCTCGCCGGGCGCCGATCTACGCTACCTCACCGGCTATCAGGCGCTGCCGCTGGAGCGCCTCACCTGCCTGGTGGTGCCCACCGAGGGCGACGCGTTCCTCGTCGTCCCCGCCCTGGAGCGGCCGGCCGCGCTGGCCTCGCCCGTCGGCGGCCTCGGTATCGACATCACCGGCTTCGCCGAGACCGACAACGCCTACGAGCTGATCGCCGGCCGGCTGCCGGCCGGCGCCCGCCGGGTCGCCGTCGACAACCACATGTGGGCCGAGAAGCTGCTCGCCTTCACCGCCGCGCTGCCGCGGGCCGAGGCGGTGCTGGCCGGCGAGGTGCTGCAGGAGCTGCGGATGCGCAAGAGCCCGGCCGAGGTGGCGGCGCTGCGGCGGGCCGGGGCCGCGATCGACCGGGTGCACCGCAGGATGGGCGAGTGGCTGCGGCCCGGCCGCACCGAGCGCGAGATCGCCCGCGACATCGCGGACGCGATCCTCGCGACCGACCATGTCACCGTCGATTTCGTCATCGTCGCCTCGGGACCCAACGGCGCGAGCCCGCACCACGAGGTCTCCGACCGGTTCGTCCGGGCCGGCGATCCCGTCGTGGTCGACATCGGCGGCACCACCGAGGACGGCTACTGCTCCGACTCGACGCGCACCTACGCCGTCGGCGAGCCGCACCCCGACTTCCGGGAGCTGTACGACGTGCTGCAGCGCGCCCAGCACGCGCAGGTCGAGGCGGTGCGCCCGGGGATCACCGCCGAGGCGCTGGACGCCGTCGGCCGCGACATCATCGCCGGCGCCGGTTACGGCGAGCACTTCATCCACCGCACGGGGCACGGCATCGGCCTGGAGACGCACGAGGAGCCGTACATCGTGGCGGGCAGCAAGCGCCCGCTCGAGCCAGGGATGGCGTTCTCCATCGAACCCGGCATCTACCTCCCCGGCCGGTTCGGTGCCCGGATCGAGGACATCGCGGTCTGCACCGAGAACTCCGGCGAGCGGCTGAACCTGACGGGCCGTGACCTCGTGGTCCTGCCGGGATAGCGTCAGTGGTCTGTTCCAATGTTGGTCGGTGGCACGCGCCGGAAACCCTGGCAGAAAGGCCGGAGGAGCCGCGATAGTAAGGCGCATCCGCCGCGGGCCCGCCGACGCGGCCGGACCGACTCCGTCGTTCACAGCGAGGGGAACACCGCCATGACCAGACCCGCTCCGCGGCGCACCGTCCTGGCCGCCGCGCTCGCCGCGGTGGCCGCCACCGCGGCCGCTCCCGCGACCCGGGCAGCCGCCGCCCCGCGAGCCGCC